>JBIOTP010000357.1:0-31255 GCA_044865965.1 Solirubrobacteraceae bacterium
CGACGCCTGGCCGATGGCGACCCCGGTCCTCGACCTCGATCCCGAGCTCGGCGATCCCGGCTTCATCGAGGCGCAGGCGGCCGCCACCTGCCCGTCGTGCGGCGCGACGTGCTGCTGCACCGGCCTCGCGGGCGACCCACGCGGCCACCCGACCTAGTGGTTCCGGCCGGCGCGGGCCGGCGCCGCCGGAATGCGTCGAACTTTCGGCTGGGGCCACTAGCGCCGCGCCAGACAACGTTCGGCGCGTTCGGGCGACCGCCGTCACCTGACCCGACCTAGCCCACAGACTCGACCTCCGGTGCGTTGCGGGTCCGCCGGAGCGGGGCGTACGGTTGGCCATGTGAAGGATCACGACGACACGCCCGACCGGACGGACTCGGTCCCGACTCCGCTGACCAGCCTGGACGCCGAGCGCCGCGTGGCCCAGCTCACGGGCATGACGCCGGAGGCCGCGAAGGCCTTCCTGGCGTTCCACTCCGGCCTGCGCACCAGCCCCCGCGCCGCATAGCGGCTCGCGGTCCGGGCGGCGACCGGCGGCTTGGCCGGCGGGCCGGATGGGCGTAGGCTTGTCGTCAAGGAGGTGGTTCCGCTGGCCTTCCAACGTGAGCCGGTACGGGACGACACAGAAGATCGCGACGCGCAGGCCCGTGAGGAGATCCGGGCGCTCTTCGAGCGCTACCGGCAGACCGGGCGCCGCTTGACCGTGCAGCAGGCCGAACGGCCCGATGCGGCGGCCGAGCCGAAGGAGACGCTGGCCCTGACCGCGCGTTGACCGCCGGGCCCGGGAGCATTCCGTCGCGACGCTCCCGGGCTCAGCCCGCCAACGTCCGGTCGCGGCGCTCCCGGGCTCAGCTCGCCAGCGCCTCCGCGGCGGCGCGCTCGCCGGACCGGACGGCACCGTCCATGTAGCCGTTCCAGAACGTCGAGGTCTCCGCGCCGGCCCAGTGGATCCGCCCGACCGGCGCGCGCACGGCGGGCCCGTATGCGAGCAGCGTGCCCGGGGCGGCGATCGCCACCGGACAGCCGCGGGTCCAGCGCTCGTTTGTCCAGCGCGACTCGTGGTAGGCGCGCGGGCTGCGGGCCGCGGGCCCGAACAGCGTCGCCAGCTCGTCGAGCACGGCGGCGCGGGCGTCCGCCGGGCTCATCGCCTGGTGGGCGCGGGCGTTGTCGCCGCCCACGAAGCCGAACAGGATGCCGGGCGAGCCGTCCTCGGGCGAGTCGTCGAACGTCGCGTTGACGAGCCCGTCGGCGCTCACGGCGGTGCCGGTGAGCCCCTGCGCGCGCCACAACGGCGTGTCGTAGACGGCCGTCACCTTCGTCAACGTCCCCTGGCCGAGTCGCTGGGTGAGCTGGTCGCGCCCCGGCGGCATCTGCGGGTGGTAGTCGATCCGCCCGGCCAGCGTGGGGGGGACGGCGACGATCGCCCTCGGAGACCTCGCCGCCTCCGAGCGGCAGGTTGAGCGCACGGCCGCCGACGCGGTTGCGCGCCTCGAGCACGAGCACCGAGCGTCCGGCGCGGTCGATCGCGCGCGCGGCGGCCAAGCCGGCGAAGCCGGCGCCGATCACGACGACGTCCGCGCGCCGCGTCGCGGCGCGCCGCCGGCGGATCTCAGTCGCCGCGCAGGCCGAGCACGATGTCGATCACGCGCTTCTTGGAGCTGATGACGAACGTCGTGTGGCGGCGGGCCGTGTTCACCGAGCACCAGCGCTGCCCGCGGTTGGGCGCAGGCTCGCAGCGGACGCCGGGGACCTTCGCGCGGCCGATCAGGTGCGGCGAGCCACCAGGCGGCCGAGGCCGAGCACGAGCGCGGCGAGCACGCCGAGGATCAGGCCGCCGGCTAGGGCGATCGCGGCGACCAGCGCGATGGTGAGCGTGGGATCGCCGGCGCCGGAGTTCCCGTCGCCGATCACCGCGCCGGGATCGGGCTCCCGCGTGCTCTCCGGCGTCGGCGTGGCCGAGGGCAGCTTGGCGGCGAAGTCCGGCGAGGACGGCTGCGGCGCGCCGAGGAACTCGACCTCGAGGTCGACCGGGAACTCGGCGGGGACCTCCGCCGGGTCGGCCGCGGAGTCGGCAGCGCTCAGCGCGATGTACCACTCGCCGGGCCCCGGGAACTTGTTCGCGGTGTAGTCGCCGGCCAGGATCTGCTCGAAGCCGAGCACGCGCGAGCTCTTCACCGTCCCGGTCTTGGCGCCCGCGTCGGTCGCCCCCTCCAGCGTGGTCGTCGCGTCCTGGTACTCGGAGCCGGCCTCGTTGGAGAGATCCTCGCGCAGCGGGGTGTGGATGCTCATCCGGTAGTTGAGGTTGACCAGGCCGGACTTGTAGTCGCTCTTGGTCACGTCGGTCTGGAGCTGGGAGGTGTCGACGGTCGCCTTCACCTGGAGGATCTGGCCCTTCTGCAGGCGCACCTTCCAGTAGACGGTCTCGCCGGCGGCCACCGTGTCCGAGTAGCGGCCCGGATTGAGCAGCGGGGCGGTGTTGAACGAGCCGCCGCCGACGACCGGCTTGCCGGCCTGGGCGCCGGCTGAGGCGGGCAGGCTCAGGAGCGCGAGCAGCGCGGCGAGCGCGATCCTCATGAGCGCCGCCTCCACCACGTGAGGGCGCCGACCGAGAAGCCGAGCGCTGCCAGCCCGCCGCCGACGAGCGCGAGCAGCGCGGTGCTCGGCGGCTCCTGCGGGCCGGCCGATCCGCTCAGATCTGGCAGCGAGTTGCCCTTGTCGTTCTTCTGCTCCTGCGGCGTGGGCGGCGGCGCGCCCGGCTTTCGCCCGAGCACCGTCACGGCGAGCTCGGCCGCGTACGGTTGCCCTCCGGTCGCGTTGAACAGCGCCTTGTCGCCGGTGTCGTTGAGCCTGAGCTTGAGGTAGTAGCGGCCCGGCTGCGAGAACGGCTGGTTCGGATCCGCCTGGGAGCCGACGCCGATCGGCCGCGAGACGACGCCGACGCCGAACACGAAGCCGCGGCGCTCGAACGGGTTGCCGGCTGCCGACGAGTTCTGGCGGTCGGGGATGTTGAACGACGGCGTGACGATGTCGAGCGTCTCCTCCGCGGCGCCGGCGGTGTCGGCCACGTCGCGGTTGGGCGGGATGATCGAGGCGCTGGCCTGCAGCGTCTCCCCGCGCCGCAGGTCGACCGCGTACCAGTGCTCGGTGTCCGGCTCGAGCTTGTCCAGATAGCGGCCGGGCTGCAGCGGGAGCGCCCGGCGGGCGCTCGGGCCGCCCTTGATCGGCTTCCCCCGCGCGATGTACTCGCGCAGCGCCCGCGTCGCCAGCACGCGCAGCTCCTGCTGCAGCGTGGCGGCGTCCTTCGCGTCGCGATACACCCCGCCGCCGGCGGTCGCGATGCACTGGAGCTCCCGGCGCGCCTCCGCGTCGACGTTGAAGCCGATGGCCTGGATCCGCATCTCCACGCCGCCCTTGGCGACCCGCTGCGCGATCTCACAGGGCGACGGCGGCGCGCACGTGTCCTTGCCGTCGGACACCAGCACGATCGTGCGCGAGCCGGAGTCGCCGAGGTCGTTGGCGGCCTGCTCGAGCGCGTAGGCGATCGGGGTGCGCCCGCGGGCCTTGAACGAGCGGATCTGCTGCTCGGCCTGGCCCCGGTTGAGCGGCCCGATCGGCAGCACCGTGTGCGAGTCGTGGCAGGCCGGGCCGATCGGCCGCGAGGGCAGCGTGCCGCCGAACACCCGCAGCCCGATCTGCGTCGAGCTCGGCAGCGCGTCCAGCAGCGCGACCGCCGCGTCCTTCGCGGCGTCGATCTTCGGCGTCCCGTCGCCGGAGTCGGTCGCCATCGAGCCCGAGGCGTCGAAGGCGAGCAGGATCTTCGGCGCGCCGCTCGGGGTGGCCGTGGGAGTTGGTGTCTGTGCTGCGGCGAGGCCGGGGGCCGCTCCGAACCACGCCACGATTCCGACCGCGGCCAAACCGCGGCGGATGCGTCCCTGCGCGTCCATCGGCGTGAAGTGATACCCATTGACGCGAACGGAGGCAAGCAGGAACCGGAGGCCATGGCCGCTCGCGACACGACGTACTGCCCCAGTTGCGGCGAGCGCATCAGCGCTCGCGCGCGCTTCTGTCCCGCCTGCGGCGCCCGTCAGGAGGACTTCCACGTCGAGGCGGCCCCGGGTCCACCGGACGCACCCGCGGAGCCGCCTCAGACAGCCGAGCCGGGCGCGCCGCCGGAGCCACCGCGGGCGGCCGGGCCGGATTCGCCGCCGCCGCCGAGCGAGCGCGACGAACCCGAGCCGCCGGGGGCGACGGAGCGCGAGGCGCCGCCGCCCCCCGATGAACCGCCGCCCGAGCGGAGGCTGCGCCCGGTCCCCGAGCCGCCCCAGCCCGAGCGGACGCTTCGCCCCGCGCCCGAACCGCCGCGCGAGACGCCCGAGCCGCCCCCCGCCGCCAGAGGTGACGAGCCCGAACGACCCGCCGCCGAGCGGCCGCCCGCGGGCGAGGACGAGCGGCTCTGGCCGCCGCCGCAGGAGCCGAGCGACTCCGAACCCGAGCGGCTGTGGCCGCCGCCCGACGCTGCGGTCGGCCCCGGCCAAGGGAAATCCCCGCCCCTCCGCGACGTATCCGCAGACGCCCCGCGCGACGAGCCGGTCGGACGCCCGCCCGAAGAGCCGGCCGCGTGGCGGCCGGCGTCGGACGCGCCGGACGAGCCGGCCGGGCGGCCGCCCTCGGAGGCCGCCCGCACGCCCGGCGGGCCCGGGGCCTGGCCGCCCCCGCCGCACGCCGGTCACGGCCCGCCGCCGGTCGAGGCCGCGCCCGACGCGCCGCCCGCGTCGGGGCCGGCCGCGGCTGCGCCGGAAGGGCCGGCCGGGTGGCCGCCTGCGCAGGGTGCTCCCGGGGGGCCGGCTGGGTGGCCGCCGTCGGAGGCCGCGCGGGCTCCTGGGGGGCCGGGTGGTTGGCCGGCGCCGCCGCAGGCGGGTCAGGGGCCGCCGCCTCCCGGCCGTGAGGGGCAGGCCGCTGCGGCCTCGGCGCAGGCTCCGCCGCGGCAGGCCGTGCCGATCGGTGAGCGGATCGGGCGCGTGGACCCGCAGGCGGCGGAGCTGTCGGAGCTGCTGATGAGCCGGCTCGCCGTGCCGGGGATGGTCGCGGCGGGGGTCACGGCGCTGCTCGCGACCGCGGCGGTGCTCGCCGCAGGGCTGCTGATCGCGGTCGTGACGCCCGACGCCTCGTTCCTCGGGGTCATGGGCCTGGGGGTCAACCCGATCACGGAGGCGTTCCGGCAGGGCGTGGGGACGCTGCTCGCCCCGGTCGTGGACCGGGGGCCGCTGAGCGCCGGGTCGGGGCGGCTCACGCCGATGCTGCTGGTCGCGGTACCGGTCGGGGCGATCGCGCTCGGGACGCGCTGGCAGCTCAGGCGCACCGAGGGCGGCAAGCCGCTCGAGCGGCTCGCGTGGGCGACGGTCGTCGCGGTCCCGTTCTCGCTGCTGATGCTCGCGTGCGCGATCCTCGCCGGCGACAGCGACGTGAGCGACATCTCGCCGTCCCCGGGCGCGTGCTGGGGCCTGGGGCTGCTGTGGGGATTCGTCGGCGCGCTCATCGGCGCCGCCACCGCGCTGCCCCTCGGCCGGCGCGAGGGCGGCGTGCCCGCCGGGCCGCCGCTGGTGCGCACCGCGCTCACCGCGGCCGCCGCCGCGCTGCGGCCGCTGGCGGCCGTGCTCGTCACCTGCACGGCGATCGCGCTCGTAGGCTGGCTCGTCCAGGTCGGCGCCGACGTCGGCAACGTCCGCGCCGGGCGCTCGGCGCCGACCGCCCTGGTCGAGGAGGCCGTCTATGGCGGCGAGCACGGCGTCCATCTCACCGCGCTCGCGGCGGGGGCCAAGATGCGGCCGGACGCTCCGGGCGCGATCGGCCTGCCGTTCCCGGTCGAGCAGGCGAACGACGTGCCCGGGCCAGACGGCGGGCTGCGGATCTTCTCCTACTCCGACGCGATGCCCGCCTGGCTGCTGCTGCCCGCGCTCGTGGTCCTCATGGGGCTGGTCGCGCTCGGCGCGCTCTACGCCGGGTTCGCCGCGGCCCGCACGGCGGGCGCCGGCAGCCTGCCGGCCGGCGCCGGCTGGGGCGCGATCACCGGCCCGGCGTGGGCGATCGCGATGGCGATCCTCGTCTCGCTCGCCGGCGGAGTGGCCCACGGCGATGCGGACGGCGGCTCGGTGTTCGGCGTCTTCCTGCTCGGCGGCGCCCTGCTCGGCGCCGCGGGCGGCGCGCTGGCGGTGAGCGGCGCCGCCCCCGCGCCGGCGAGGGCCGGCCCGCCGGCCCCGGGCGCGGGGTGATCAGGTCACCGCTCGCCGGAGGGCGAGTCCGATGCCCCTCGCGCGAGCCGGGACTCGAGCGTCTCGAGGGCCCATCGCGCCTGGTCCAGCGTCTCTTCGGCGTCCTGCACGAGCTTGCGGATCTCGCGCACCTGGTCCTCGAGGCTCTTCCCGCTCGACGTCATGTGCGCACCGTAACCGAGGGACCGCCGCGCGTCGCGGCGGCGGCGGCGGCCGCCTCCTCCTCGCCCTCGCCCGCGTAGGGCGAGAGCAGGAACGAGAACCGCGCGATGCGGGGCGCCCACAGCTGGAACGGCCGCAGGTCCGGGATCTTCACGAGCGCGGTGGCCCCCGCCAGGCCGCCCGCGAGATGGCGCCAGTTCGCCAGGTCGGCCTCGGCGATCGGGCCGACGATCTGGTTCTGCCAGCCGTCGCCGGTCTCCTTCGGCTCCATGTCGCTCACGAAGGCGGCCCAGGTCCCGTCGGCGCGGCGGTAGCGCAGGCCGCCGAGGACGCCCTCGCGCGGCCGCGCGACCAGCACGTTCTCCAGCAGCCGCGCGTGGCCGCTCAGGAGCCCTAGCAGGATCACGACGGCTTGGTACTCGCCCGGCTGCGTGTCATCGCCGAGGAACCGCGCCGCCGGCGCGAGATCCCGGGTCGACCGGATCATCCGGTACAGGTTCATGAGCCGCTTCGCCTCACGCGGCGTCTCGACGAGCGGCGCCAGCGCGGCCAGCAGCTCGAGCTCCGGGTCGGTCAGCGGCCGCGACTCCGGCTGAACCTCACCCGCCCGCAGCGCGGCCACCTCGGACCGCTCCTCCACCGTGATCTCGGCGGCCTCGAGCCGCGCTCCCTCCGGCCGCGGCTCCTGCGTCGCGGCCGCGCCCTCGGCCGGGGCCAGCTCCGGGGCCCGCGCGGCGGTCGCGCCGTCACCCGTGGCCGCGCCCTCGGTCTCCGCGGGCCTGGCAAGGCTCTGGATCAGCAGGTTGAAGCTGCCCGGGCTCATTCGCGGCAGCGCGAACGGGATGTTGAAGATCTTCTCGAGGTAGTCCTGCGGCGTGGTCTCCCACCACGCGTCCGGCGGCGCCGCCTGGCCGCCGGACGTGAGCATCGTGCGGTACTGCCGCCGCAGCGAGCGCAGCAGCCAGCGCGGGTCGACGCCCACCACCACGACGAACAGGTCGAGCGCCAGCAACAGGTGGACGGCCTGGAGGACCTCCACGACCTGCTCGGACGAGCAGCGGTCGAGGTCGTCGATATAGAGGACGATCCGGTCGATCGGATCCGGCACGTTCTCCTCGCCCTCGCCGGTCCGCTTCTTCCAGTCGTCCATCAGCTCGATCAGCTGCTCGAAGTCCTTGCGGATCGTCGAGATCAGCCCGAGCTGGCGCCGGTACTCGTCGCTCGCGGCGCGCTCGGCCACGAAGCGGTAGAGCCGCTGGCCGGGGCCCAGCTCGGCCAGCTCGCGGCCCAGCTCGCCGACCTGGCCGATCACCTCGTCGAGCTGCGCCTGCAGCACGCGCTCCTCCGCCTCCGCCCGCCGCAGCGCCTTGAGCCGATCCGCGACGGCCTTGCGCGAGTCCTCGCGGACGCCCTCCGCGACCTCGTGCAGCAGCCGCACGCCGGAGCGCACGCGCGCCGCCAGCGCGCCCGCCGCGGTGAGCGCAGCCGTCAACGCCGCGAGCCCGGTCCCGGTGACCCACTCCAGCGAGCCGGCCACGCCGAGCGCGACGGCGGCGACCGCGGCGGCGAACACGACGGTCACGATCCACCCGGCGCGGCCGGAGAGCGAGCGGCGGACCACGGCCACGTCCTGCGGCGTCCGGCGCAGCTCGTCGGCGAGCAGCCGGCCCTGCTCGACCTCGTCGTCCACGCCGAGCTTGTCCCACGCCTTCCCGAGCTGATCCCCAACCGCCCGCACGAGCGCCGTCGCGCTCTGCTGGCGCTCCACGGCCGCCGTGTCGAGCTCCGTCGTGAGCCGGGCGGTCTCGTCGCGGGCGCGCGCGCGCGCCGCCTCGAGCTCCTTGCGCCGCTGGAGGCGGTCCGACAGGTCGCTGCGCAGCCGCTGCCGGCGCTCGGCGTTCGTCTCGTCCGGCCCGGCGAGCTGCTCGAAGATCTCGTCGCCGAGGCTCGCCCACAGGTTGGAGTCGGCGTAGTGCCAGGCGTTGAAGCCGATCTGCCTGATGTTGCGGTGGTAGCGCTGCTCGCCGGAGTCCGAGAGCCCCTGGATGCAGTCGCGTAGCAGCCCCATGAAGTAGCTCTTGCCCGACCCCCACTCGCCGAACAGGCCGATCGAGAGCGGCATCGGGGTCCGGCTGTCGGCGATCACCGTCGCGAGCATCCGCACGTAGTCGCCCACCCCGAGGTGGTCGTCCTCCATCGCGATGCCGCGCGTCGGATCGACCAGGTCGGCCGACACGCCGCCCGCGAGCTCGAACCGAGCAAGGATCGCGTCCCAGACCTCCGGCGGCTCGTCGGGGACGAACCGGCCGATCGCACCCCGCAGCACGTCCCGCAACTCGGACAGCGAGGCCCCGAGCGTCGCGAGCAGCGGGTCGGGGAACGCGTCCGGCGGCGCCGTCAGCGCTGCCGCGAGGAGGTGACGCAGATGGATCTCCGCAGGGCCGCCGACCCGCGCCCGGATCTCGTCGGCGCGCCGCACCACCGGCTCGAGGGCCGGCGGACCGGGCCCGTCGATCGGCGGCCCCCACTCGATGTCGAGCGCGGTGTGCGCGGCTCGGACCAGAGCGAGCGAGTCGCCGGGGAGGCGTCCGAGCAGCGCGTCGGCGACGGTGCGCGGCTCGTAGTCGAGCGCCGCCCGCAGCGCGCCGAGCAGCACCATGGCCGGGGCGCGCTCGGGCACCGGCCAGACGGCGTCGATGCCCGCGGCGTGCTCGACGGTCAAGCCCGCGGCGGCGCTGAGTCGGGGCACGACCCGCTCCAAGAGCGCGGACAGCCCGAACGCGTCGACCGAGCGGTTCGTGGCCGTCGGCCCCACGATCCCGACGACCTCGCCGTCGACCACCACCGGCGAGCCGCTCGCGGTCCGGTACTCGGACAGGAACCCGTCGAGCGCGACGGTGAAGTGGCCGTCCTCGGACAACTCGCCGATCGAGCCGGGGACCGTCTGGACGTCGAACGGCGAGTCGTCGGAGACCGTGGCGACGGCGCAGGCCTGTCCGGGCTCGGCCGCGCCGAGCCGCGCCGGGGGGTACGCCGTCGAGTCGAGCGCCATGGTCGCCACGCCCTCCCGAGCGCCGATGAGCCGCACGGGCGCGTCGCCGAACAGCGTCGCCCGCTCCGCCACGTGCTCCAGCGTGGCGAGGACACCATCGGACACCGTGAACCCCAGCCCGCGCACGCGCGGCCCCGACGAACCGTCGTCGCCCTTGACGGCCGGCCGCTCCTCCAGCAGCACACCGAGAAAGGGCCAGATTGGCGCGTCCACGGCGCCACGCTACCCGAGCGCGCGCGACAATTCAGGCATGCAGCTGCGCGTGCTCGCGCTCTCCGTGCTGCTGGCCTCCGCCGCGGCCGCGCCGGCGGAGGCGGCCGACCGCTTCCGCGTGCTGGTCTTCTCGAAGACGACCGGGTTTCGGCACGACTCGATCGGGCCGGCGACGGCGGCGATCCGGGGGCTCGGCCGCCGCCATCGCTTCGGCGTCGCCGCCACCGAGGACGCGACGCGCTTCATGACCACCAGGCTGCGCCGCTACGACGCCGTGATCTTCCTGCACACGACCGGCAATCCGCTCGACCGCGCCGCCGAGCGGCGCGCGCTGCAGCGCTACATCGACGGCGGCGGCGGGTTCCTGGGCATCCATGCGGCCGCCGACAGCGGCTACGACTGGCCGTGGTACGCCGGCCTCGTCGGCGCGCTGTTCCTGACCCATCCCGCGATCCACCCGGACACGGTCCACATCGAGGATCCCACCAGCGCGGCGACGCGCGGCCTGCCGGGGGACTGGCAGCGCACGGACGAGTGGTACGAGTTCCGCACCGATCCGCGCCCGCACGTGCACCTGCTGGCGACCGTCGGTGGCCGCCCGATCGCATGGTGCCATCGCTATCGCGGCGGCCGCTCCGTCTACACGGCGATGGGCCACACGAGCGAGTCCTACGCCGAGCCGCGGTTCCTGAGCCACCTGCTCGGCGCGATCGAGATGGCCGCCGGCGCGGCCCCTTTCGCCTGCCGCCACGGCACGTAAGCCTGCTGTAAGCCCGCCGAAATGGGCCTGAAAGGGCCTCCCCGGAGACTCGCCGCCAGTTGGCGACGAAGGCTTCCCGGAGGCCCCGAATGCACCCCCACATCCCCTCGACGGACCTGACCGCGCTCGTGCGCGCCGCCCAGCGCGGGGACGCGCGCGCGTGGGATTGCCTGGTCCGCCGCTTCACCCCCGTCCTGCGCCGCGTCGTGACGCGCTACCGCCTGAGCCGCCACGACGTCGAGGACGTCGTCCAGGTGACCTGGATGCAGGCCTACCGCAGCATCGGGAGCCTGCACGAGCCGGCGGCGCTGCCGGGCTGGCTCGTGACCACCGCCCGGCGCAGCGCGCTGCGGGCGCTCCAGCTCGACACGCGGGAGACCCCCGTCGACGAGCCCGTGGCGCACGGCATCGCCGACCCGCGGTCGGTCGAGGACGAGGTCATGGCGGGCCGGCTCGCGACCGCGCTGCGCGACGCGGTGCACCGCCTGCCCGGCCGCCAGCGCGCCGTCGTGCGCGCGCTGCTGCTCGAGCCCGCGCCCAGCTACGAGCGGCTCGCGAGCGAGCTGCGCATGCCGGTCGGCAGCATCGGCCCCACCCGCGCCCGCTCGCTCGAGCGGCTGCGCCACGACGACCGCCTGGTGGCGGCCATCGCCTAACGCCCCGGCGTGCGGTGCAGGACCGAGGCGCCGCCGCCGTTGCCCACCAGCACGGCGTCGTGCGTGGCCGCGAACTGGGTAACCCTCGCGTCGAGGTCGAGGTCGCCGACGATGAAGACGCACAGCGACACGCAAGGGTGGTCGCGGAAGTACTCGTCCCACGCGCGGTCGTAGGCCTCCGAGCGCTCGATGATCTCCTCCTCGGGCCCGATCGGGAAGCGCGCCCACCAGGCCGCGTCGAACCCGCGCGCCCGGGCGTCCTCGAGCTCGGGCTCCCAGGCGTGGACCCAGTCGTGCGGCGTGACGTCCAGCCCGACCTCGGCGATCACCATCCGCCGCTGCGCCTCCAGCCCAGCGACGTTGAGCCCCGCGGCCGTCAGCGCCCGGCGGTCGTCCTCGGCGGTGCCGGCGATCGCGCGGTGGAAGAGCCACCCGTTGCGCTTGGCCCCGAGCGCGTAGAACGAGGCGAGCGTCGGCGCGACCTCCTCGCGCCGCCGCAGCAGCATCGCCAGGTGCGGCCACCAGCCGCTGTCGACCAGCCCGCCGAGCGGCGCCTCGAGGTTCATGAGCGCCTCACCGGGAGCCGCATCTGTACTGCCCGTCGTGCACCTGGGCCGCCAGCGTCCGCCGCTCGCGCTCCATCTCCGCCTGCAGCAACTGCTGGCGCAGCCGGGCGGTGGTGATGCCCGCGCTGAGCTGCAGCCCGAGCAGGCTGAGCACCGTGCCGCTCAGCGGGTCGATCGCGACCGCGTGGCGCGAGCACGCGATCACGACGCGACCATGTCGCGCTCCCCGCCGGCCAGCGGCAGGATGACCCAGTTCTCCGCGGGCGGCTCGAACGGGTTGTCGACGAGCCAGCTGGCCGCCTCGCGCAGGACGATCGGCGCGCCGCTCGCGACCGCCAGCCGCCAGGCCTCCTCGTCGAAGGACAGCTCGGCGCGGGCGCTCACCGTGGCCGCACCGGCCGCCGCGGTCACGTAGCGCTGCAGCACCAGGCGGCCGTCGCCGTCCGGCGGGTAGAGCGCCGCGAGCTCGAGCCGCATCGCGTCGCGCATCTCGGCCAACGCGCGGCTGGCGAGCACGCTGAGGCTGCCGGTCCCGGCGAGCGCCCGCGAGACCCGCGCGAGCGCCCCGAGGCCCTCCAGCACCTCGGGAGCCAGCCGTCCGGCGAGCCCCTGCTCGGTGCGGTGAGCGTCCACGGTCGAAACAACACTATCTGGCGCGTCGGCGGCCGGGCGGGGATACTCATGGCGCCGTGGTTCGCGTGCTGATCGCCGACGACCACCGCCTCATGCGCGAGGGCACCGCCAGCCGCGCGCCCCGCGCCGCCAGCACGTCGGGGCATCCGCGCGGGTCGGTGAGCAGCACCCGCCGCGTCACCTCGGCCGCCGCCCGCTCGTCGGCGCTGACGGCGAGGGCGGCCGCGTACACGCGGTCGAGCGCGTCTTCGAGGGAAGCGTCGGGCACGCGCGGAAACTACGGACCGCCGGGTGGCCCGCCATCGCCCAAAGGGATGATCTCTCAGAGCTCGGCGAGCAGGTCGTCCACGCGCCGCGCGATCTCGTCGCGGGTCGCCCGGACCTCGTCGAGCGGCCGCCCCTTCGGGTCCTCGAGGTCCCAGTCGACGTAGCGCTTGCCCGGGATGAACGGGCACTCGTCGCCGCAGCCCATCGTGACGACGACGTCGGCCCAGCCGGCGAGCTCATCGGTCAGCCGTCGCGGAACGTGCCCGGAGACGTCGACCCCGACCTCGCGCATGACCGCGACCACCTCGGGATGGACCCGCTCCGCGGGCCGGGTCCCGGCCGACGCCGCCGCGTGGCGCCCGCGGGCGGCGCGCTCGAACAGCGCGCGGCTCATCTGGGAGCGGCCAGCGTTGTGAAGGCAGACGAAGAGGACGCGCGCCACTGGCACGAGCACATTAGGGCACCGAAGCCCGAGCCCCGACGAGGCGCGACCGGCGCGGTCAATTCGCGCGCGGGCGCCTGAGCGCGAAGCTACAGTTGCCCAGAGCTTCGACCCTGAGGAGGGGATCCTGTGGAGTCACCGAACCACCGGCTGGTGCTGGCCGGAGGCACCGTCGTCACGGCGGACAGCAGCTTCCGCGCGGACATCGCCGTGTCCGGCGAGACGATCGAGGCGATCGGCCTCGACCTCCCGCGCAACGGCGCGGAGGTCGTCGACGTCTCCGGCGCCCGCCTGATGCCGGGCTTCATCGACGGGCACACCCACATGGACATGCCGTTCGGCGGCACGGTGACTGCCGACGACTGGGACACCGGCACCGCCGCCGCGCTCGCCGGCGGGACGACGATGCTCGTCGACTTCTCGCTGCAGGACGTCAACGGCACGCTCACCGAGGCCGTCGAGACCTGGCACGGCAAGGCGCGCGACAAGACCCACATCGACTACGGCCTGCACGTCGCGATCACGAACCTCACCGAGGACGTCAAGCGCGAGATCCCGTCGCTGCCGAGCCTCGGCGTGGCCACGATCAAGATCTTCATGGCCTACAAGGGCACGCCGCTCTACACCGAGGACCAGGACCTGTTCGAGGCGATGCAGATCGCCCGCGAGGCCGGCGTGCTGGTGCTCGTCCACGCCGAGAACGGCGACGCGATCGACACCCTGCAGAAGCAGGCGCTCGCGCGCGGGGACACCGAGCCGCGCTGGCACGCCCTGACGCGCCCCGAGGCCGTCGAGGCCGAGGCCACGAACCGCGCGATCCGCCTGGCGGAGGTCGCCGACTGCCCGCTGCTCGTGGTGCACGTGTCGTGTGCGGCGTCGCTGGAGGAGATCAAGCGCGCCCACCTCCGCGGGCGCCCGGTGTACGCCGAGACCTGCCCGCAGTACCTGGTCTTCAACTACGAGCACCTCGCCCAGCCCGGCTTCGAGGGCGCCAAGTACGTGCTCTCGCCGCCGCTGCGCGACGTCGCCAACCAGCCGGCGCTGTGGCACGGCCTGCAGTCGCAGGACCTGCACATCTTCGGGTCCGACCACTGCTCGTTCAACTACGCCGGCCAGAAGGAGCTCGGAAAGGACGCCTTCACGCTGATCCCGAACGGCGCCCCCGGCGCCGAGGAGCGCCCGGCGGTGCTGTGGACGCACGGCGTCCGCGAGGGGCGGATCACCGAGAACCTGTTCGTCGCCGTCCTGTCGACCAACCAGGCCAAGGTGCACGGCATGGCCGGCCGCAAGGGCATGCTGGCGCCGGGCGCGGACGCCGACATCGTCGTCTGGGACCCCGACCTGGAGATCACCGCGACCCAGTCCAACCGCCACGGCAACGTCGACTACACGCCCTATGAGGGCATGACGTTCCACGGCGCGCCGGCAGCCGTCTACGTGCGCGGGAGCCTCGCGTACCGCGACGGCGAGGTGCTCGCCGACGCCGGCTCCGGCCGCTTCGTCGAGCGCAGCTTCCGGCAGCCCGCGCCGGCGGCGGCGGTGCGCTGATGCCGGACGTCGACGCCGCTCGCGCGGTGGCGGGGCTGAACGCGCTGCGCGAGCTGACCGGCGACGAGGACGGTGCACAGCGGGTCGCCTGGACCGACACCTGGATCAAGGCCCGCGACTGGCTGCGCCAGGAGCTGGGCGGCATCGACGGCGTGACCGTCGAGCGCGACCAGGCCGGCAACACGTGGGCGACCGCGCCGGGCGACTCCGAGCGCTTCGTGATGGTCGGAGGGCACCTCGACTCGGTGCCGAACGGCGGCTGGCTGGACGGCGCGCTCAACGTGCTCGGCGGCCTCGAGGTGCTGCGCGCGCTCGCGCCCGAGCAGCGCGCGCTCACGCTCAAGCTGGTCGACTGGGCCGACGAGGAGGGCGCGCGCTTCGGCCGCAGCCTGCTCGGCTCGAGCGCCTGCGCCGGCACCCTCGATCCCGACTCCGTGCGCGGCCTCACCGACCGCGACGGGGTCGCGCTGCCCGACGCGCTCGAGCAGCACGGCGTCGACCTGGACCGCATGAAGGACTCCCACGAGCGCCTCGCGGACGCCGCCGCCTACCTCGAGCTGCACATCGAGCAGGGCCCGGTGCTGGAGAGCATCGACAAGCCGCTCGGCGTCGTGCTCGGCACGTTCGGGGTGCAGCGCCACCGCGTGCGCTTCACCGGCGCCCACGCGCACGCCGGCGCCTCGCCGATGGGCGTCCGGCGCGACGCGTTCCTGGCCGCGGCGCGCAGCTCGCTGGCCTGGCGCGATGACGCCGCCGCCCGTGAGGACGTGCGCGCCACCACCGGGAGCGTGAACGTCTCGCCCGGCATCGTGACCGCGTTCAACGGCACCTGCGAGGTGTCGCTGGACCAGCGCGCGCTCGACCCCGCCGTGCTCGCCGACATGCTGGCGACCGCCAGGGACGCCGCCGAGCGCTGCGCCGCCGAGGAGGGCTGCAGCGTCGAGTTCGAGCGCATCTGGGAGATCGAGCCGATCCCGTTCGACCCCGAGCTGATCGAGATGACCGACGCGGTCATCAACGACGTCGCCGGCACCAGCCACCGCCTGCCCAGCGGGCCCCTGCACGACGCCGCCGAGATGGCGCGCGTGCTGCCCACCGTGATGCTCTTCGTCAAGAGCCTGGGCGGCGTCAGCCATACGAAGGAAGAGGACACGCCGGTCGAGGACCTCGAGCTCTCGGTCCGTGCCCTGTACGAGCTCACGCGGCGCACGCTCGCGTGGGCGGAGAGGAACTGAATGGACACCGTCTACGCCGACTCCCCGCTCAGCAACCGCGACCTCGAGCCCACCGGGCCCGAGCGCCGCACCTGGGGGACCTACAACATCGCCGCCCTGTGGATCGGCATGTCGATCGTGATCACCACCTACACGCTCGCATCCGGCCTGATCACGGCCGGGATGACGTGGTGGCAGGGGCTCCTGACGGTCACGCTCGGCAACCTGATCGTGCTGATCCCGATGCTGCTCAACGCGCATCCGGGGACGAAGCACGGGATCCCGTTCCCGGTGCTCGTGCGCTCGAGCTTCGGCATCCGCGGCGCGAACGTGGCCGCCATGGCGCGCGCGCTGGTCGCGTGCGGGTGGTTCGGGATCCAGACCTGGATCGGCGCGCTCGCGCTCGACACGCTGATGACCACGCTGACCGCCTCGTGGGCGGACTTCGGGCCGCACAAGGCCGTCGCGTTCGCCGTCTTCTGGGCGATCCAGGTGGCGATCATCCTGCGCGGGATCGAGGGGGTCAAGCTCCTCGAGAGCGCCGCCGCGCCGCTGCTGCTCGGCGGCAGCATCGGCCTGCTGATCTGGGGCTTCTCGGCGGGCGTCGGCATCGGCAACGTGTTCTCGGCCTCCTCGAAGCTGGTCAGCGACCACCAGCCGTTCTGGTCGCTGTTCGGGCCGGGCCTGGCGGCGAACGTCGGCTACTGGATCACGCTGTCGTTGAACATCCCGGACTTCACGCGCTACGCGAAGAACCAGCGCTCGCAGGTGATGGGCCAGACGCTCGGCCTGCCGCTGACCATGACCGGCTTCTCGTTCATCGGGATCGCCGTCACGTCCGCGACCATCGTCGTCTACGGCGAGCCGGTCTGGGATCCGGTGACGCTCGTGGCGCGCCTGCTCCACGACCTGCCGATCCTGCTCGTGGGCGCGATGTTCATCGTCGTCATCGCCCAGATCTCGACGAACATGGCGGCCAACGTCGTCTCGCCGTCCAACGACTTCTCGAACCTGTCGCCGCGGGTGATCTCGTTCCGCACCGGCGGGCTGATCACGGCCGTGATCGGGATCGTGTCGTTCCCGTGGAAGCTCTACGAGGACGTCGGCGCCTACATCTTCACCTGGCTCGTCGGCTACGGCAGCCTGCTGGCGGCGTTCGCCGCGGTGATGGTGATCGACTACTGGCTCCTGCGCCGCACGCGGCTCGACGTCGACGACCTCTACCGGCCGGGCGGCCGCTACTGGTTCTCGGGCGGCTTCAACCTGCGCGCGCTGGCGGCGGTCGCGATCGGCGTGATCCCGGTCCTGCCGGGCTTCCTGCACGCGGCGACGACCAAGGGCGGCGTCGTGGCGAACCCGGACTTCCTCGACCAGCTCTACCGCTACGGCATCTTCGTGACGTTCGCGCTGGCGGGGATCGGCTACCTCGGCCTCAACGTGGCCGCGGCGGGGGCGCGCCAGCCCAGCCCGGCGACCGCGGAGTGAGGCCATGGACTTCGGCGTGACGTTCCAGACCGACCCGCCCGCGCGGCGGATCGTCGAGCTGACCAAGCGGGCCGAGGCGCTCGGCTTCACGCACGCGTGGACGTTCGACTCGCACATCCTGTGGCAGGAGCCGTACGTCATCTACTCGCTGATGCTCGACGCGACCGAGCGGATCGTCGTGGGCCCGTTCGTGACGAACCCGGCGACGCGGGACCCGACGGTCACCGCGTCGCTGTTCGCCACGCTCAACGACATGTTCGGCAACCGCACGATCTGCGGCATCGGCCGCGGGGACTCCGCGCGGCGGGTGCTCGGCCGGCCGCCGACGACGCTCGCCGAGACCGAGGCCGCGATGCACGTCATCAAGGAGCTGGCGGAGGGGCGCTCCATCCAGACGCCCGGCGGCGAGGTCTCGATCCCGTGGGTGCGCGACGGGCGCCTCGACATCTGGATGGCCGGCTACGGCCCGAAGGCGCTCTCGCTTGTCGGGCGCAAGGCGGACGGGTTCATCCTCCAGCTCGCCGACCCGGTGATCCTGACCTGGACCGTGGAGCGCGTGCGCGCGGCGGCGGTGGAGGCCGGGCGCGACCCGGCGTCGATCAAGGTGTGCGTGGCGGCGCCCGCCTACGTCGGCGACGACCTCGCGCACGCGCGCGACCAGTGCCGCTGGTTCGGCGGGATGGTCGGCAACCACGTCGCCGACCTCGTGCGCCGCTACGGCGAGGGCGGCGACATCCCGGCCGCGCTGACCGACTACATCCGGGCCCGCGAGGGCTACGACTACGCCCACCACGGCCGCGCCGGCAACCCGTCCACGGACTTCGTCCCGGACGAGATCGTCGACCGCTTCTGCGTGCTGGGGACGGCCGAGGACCACGTCGCGAAGCTGCAGCAGCTGGAGTCCCTCGGCGTCGACCAGTTCAACATCTACCTCATGCACGACGCGATGGAGGAGACGCTCGAGGCCTACGGCGAGAAGGTCATCCCGGGGATGGTCGCCCTCACCTAGCGCGCATCACCTTCGCGACGTGCACGGGCGGCACCCAGCGCGGCTGGGGCAGCCGCTCGTGGAACACGAGATACCGGAGCTGGCCGCTGCTCTCGGCGGCCAGCGCCACCACCGGCAGCGGCCCAGGCCCGACGTCGCCCAGCTCGTCGCGGCCGCGGTCGGTCAGCGTGATCTCGAGCGGGAAGGCGGGAGCGAAGCCCTCGAACGGCACGGGCGCGACGTTACGCGCTGCCCCGGACGGCTTCGCATAGGCTGCGGTCCTTGCCCTCCGAGCACGGACACCACGAGCCGGTCCGCCTCGGCCTGGTCGGCTCCGGCTTCGTGGCCGGCTTCTACATGGACGGCCTGCGCGACGTGCCGGGCGCGCACGTTGTGGCCAACTACTCGCGCAGCGCCGAGCGGGCCGCCGGCTTCGGGCACCGCCATGGCGTGCCGCGCCAGTACACGGACATCGGCGCGCTGTGCGCGGACGCCGAGGTCGAGCTCGTCGTCGTCGGGCTGCCCAACCACCTGCACCTGGAGGCGGTGCGGCTCGCGGCCGCTGCCGGCAAGGCGATCGTCTGCACCAAGCCGCTCGCGCGCACGGGGGCGGAGGCGGCGGAGATCCTCCGGGTCGTGCGCGAGGCCGGCGTCATGCACGGCTATGCCGAGACCGAGGTCTTCTCGCCCAACGTCATGCGCGCGCGCGCGATGATCGAGTCCGGCGCGATCGGGGACGTCATCAGCGTGCGCGCCCGCGAGGCGCACTCCGGCCCGCACGCCGACCACTTCTGGGACGCCGAGACGGCCGGCGGCGGCTCGCTGCTCGACATGGGCTGCCACACGATCGAGGCCGCGCGCTACTTCTTCGGCAAGGACGTCGCGATCACCGAGGCGTTCGCGTGGGGCGCGACGCTGACGCACGCCGGCAGGACCACGGGCGAGGACAACGCCGTCGCGCTGCTGAAGTTCGCCGGCGGCCGGATCTCGATCACCGAGGCCTCGTGGTCGGCGCGGGGCGGCATGGAGCTGCGCAACGAGATCGTCGGGAGCGGCGGGCGCATCATCACCGACTCCACGAGCACGCCGGTGTGGGGGTTCGTCACGAACCCGGCCGGATACCTCATGGAGAAGGCGGACGCCGACACCGGCTGGGTCTATCCGATCCCCGACGAGGCGCGCGTCTACGGCTACCAGGAGGAGCTGCGCCACTTCCTCGACTGCTACCGCAGCGGCACGCAGCCGCGCGAGACGTTCGTCGACGGCTATATCGTGAACTGCGCCCTGGACGCCTGCTACCGCTCGATGCGCAGCGGGCGCTGGGAGCCGATCGAGATCGATCCGCAGCTGCTCTGAGGATTCGCGTCATCGAGGGGAGGAGGGACGTACATGAGGGGTTACAGCGCGCTCGTCGCAGTCCTTGTCGCACTCGCCGTAGGCGTGGCCGCCTGCGGCGGCTCCGAGGAGAAGTCAGGCGGCGGGGGCCCGTCCGCGGCCAAGGCGAAGTTCAAGATCGGGGTCAGCAACACCCTGGTCGGCAACGGCTGGCGCGAGGAGATGATCTGCTCGGTCAAGGCGCAGGCGCTGGCCAGCGGCCGCGTCTCCGAGGTGCTCGTGCACAACGTCAACGGCGGCGCGCCGGAGCAGATCGCCGGGATCCGCAACCTGATCTCGTCGGGCGCCAAGGCGATCATCATCAACCCGGCCGACCGCAACGCGCTCAACAGCGTGATCTCGGAGGCCGCGCGGCGCGGGATCGTCGTCGTGGCGGTCGACCAGGCGGTGTCGGCCCCCGAGGCCTATATCGTCACCAACGACCAGGTCGCCTACGGGCGCCTGGGCGCGCAGTGGCTCGTCGACCAGCTCGGCGGCAAGGGCAACGTCGTCGAGATGCGCGGCATCAACGGCGTGCCGGCCGACGAGGACCGCCACAAGGGCTTCACCGAGGTGATGAAGCAGAACCCCGGCATCAAGGTCGTCAAGCAGACGTTCACGAACTGGCAGTTCGCGCCGGCCTCGAAGCAGACGCTCGACCTGCTGAACTCCAACACGAAGGTCGACGGCATCTGGACGTCGGGCATCGACTATACGGTCGTGCAGGCGTTCAAGACCGCCAACAAGGACTACGTGCCGGTCGTCGGGACCGACAACAACAAGTTCCTCGAGCAGATGCAAGACCTCGAGAAGGACGGCTTCAAGGGCGCGGCCGTCACCAACCCCGCCACCGTGGGCGGCGTGGGGACCCGCATCGCGATCGACGCGGTCGACGGCAAGAAGCCCAAGAAGGTCACCACGCTCACGCCCGAGGTGTGGAGCTGGCCCGACCAGAAGGACAAGATCGACCAGTTCTACGACCCGAAGCTGCCGCCGACGTACTCGACGCAGATGATCGTGGAGCCCTACACCACCTACACCAAGGAGCAGCTCACGGGCTGCCAGGGCCCGTAGGCGCCTTCTGAGGGACCGCCGGGGCGCGCCGCGCGCCCCGGCGGCCCACCGCGCATGAGCCTGCTCGAAGTCCGCAACGTCGCCAAGCGCTACGGGCCCGTCGTGGCGCTCGAGTCCGCCGACCTGACCGTCGAGCCGGGCGAGGTCCACGCGCTGCTGGGCGCCAACGGCGCCGGCAAGAGCACGCTCGTGAAGGTCCTCACCGGGGTGGTCCGGCCGGACGCCGGCACGATCGTCGTCGACGGCCGGCCGGTCACCATCCCGTCGCCGGTCGGCGCCCGCCGCGCCGGCTTCGCGCCCGTCTTCCAGGACCCCGCGCTCCTCCCGGACCTGACCGTGGCCCAGAACCTGCGCCTGACCCGCACCGGCATCCGTGACGTGCGCGAGTGGCTCGGGCGCATCGACCTCAAGGTCGACCTGAGCGAGATGGTCAGCGAGCTGCCGCTGCACACCGTGCGGATGCTCGACCTCGCGCGCGCCCTGGCGCTCGACCCGCGCCTGCTGCTGCTGGACGAGATCACCGCCGCGCTGCCGTCCGATCTGGCGGAGCGGGTGTTCGGCGTGATGCGACAGTGGCGCGAGCGCGGGCGCTCGGTGCTGTTCATCTCCCACCGCCTCGCCGAGGTCGCGGCCGTCTGCGACCGCGCCACGGTGCTGCGCGACGGCCGCGCGGTCGGGACGCTCGTGCCGCGCGCGGGGGAGGAGGAGAAGATCGTCGAGCTGATGCTGGGCGAGCGCCGCGAGGCGATCGAGCGCGAGGTGCGCGAGGCGGCGCCCGCCGCGCCGGCGCCGAGCGAGCGGCGGCTCGAGGTGCGCGGCCTGGTCGTCGGCGACGATCCCGCCGGCGTGTCGCTCACCGTGCGCGCGGGGGAGATCCTCGGCGTCGCCGCGCTCGAGGGCCAGGGTCAGGACGAGCTCTTCGAGTACCTCGCCGGCCAGCGCCGGCCCTCGCAGGGCGAGATCGTCGTCGACGGCAAGCCGCTGAACGCGCTCAGCCCGTTCGACGCGATCCGCGCCGGCATGGTGCTCGTGCCCGCCGACCGCGTGCTGGCGCTGCTGCCGCAGCGCCCGGTGCGCGAGAACATCGCCGCGCCGCTGTTCAACCGCATCGCGCGCTGGGGGCCGATCAACGCGCGCGCCGAGCGCCGCCGCGTGCAGGGCGCGATCGACCGGCTGTCGATCGACGTGCGCGCGCAGCGCCAGGCCCGCCGCCTGTCGGGCGGCAACCAGCAGAAGCTGACGATCGCCCGCTGGCTGGCCGCCGGCTTCACCACGATGCTGTGCTTCGACCCGACGCGCGGCATCGACGTCGGCACCAAGCGCCAGATCTACGCGCTGCTGCGCGAGCTGGCCGAGGGTGGCGCGGCGATCCTGCTGTTCACGTCCGAGCTGCCCGAGATCCAGCTCGTATGCGACCGCACCGTGGTGCTCTACCGCGGCGGCGTCACGGCCGAGCTGCCGGCGGCCGACGCCGACGAGCCGGCGCTGCTGAAGGCCGCGCACGGGCTGACCTCGGTGGAGGCGGCCGCGTGAGCTCCCGCGTGGCCGCCCGCCACGGCTGGACGATCGGCGTCTACGCGCTGCTGGCGGCGCTGCTCGCGATCTACGCGATCGTCGCGCCGGTGTTCACGTCGTTCGACCTCGGCTCGATCGCGATCGGGGCGCTGCCGCTGGCGTTCGCGGCGATGGCGCAGGCGGTGATCGTGATCTCGGGCGGGATCGACCTCTCGCTGGGGACGATGATCGCGGTCGTCAACGTCTCGGCGGCGAGCCTGATGAAGGACGAGGGCTTCGGCGTCGCGCTGGCGATCGCGCTCGGGCTGATGCTCGTGGGCGTGCTGATGGGGACGATCAACGGTGGGCTCGCGGTGGTCACGGGGGTGCCGGACATCGTCGTGACGCTGGCGATGTTCTTCGTGTGGGGCGGGCTGGCGCTCGTGATCATGAAGACGCCCGGCGGCGGCGCGCCCGACCAGTTCAAGGGGCTCGGGACCGGCACGTTCGCGTCCGCCTGGATCCCCGCCGGCGCGGTCGTGATCGCGCTCGTGCTGGCGGCCGTGTGGCTGCCGCTGCGCTGGCGCCGGCCGGGGTTCGCGATCTACGCGGTCGGTTCCAGCCGCGACCGCGCGTACCTGTCGGGCGTGCACGTCGGCCGCACGCGCATGCTCGCCTACGCGCTCGGCGGCTTCTTCGCCGCGATGGGCGGGCTGGCCGCCACCGCCACGACCGGGATCGGCAGCGCCTACGTGGGCGACTTCATCACGTTGAACTCGGTCGCCGCCGTCGTGCTGGGAGGCGTGAGCCTGCTGGGCGGCCGCGGCGGCCTGGTCGGCCCGGTGGCGGCCGCGTTCTGCCTGAACCTCGTGCCGGCGATCATGGTCTTCCAGGGGATCGACCCGAACTACGGCCAGGTCATCCAGGGCGCGCTGATCGTGGTCGTCGTGATGATCGGCGGGCTCCTGCTCTTGAGGCGGCGAGCGTGAGCGTCGCCGTCTCGCGCCTCACCGACCGGCCGCTGGCGATGCTGGCGGTGATCCTGGTGGCGCTCGTGGTGGCCTGCGAGATCGTCTCGCCCGGCTACGTCTCGGACCGCCAGGTGGGGGCGATCCTGCGCTTCTCGGCGCCGCTCGCGCTGCTGGCCGCCGGGCAGACGCTCGTGATGCTGACCGGCGGCATCGACCTCTCGGTCGCCAACACCGCGACCGCCGCGGCCTACATCATGGCCGGGCAGGCGTCGGGCGGGACGCTGAAGGCGATCTGCATCGCGCTGCTGGTGGGCCTGATCATCGGCACCGCCAACGGCGTCGGCGTCGGCATCTTCGGCGTGCAGCCGCTGATCATGACGCTCGGCATGGCGGCGATCGTGATCGGCCTGCTGACCGTGACGGCGCAGTCGTTCGTGACCGGCGTGCCGCTGGTGCCCGAGCCCGTGCGCGACCTGTCGGCGGGCAACCTGGTCGGGCGCATCGTCCCCAACTCGCTGCTGCTGTGGGCGGCGATCGGGGCGCTGATCGTCCTCGGGCTGCGCTACTCGGGCTATGGCCGGATGCTGTACGCGGTCGGCGACAACCCGATCGCGTGCCGGCTGGCCGGCGTGCGAACCTGGCAGGTCCTGCTCGTCACTTATGTGCTGTGCGGGATGCTCGCCGCCGTCGGCGGGATCCTGCTCGTCGGGCTGACGAACGCGGCCGACCTGTCGCTGGCCAGCTCCTACCTGCTGCCGTCGGTGGCCGCCGTCGTGATCGGCGGGACGTCGATCTTCGGCGGCCTCGGCGGCTACTCGGGCACGATCATGGGGGCGATCATCCTCACCGTGCTGGACTCGCTGCTGACGCTGCTGGACGCCGCGCAGTCGCTCAAGCAGATCCTCTACGGGCTGATCATCCTTGCGCTGGCGTGGCTGTACGCGGCATCGGCGAGGAGGGTGTGAATGGCCGGCGCGGCCGTCGTGGGGACTGGGTTCATCGGCGTCGTCCACGTGGAGGCGCTGCGCCGCCTCGGCGTGCCGGTGCACGGCGTGGTCGGCTCCTCGCCCGAGCGCGCGGCGGCCAAGCCGGGCCTGCCGGAGCCGTACCCGAGCTTCGCGGCCATGCTCGAGGACCCGCGCGTCGACGTCGTGCACATCACGACGCCCAACGACCTGCACTTCGAGCAGGTGCGCGCCGCGCTCGCGGCCGGCAAGCACGTGGTGTGCGAGAAGCCGCTCGCGATGAACGCCGACGAGACCGCCGACCTGCTGCGCATCGCCGAGTCCAGCGGGCTGGTGCACGCGACCAACTTCAACATCCGCTTCTACCCGCAGAACCTGGAGGCGCGGGCGCGCGTGGCGGCCGGCGAGCTCGGCGACGTGCGGCTGGTGTCGGGCGGCTACCTGCAGGACTGGCTGCTGCTCGACACCGACTGGAACTGGCGGCTGGACCCGGCGCGCGGCGGCGCGCTGCGCGCGGTCGGCGACATCGGCTCGCACTGGCTGGACCTCGTCGGGTTCATCACCGGGCGCCGGGTCGAGGCCGTGATGGCCGACCTGACGACGTTCATTCCCGTGCGCCGCCGGCCGACCGGCCCGGTGGAGACGTTCGCGGCCGCCGGCGGCGAGACCGTCCCGCGCGAGATGGAGACCGAGGACGCCGCGGGCCTGCTGCTGCGGTTGGAGGGCGGCGCGCGCGGGGTGGCGACGATCTCGCAGGTGTCGGCCGGCCGCCGCAACCGGCTGTCGTGGGAGATCGACGGCTCGCGGGGCGCGCTGGCGTGGATCTCCGAGGCGCCCGAGGAGCTGTGGATCGGCCATCGCGGGCGCCCCAACGAGCTGCTGCTGCGCGACCCGTCGTTGATGCATGCCGCCGCCGCCGGCCACACGAGCCACCCCGCCGGCCACGCCGAGGGCTTCCCGGACACGTTCAAGGAGCTCTACCGCGCCGTCTACGCGGCGGTCGCCGCAGGCGGCCCGCCGGACGAGCCGGACTACCCGACGTTCGCCGCCGGCCACGAGGCGGCGCTGATCGGCGAGGCGATCGCGTCGAGCGCCGCCGAGGGCCGGTGGATCGAGATCGAGGAGGCGCCATGAAGCTCGGACTGCTGACCGCCGCGTTCCCGGAGCTGTCGCTCGACGAGATCGCCGACTGGGCGGCCGCCAACGGCTTCGAGGCGCTCGAGGTCGCCTGCTGGCCGGCCGGCGAGGGCGCCGCGCGGCGCTACGCGGGCGTCTGCCACATCGACGTGGAGACGCTCGACGACGGCGGCGCCCGCGAGATCGTGGCCGGGCTGGAGCGCCGGGGCCTCGCCATCTCGGCGCTCGCCTACTACCCGAACCCGCTGGATCCGGATCCGGAGGCACGTACGGCGTCGCATCGGCACCTGCGGCGGGTGATCGAGGCCGCCGCAGGCCTCGGCGTGGGCGTCGTCGGCACGTTCGTGGGCCGCGACAAGACCCGCAACCTGCCCAACAGCCTGGCCGACTTCCGCGAGACGTGGCCGCCCTTGGTGCGCCACGCGGCCGAGCACGGCGTGCGGATCGCGATCGAGAACTGCCCGATGATCTTCTCCTACGACGAGTGGCCCGGCGGCAGCAACCTCGCCTACGCGCCGGCGATCTGGCGCGAGATGTTCAGCGCGATCCCCGACGAGCACTTCGGGCTGAACTTCGACCCCTCGCACCTGGTGTGGCAGATGATCGACTGCGAGCGCGCGGTCTACGAGTTCGGCGAGCGGATCTACCACGCGCACGGCAAGGACCTCGAGGTGCGGCCCGACGGGCTCTACGAGCACGGCGTGATGAGCGCGGGGATCGGCTGGCAGGTGCCGCGCCTGTGCGGGCTCGGCCGGGTCGACTGGGGGCGCTTCGTCGGCGCGCTGTACGCCGTCGGCTACGACCACGTGATCTCGATCGAGCACGAGGATCGCCGCTTCGAGGGGTCGGTCGAGCTCGTCCAGCGCGGCTTCGTGATCGCCGCCAACACGATCCGGCCGCTGCTGGCGTGATCGACCCGCGCGCGTGACCGCCGTCATCTTCGACTGCGACGGGACGCTGGTCGACTCCGAGCCGCTGGCCCGAACCGCCTGGGAGCGCGCGCTCGCGCCCTACGGCTGCGAGGTCACCGAGGCCGACTTCGAGGCGTGCGTCGGCCTGTCGTACCCGCGCGTGCACGCGTACTTCGCCGAGCGCGCCGCGCTGCCCGATGCGGCGGCGTTCTGGCCGCTGTTCTCGGGCGAGCTGTTCGCGCTGATCGACGACGGCCTGCTGGTGTTCGAGGACGCGGTGGCCGCCGCGCGCGAGCTGCGGGCGCGCGGCGTGCCGGTGGCGGTCGCCTCGTCGAGCCCGCGCGAACGGCTCGCGCGCACGCTCGCCCGCGCCGGCCTCGAGGACGCGTTCGACGTGACGGTGGCGGGCGACGAGGTCGCGCACGGCAAGCCGGCGCCGGATATGTTCCTCGCCGCCGCCGAGCGGCTGGGGGTCGCGTCCGCGGAGTGCATCGTGATCGAGGACAGCCCGCCCGGCGTGCAGGCGGGGCTGGCCGCCGGGATGACGACGCTCGCGGTGAGCCGCGCGCCCGCCGTCGACGCGGCGCTGGCGGGCGCCCACGCGATCGTGCGCACGCTGTCGGCCGACGCGATCCTCGAACATCGGCGGGCCTGACCTCTTTGCACCCGTTCCTGGCGCCGGAGCCGCCGATCGCGTTCGCCCACCGCGGCGGCGCCGACGAGGCGCCCGAGAACACGCTGGAGGCGTTCGCGGCGGCCGCGGCGCTCGGCTACCGCTACCTCGAGACCGACGTGCACGTGACGCGCGACGGGGTCGTCGTCGCGTTCCACGACGCGGTCCTCGACGCGGTGACCGACCGCACCGGCGCGATCTGCGACCTCAGTATCGGCGAGGTCGAGGCGGCCGACGCCGGCTATTGGTTCACGCCGGACGGCGGGCGGTCGTTCCCGTTCCGCGGGCGCGGGGTGCGGGTGCCGCGGCTCGAGGAGGTGCTGGTGCGGTGGCCGGAGTGCCGCGTGAACATCGAGCCGAAGGCGGACGCGTCCGTCGTGCCCCTGGTGACGCTGCTCGACCGGCTGGGCGCCTGGGAGCGGGTGTGCGTCGGCTCGTTCTCGGACCGCCGCCTGCGGACGGTGCGCTCGCTGAGCGGGGGCCGGGCCTGCACGTCGATGGGTCCGCGGGCGGTCGCGGTGGCGCGGGCGGCCTCGCTGAGCGGGCGGATGCCGCGCCAGGGCGCCGACTGCATCCAGGTGCCCGTGCGGCGGGCGCGGATCCCGATCGTGACGGCGCGCTTCGTGCGGGCCGCCCACCGCGCCGGGCTGCCGGTCCACGTGTGGACGATCAACGACGAGGCGTCGATGCGGGCGCTGCTCGCCCTCGGCGTGGACGGCATCATGACCGACCGCCCGCGGCTGCTGCGCGACGTGCTAGCCGGCGGCCTCGGCGCGCCGTAGCCCGCGCACCGCCCAGGCGGCGAACATGAGCAGCAGCGTCATGGCGATGCCGTAGACGAGCAGCTTGTGGACCGCGCCGCCGCTGATGAGGTCGCGGCCGCCATCGACGAGGGCGGTGAACGGGTTCAGCTGGGCGACCGCATGCAGCCAGCCCGACAGCAGCGTGAGCGGCACGTACACCGGCGCGAGGAAGAGGACGATGAAGACCGGCATCTGCATCACCGGGCCGGCCTGGATCGTGCGCAGCCGCATCGCGACGCCGGTCGCCCACATCGTGGCGGTCATGTTGACCAGCAGCGCGAGCACGATCAGCCCGAACAGGTCGACGCCGTCGCCGTCCACCTGCATCCCGGTGGCGAGCGCGACGGCGAACAGCAGCGTGTCCACGATCGCCGCGCGCGTGAGCGCCGCGAGCGCGTAGCCGGCGACGATGCCGAGTCGGTTCGGCGCCGCGAGCATCAGCCGGCGGCCGAAGCCCGACTCGAAGTCGGCTGCGATCGAGAAGCCGGTGAAGACGCCGCCGAACGCCGATGCCTGCAGCAGCACGAACACGAACTGGAACGCCGTGTAGCCGGACGGGAAGTCGAAGCCGGGCACGTTGCCGACGTTCGACAGGCCGCCCGCGAAGGCGACGAAGAAGAACATCGGGAAGATGAGCGACGGCAGCAGGAACTGCGGGTTCGTCATGAAGCGGTGGATCGTGCGCCAGGCGACGGCCCACGTGACGTCGCGGAAGCGGGTCATGTCCGCACCAGCCGCGTCCGCAGCGCCGAGGCCGCTCCGGTGATGCCGATCGCCGCGATCGCGATCGCGAAGCCGAACCCGAGCGCGAGCGCCTCGCCGTCCCAGCCGAAGAGGATCGGCGCGCGCAGCCCCTCGAACAGGTAGCTGACCGGGTTCCACGTCGCGATCGTGCGGAACCAGTCCTGCTCGATCAGCTCGCGGGGCAGGGAGCTCGACGACAGGAAGACCGTGACGAACAGCAGCGGGAAGACGCCCTGCACGGCCTCGCCCGAGCCGGTGCGCAGGCCGATCAGCGCGCCGAGCGACGCGAACGCCAGCGCGATCAGCAGGCCGAGCACGACGATCACGAGCACGCCGGCGACGCCGGCCTCGACGTGCAGCCCGAACGCGAAGCCCGTCGCCAGGTAGACGAACGCCGACCCCAGCGAGATCACCATCACGCCGGCGAGGTTGCCCACCAGAAGTGCGCTGCGCTGCATCGGGGTCAGCGCGAGCCGCTTCAGGAAGCCGGTCTCCACGTCGCGCGCCAGCGAGCTGCCGGCATTGATCGACGCGAACAGCGATCCTTGGATGAACGGGAACGCGATGGCGAAGTTCAGGTAGCTGTCGGAGGGGAAGCCCGGTAGGTGGGTGGCGGCGTCCAGCCCCCCGACGTTGATCGACATCAGCACGAGCGGGAACAGGATCGGAGGGATCACCATCGCGGGCTGGCGCAGCGTTTGCAGCACGGAGCGCCGGGCCATCTCCAGCACCTGATCGCCCAGACTCACGCGGCGACCTCCTCGGGCTCGCCCGCGGGCTCCGCGCCCACCTCCAGGTGGCGGCCCGTCTTCGTCAGGAAGACGTCGTCGAGCGAGGGCTGGTGCAGCTGGAGGTCTTGGATGCCGAGGCTCTCGGCATCCAACGCGCGGACCACGGTCGCCAGGTCGGCGCCGGACTCGAGCCGGACGGCGGCGGCGCCGGGCGAGGCGGGGACCGCGGTGCCGAAGCGGGCGAGCACGCCGGCCACCGCGTCGCGCTCGTCGCGCTCGGCGGGCACGGCCTCCACGGTGGGGCGCCCGATCTCCGCCTTCAGCGAGTCGGGCGTGCCCTCGGCCACGATGTGCCCGAGGTCGATGATCCCGACGCGGTCGGCCAGCACGTCGGCCTCCTCGAGGTACTGGGTGGTGAGGAACACGGTGACTCCGTCCTCGCGGGCGAGGCGCGCCACCTCGTCCCACAGGTCGGCGCGGCTGGAGGGGTCGAGCCCGGTGGTCGGCTCGTCGAGGAACAGCACGCGCGGACGGTGGACGAGCGCCAGCGCGAGGTCGAGTCGTCGCTTCATCCCGCCCGAGTAGCCGCGCACCTTGCGGTCGGCCGCGTCGGAGAGCCCGAGCCGCTCGATCAGCTCGTCGCCGCGCGCGCCGCGCTCGCGCTTGGGGAGCCCCTGCAGCGTGGTCTGCAGCCGCATGTGGTCGCGCGCGGTGAGCAGCGGGTCGAGCGCCGCCTCCTGAAGCGCGGCGCCGACCACCGCACGCACCGCCGCGCCGTCGCGAACGATGTCGTGGCCGGCCACGCGCGCCGTCCCGGCGGTCGGGGGCAGCAGCGTGGTAAGCATCAGCACGGTCGTCGACTTGCCGGCCCCGTTCGGACCCAGGAACCCATAGATCTCGCCGGGCTTGACCTCGAGGTCGATGCCGTCGACGGCCCGCGGGCCGTTCTTGAACTCGCGGACGAGGCCCTCGACCTCGATCCCGTTGGTGGGAGCGAAGAACATGGATCGTAGGCTATCCGAACGTTTGAGAATGTCAACAGTTGTGATCTGCTACCTTTGTACCATGACAAAGGTCGCCGGCGGCACGGCGCACGCGCAAGCGTGGCGCTTGATGCTCGACCTGTTCTTCGCCCACCGCGGCCGCCTGATCGCCGTCGCCCAGGAGTTCGGCCTCGCCCCGGTGCAGGCGATCGCGATCAAGCACCTCCAGCCCGACCGCGCGATGACCATGAGCGAGCTGGCCCAGGCGCTGCACTGCGACAACTCCAACGTCACCGGCATCGCCGACCGCTTGGAGGCCGCCGGCCTCGCCGAGCGCCGCCCCCACGAGCGCGACCGCCGCGTCAAGACGCTCGTCCTGACCGAGAAGGGCGCCGCCCTGCGCGCCGAGTACGAGGCCCGGGTCAGCAACGCCCCACCGGAGCTCTCGACCCTCTCGGACGCCGACGCACTGACGCTGGTCGACATCCTGCGCCGCGCGACGAGTCCCTGAGGTCAGCCTCGTCCGCGCCGCCTCTTGGCGCCGAACAGCCGCGCCTTCGCCAGGTAGGCCTGCCCCGCCCGCACGCGGACGTTGCGCTTGAGTCCGGCGTCATAGACGGTCGCCGAACCCTTGCCGACCTGGGTCAGGGTGCCGTCGCACCGGTCGTTGACGATCCAGATGCCGTCGTTGATCGTCGTCGTGCTGGCGCCGCCCACGGTGCGCCACACGCCCTTCGCGGTCCCGGTGAGGGCGCGAACGACGCCCTTCACCGGGGTCACGGACGGCGTGTTGGTCGCCTTGCACGCCCGCGCCAGGCCGGCTGGCGTCTTGAGCACCAGATCGGTCGCGGGCTTGGTCGCCTTCTTCTTCGCCCGGGTCTTGGCCGCGCGCCGCGCCTGGCGGATCTGGAACATGGCCGCCGAGAGGCGCGCCGATTGCGTCCGCTGCTGGGTCCGCGCGAAGGTCGCCGCAGTGGTCATGTCGAGCGTCCCCTTGCGCGCGTCCACGATCGAGCCGACCGGGACAGTCGCGACGCCCTTCAGCGGAACGAAGCCGGGAGCCGGGACCTGCTGGGCGGAGCCGGCCATCGCGCGCGCCGCGCGCGCGGCCGCCGGCGAGCCCGGCGGCAGCTTGACGAA
>JBIOTP010000358.1:0-15347 GCA_044865965.1 Solirubrobacteraceae bacterium
CGACCACCTCTACGCTGACGGCGGCGTCGTGGACGTGTTCCCGGCGCAGCCGCTGCTCGACCACGAGCGCCTCGACCTCGTGATCGGCGTCAACACGATCCTTCCGGGCGGGTTCGAGGGAGAGGACATCTCCGGCTGGACCAACCGACGATTCGAGGCATCGGACCGGGAGTTCCGGGAAGCATTGTGAGCGGGAGGCGCCCGGCCCGGGGAACGCGCGGCCCGCCCGGTCTCTGCAAACGTCCACAGGTGGACCAATGCGAATCCGAACCCTGCTCTTCCTCGCGTTCACGCTGGCCGCGGCCGTGGCGGCCCCGGCGGCCGCCAAGACGATCATCGGCTCCAACGCCGCCCAGCGCCTGACCGGCACCGGGAACGCCGACGTGATCCGCGGCATGGGCGGCCATGACGTGCTCCGCGGCCTCGCCGGCGACGACACGATGTCCGGCGACACCGGCCCCGACGAGATCGACGCCGGCGCCGGCAACGACACCGTCGACGGCGGCTCGGGCGACGACCACATCGACGGCGGCGAGGGCAACGACACGGCGATCGGCGGCGTCGGGCACGACACGCTGATCGGCAACCTGGGCGACGACGACCTGCAGGGCCAGGACGCCCCCGACCACATCAACGGCGGCTTCGGCAACGACATGATCGACGGCGGGAGCGGCGGCGACGACCTCAACGGCGGCCCGGGCGACGACACGATCCACTCGGACACCGGCCCCGACCGGATCGACGCGAGCGACGGCAATGACCAGGTCTACGTCAACAGCGGCAGCGCCGTCACCAGCGTCGACTGCGGCGCGGGCGCCGACACGATCTACATCAACCCGCGCGGCCGCCCCGGCGGCATCTCCAACCAGCAGGCGCTGCGCGAGGGCCGCATCCGCGGCTGCGAGACGGTGATCGAGCAGGCGCCTGAGGCCGATCCGACGCGCGGCATCACGTGGGCGGGCAACGGGACCAAGCACGGCACCGGGCGCAACGACAAGCTGCTCGGCGCGCACGGCTCCAACAAGATCTTCGGCGACGCCGGCGACGACGTGATCTGGGGCGACTCGCGGCACGACTCCGGCGGCGCCGCGGCGCGCCGCCAGAAGGACTTCCTCAGCGGCGGCCCGGGCATCGACACGATCTACGGCGGCCGCGGCCGCAACACGATCCTCGGCGGCGACGGCGACGACTCGCTGCAGGGCGGCGGCGGCGCCGTGAACACGATCTCGGGCGGCCGGGGCAACGACAACATCCGGGTCGTCGCCGGCAGCACGAGCGTGGACGGCGGCCTGGGGAACGACACCATCGTGGCGATCATCAGCACCGGCCGCGCCCGCGTCTCCTGCGGCGGCGGCGAGGACACCGTGATCGTCTCGCGCTTCGCGGGCAACCGCCGCCGCGTCTCGACCTCGCGCGGCTGCGAGCACATCAAGAAGGGCTGAACTGCGGCGGGGCCCCCGGGGTCCCGCCTAACGTATCCGCGATGGCGTCCACCGAGCACGTCGACGTCGCGATCATCGGCGCCGGGTTCTCCGGCCTCGGGATGGCGATCCGGCTGCGCCAGCACGGCAGGGACGACTTCGTCGTGCTCGAGCGCGGCAGCGAGGTCGGCGGCACCTGGCACTACAACACCTATCCGGGCTGCGCGTGCGACGTGCCGTCGCACCTGTACTCGTTCTCGTTCGCGCCCAACCCGGGCTGGACCGAGACCTACTCCAAGCAGCCCGAGATCTGGGACTACCTGCGGCGGGTCGCCGACGAGCACGGCGTCCGCCCGCAGATCCGCCTGAACACCACCGTGACCGGCGCCACGTGGGACGAGGACGGCGGCCGCTGGCGGATCGAGACCACCGCCCGGCCGCTCACCGCCCGCGTGCTGATCGCCGGCACCGGGCCGCTCGCCGAGCCCAAGACGCCGCCGCTGCCGGGGCTCGAGCGCTTCCAGGGCCGACGCTTCCACTCCGCCCAGTGGGAGCACGACTATGACCTGGCCGGCAAGCGCGTCGCGGCGATCGGCACCGGCGCGTCGGCGATCCAGTTCGTGCCCGCGATCCAGCCCGAGGTCGCGCGGCTCCACGTGTTCCAGCGCACGGCGCCGTGGGTCCTGCCGCACACGACGCGGCCGATCAGCCGCATCGAGCGGCGCCTGTACGCGGCCGTTCCCGCGCTGCAGCGGGTCCTGCGCGGCGCCATCTACGCGGGCCGCGAGCAGCTCGTGCTCGGATTCGTCAAGCGCCCGCGCCTGATGGCGCTCGTCGAGCGGCTCGCGCGCGCCCACATCGCCCGCCAGGTGCCCGACCGGGCGCTGCGCAGGAAGGTGCGGCCCGGCTACACGATCGGCTGCAAGCGGATCCTGCCCTCCAACGACTGGTATCCCGCGCTCGGCAAGCCCAACGTCGAGCTGGTCACCGACCCGATCGCCGAGGTCCGCGAGCATTCGATCGTCACCGCCGACGGGACCGAGCGCGAGGTCGACGCGATCGTCTTCGGCACCGGCTTCCACGTCACCGACATGCCGGTCGGCCGCTACGTGCGCGGCCGCGACGGGCTCACGCTGGACGACGTCTGGCAGGGCAGCCCGCGCGCGCACCTCGGCACGTCCGTCGCCGGCTTCCCCAACCTGTTCCTCCTGCTCGGGCCGAACACCGGCCTCGGGCACAGCTCGATGATCTACATGATCGAGTCGCAGGTCGCCTACGTGCTCGACGCCCTGCGCGTGATGGACGAGCGCGGCGCGGCCGCGGCCGAGGTGCGCCGCGAGGCCCAGGCCGCCTCCAACGCGCAGATCGACGCCGAGATGCAGGGGACCGTGTGGAACACGGGCTGCTCGAGCTGGTACATCGACGCCACCGGGCGCAACTCGACGCTGTGGCCGGACTGGACGTGGCGGTACCGCCGCCGCACGGCGCGCTTCGACGCCGCCAGCTACCGCCTCGACGTCGACGGCGGCGTCCCCGCCGCTCCCCGCGCTGAGCGCGACGACCGGTCCCGCCGCACGGGGGCGATCTGCCGATGTCCGCGATCAGATCGACATCCGTCGGATCACCGCGCGTAGGCGGCCGGCACGCCGCCGTCGACGTTGAGCAGGTTGCCGGTGCTCTTGCCGGAGCGGCGCTCGGACGCGAAGTGCAGCACCGCCTCGGCGATGTCGGTCGGATAGATGCTGACCTTCAGCGTGTTGCGCTGGCGGTAGTGCTCGTCCAGCTCCTCGGGGTCGAGGTTGTAGGCGGCGGCGCGCTCCTCGCGCCACGACGAGCCCCAGATCTTCGAGCCCTGCAGCACCGCGTCGGGATTCACGGTGTTGACCCGGATCCCGGCCTCGCCGCCCTCCTCGGCCAGGCAGCGCGCGAGGTGCAGCTCGGCCGCCTTGGCGGACGAGTAGGCCGCCGCGTTCTTGCCCGCGACGATCGCGTTCTTGGAGGCCACGAACACGATCGAACCGCCGACGCGCTGCGCCCTGAGCGCCTTGAACGCCTCGCGCGCGACGAGGAAGTAGCCGGTGCCGAGGATCGCGTGGTTGCGGTTCCACTCCGCGAGCGTGGTGTCCTCGATCGCAGCGCTGGAGGCGATCCCGGCGTTGGAGACGACGATGTCGACGCCGCCGAACGCGTCGATCGCCTGCGCGAAGGCGTCGGCGACGGCGTCCTCGTTCGTGACGTCCCCGGCGACGCCGAGCCCCCGGTCGTCGTATGGGGCGACCGCGTCGGCCGCGCCGTCGCCGTCGAGGTCGAACGCGACGACGCAGGCGCCGGCGGCGGCCAGCGCGTCGATGATCGCGCGGCCGATGCCGCCGGCGCCGCCGGTGACGAGCGCGACCTTGCCCTGCAGCTCGCCCGGCGGCGGCGCCTGGGCGAGCTTGTAGAGCTCGAGCGGCCAGTACTCGATCGCGAAGCTCTCCGCGGCGTCGAGCGAGACGAACTCGCCGAGCGCCTCCGCGCCGGCGATCACCTCGATCGCGCGGTGGTAGAGGTCGCGCGAGATCTTGCTCGCCTTGGTCGTCGTGCCGGCCGCCACGAGGCCGAGGTGCTGCACGAGCACGACGCGCGCGTCGGGGTCACCCGGCACATCGTCCTGGCCCGCGTGCTCGTCGAAATACCGGCGGTAGTCCTCCCGGTAGGCGCGCGCGCGCTCGGCGATCCGCTCGCGCAGCGCCTCGACCGTGTCGGCGCCCGGGTCGTACGGGATCCACAGCGGCAGCCGCTTGGTGTGCACGAGGTGGTCGGGGCACGGCGCACCGACCGTCACCAGCCGCTCGGCCTGTGCCGAGGACACGAACTCCAGCGCCCGCTCGGAGATGTCGACCGTCAGCACCTTCGCGCGCTGCGAGGACACCGCGCCGCGGATGGCCGGCACGAGCTCGTGCAGCAGCGACGCGCCACCGTGGTCCTCCACGGCGTCGGCGTCGGGATGGCGGCCGCCGAAGCGCGCCACCCCCGCCGTGCGCTCGTTGACGAACTCGACCGCCTGGTTGATGACCTCGATCGTGCGCCGGTACGCCTCCTCGGCCGTGTCGCCCCACACGATCAGCCCGTGCTTGGCCAGCACCACCAGCTTCAGGTCCGGGTTCGCACGCACGGCCTCGCCGACCTGCTTGGACAGCGTGAAGCCGGGCCGGATGTATGGGATCCAGGCCGCCTCGTCGCCGAAGCACTCGTGGACCAGCCGCTCGCCGTCGGCCGTGCCGGCGAGCACGTTGATCCCGTCCGGGTGCGTGTGGTGCACGTGCGGCGCCGGCACGAACGCGTGCAGCAGCGTCTCGATCGACGCCCGCGGCATCGCGGGGTCGAGCTGGCAGCGGGCGAGGTAGGCGACCATGTCCTCGTCGCTCATCTCGTCGCGCTCCATCAGCGGCAGCACCTCGTCGAGCCTGAGGCCGGTGAAGTGCTCGGGCCCCATCGTGGCCAGGTCTGAGCCCGAGCCCTTCACCCACATCACCGGCACCTCGCGCCCGGCGTGATCGACGGCCGCGCCCTTGGCCGACGTGTTCCCGCCGCCGAAGTTCGACACGGCGCGGTTCGCCCCGAGCAGGTTGGAGGCCAGCACGAGCTGGGAGAGGGCGTCGTCGGGCGGGGTGGGTGGGATCTCAATCGGCCAGAGGTCCTCGACGTGGTCGACGATCGGTGCGACGGTGCTCATCGAGTCAGCTCCTGCTGCGGTTCGCGGTTGTGTGCCATGCGGTCGGCGTAGCCCGACTCGCGAAGGGTTCGGATGGGGTCTTCGGCGGCGCCGAGCGCGGCGCGGGCGGCCGCGCACGCCTCGCGCACGTCGGCGCGATAGGCGTCGAGCAGCACCTCATGGCCGCCGAGCACATCGCCGGACTCCTGCGCCGCGCGCAGCGCATCGCGGTCGACCAGCAGCGCCTTCGCGTACGCCTCCTGGAGGTTGACCACGCTCAGCACCATCGCCTCGACCTTTGCCTCGACGTTGTGCGACTGGTCGATCGTGAGCCGCGGCAGCGTGCCGGCCGCCGCGAGCTCGACGAAGATCAGGAACAGCTCGAACGGGTTCACCGAGCCGACGATCAGGTCGTCGTCGGCGTACTTGCGGTTGTTGAAGTGAAAGCCGCCCAGCCGCCCCTCGTCCGCGAGGAAGGCGACGATCTGCTCGATGTTCGCGCCCTGCGCGTGGTGGCCGAGGTCGACCAGCACGCGCGCACGCTCGCCGAGCCGCTGGCACACGAGCACCGCCGAGCCCCAGTCCGCGAGGTCGGTGGCGTAGAACGCCGGCTCGAAGAACTTGTACTCGACCAGCAGCTCCTGGTCGGCCGGGAGCCGGTCATATACGCGCGCGAGGCCGTCCAGCAGCCGCCGCCGCCGCTCGCGCAGGTCGTCCTGGCCCGGGTAGTTCGTGCCGTCCGCGAACCACAGCGACTGCGCGCTCGACCCCAGCGCCGTCGCGATCTCGACGCACTCGAGCAGCCGCGCGACCGCCTTCGCGCGCACGCGCGCGTCGGGATGCGTGATCGAGCCGAGCTTGTATTCCGGGTCCTCGAACACGTTCGGGTTGACCGCCCCGACCCGCAGCCCGCGCGCCTCGATGTGAGCGCGCAGCGCCCCGTAGTCGTCGACCGCGTCCCACGGGAAGTGCAGCGCCACCGCCCCCGCGGTGCCGGTCAGCCGGTGCACCTCGGCGGCGTCGTCGACCTTCTCGAACACGTTGCGCGGCCGGCCCGGCTGGGGGAACACGCCGAAGCGCGTCCCGGAGTCGCCGTAGCCCCACGACGGAGTCTCGATCACGAGCTCCCGGAAGGCGGTGGTCAGGTCGGTCACGGAACGGCTCCTGTTCAGGTGGTCGGGGCGGCGAGGCGGGTCACGTCGAGGAAGCGGCCGTACGTCGCGTCGGCCTCGTCACGGCCGATCGAGGGCTCGAAGGGCGTGGGCCGGATCGAGGCGGCCGCGACCGCTCGCATCTCGGCCGGCGAGCCGAGATACCCGGCGGCGCGCGCCTGCACCAGCACGTTGCCGAGCGCGGTGGCCTCGACCGGCCCGGCCAGCACCTCGCGCCCGGTCAGGTCCGCGGTCAGCCGGCACAGCAGCGCGTTGCGGGCGCCGCCGCCGATCACATGGATCGTGCGCAGCTCGCGGCCGGACGCGGCTTCGAGGCGCTCGAGCACCCGACGGTACTTGCAGGCCAGCGAGACGAAGATCGACCGCATCGTCTCGCCGCGGCTCATCTCCGGCCGCCCGCAGGCGGCCGCGATCCGGGCCGGCATGTCGCCGGGCTTGAGGAACGCCTCGTCGTCGGGATCGAACAGCGGCACGTCCGCGGGCGCCTCCTGCGCCGCCCGGTGCAGCTCCGCGAAGGGCGCGTCCCAGGCGCGCGCGCACTCCTGCTCGAGCCACAGCCCCATGACGTTCTTCAGCAACCGGATCGTGCCGTCGACGCCGCGCTCGTTGGTCAGCTCGGGGTCGCCGAGCACCGGCGCGGGCAGCTCCACGCCGAGCAGCGACCAGGTGCCGCTGGACAGGATCGCCGCGTGCTCGTCGCGCACCGGCGTCCCCGCGTAGGCGGCCGCGGTGTCGTGGCTCGCGACGGCGTAGACCGGCGCGGAGAAGTCGTGGTGGGCGAGCACGGGCCCGAGCTCGGTGCCCGGCTCGACCAGTGCGCCGAATAGTCGCGCGGGGAGGCGCAGGCGGGCGATCAGCTCGTGCGCCCACTCGCCCGTGCGGGCATCGAGCAGGCCGGTGGTCGACGCGTTCGTGCGCTCGTTCGCCATCGATCCGCTCAGCCAGTAGGCGAGCAGGTCGGGGACCAGCGCGATCGCGTGCGCGGCGGCGAGCGCCGCCGACCCCTCGTCGGCGAGCAGCTGGAAGACGGTGTTGATCGGCATCGTCTGGATGCCGGTGACCGCGTACTGGTCGGCCTGCGGCACGCGCTCGAAGGCGCGCGCGACCATCCCGTCGGTGCGGTCGTCGCGGTAGTGGAACGGGAGCCCGAGCACCCGGCCGTGCTCGTCCACCAGCGCGTAGTCCACGCCCCAGGTGTCGACGCCGACGCCGTCCAGCGAGCGGCCCCGCAGCGCGCTGAGAGCCTCCTCGAACAGCGCGAGCAGGTTCCAGCGCAGGCCGTCGGGGAGCCGCACCGGCCGGTTCGCGAACCGGTGCAGCTCCTCGAGCGCGACGCGCCCGCCGTCGAGGCGCCCGGCGACCACCCGGCCGCTGGACGCCCCGAGATCGATGGCGGCGAAGACGGGCAACTTCCTAGAAGTCGAACTGGTCGATGTTGTCCTTGTTGAACACCGTCGGCGGGCCGAGCAGCACCTCGCCCTTGGCGCCCACCTCCTTCTTGCCCAGATCGCCGGCGTCGAACGAGTCGCCCTGGGCGCCGGTGATCTGGTCGGACGCGAGCGCGGCGGCGGCGTAGCCGGCGAGCTCGCCGAGCTTGCCCGGGTCCCACAGCTCGAAGCCCTCGATCGTGCCGTCCTTGACGAACTTGCGCAGCTGATTGGGCGTCCCGAGCCCGGTCAGCTTGACCTTGCCCTTGTACCTGCTGGACTGCAGGTAGCGCGCCGCCGCGGCGATCCCGACCGTCGTCGGGCTGATGATGCCCTTCAGGTTCGGATACGCCTGCAGCAGGCCCTGCGTCTCCTGGAAGGACTTCTGGTCGTCGTCGTTGCCGTACGCGACCTTGACCAGCTTCATCTTCGAGTACTCGGGCTTCTTCAGCTCGTCCTTCATGTACTTGATCCAGGTGTTCTGGTTGGTCGCGTTCGGCGTCGCCGACAGGATCGCGATGTCGCCCTCGTTGCCGATCTGCTTGGCCAGCAGCTGCACCTCGGTGCGCCCCAGGTCCTCGGCATTCGCCTGGTTGATGAACAGCTGGCGGCCCTCCGGCGCCGTGTCGGAGTCATAGGTGACGACCTTGATGCCGGCGTTCATCGCCTTCTTGAGCGACGGCACCACCGCGTTCGGGTCGTTCGCCGAGATCGCGATCGCCGACACCTTCTGCGTGGTCAGCGTGTTGATGTAGGACACCTGCGAGGACGCGGTGGCCTCGGAGGGGCCGACCCGCTTGAACGTCGAGCCGAGCGCCTCGACGGCCTTCTTGCCACCGTTGTCGGAAACGGTGAAGTACGGGTTGTTGATCTGCTTGGGCAGGAACGCGATCGTCAGCCCCTTCTTGGGCGCCCCGCTCTGGCTCTTGGGCGCCGCCCCGCTCTTGGAGCTCTCGCTCTTGTCGGTGCTGCTCTTCGTCGACCCGCAACCCGTCACGGCGAGGACGCCGACGAGCGCGCACACCGACGCGATTGACCTGGACACTGCTTCCCTCCTCAGGAACTGGTGGGGGTGGTGGATGGATGACTGCGGCGGAGCGCCTCACGCACCCGGGCGGCGACGCTCGGGCCGAGGACGGACAGCAGCAGCAGGCCGCCGGTGACGATCGTGAGAGCGTCCGACGAGACGTTGTTCAGCGTGAGCGCGTTGCGCAGCGTCCCGAGCAGGAACACCGCCACGATCACGCCCAGCAGGTGGCCGCGACCGCCGAAGATCGACACGCCGCCGAGCAGCACGCAGGCGACCACGGAGAGCTCGAGGCCCGCGCCGTTGTCGCCACGGGCACTGCCGAAGCGCATCGTGTAGACGACCCCGGCCAGGGCGGAGACCAGACCCGAGACGACGAACAGCCACAGCTTGATGCGCTTGACGCGCAGGCCGGCGAAGCGGGCCGCCTCCTCGTTGGCGCCGATCGCGAAGATCGCGCGCCCGACCGCGGTGCGGTGCAGCACGACGCCGAAGATCACGGCGAGGACCGCGAACAGCACGGTCGGGTTCGGGATCTGCGTGCCTGCGAACGAGCCCTGGCCGAGGTTCAGGTAGTCGCTCGGGAACTCGGTGACCGCCTGGTCGCCGAGGATCACGAAGGCGAGCCCGCGGTACAGCGCGAGCGTGCCGATCGTCACCGCCAGCGACGGCAGCCCGAGCCGCGTGACCAGCAGCCCGTTGACGGCGCCGCACAGCGCGCCCACGAGCAGCACCGTGGGGATGATCAGCTCGATCGCCCAGCCGTGGTTCCACAGCGAGCCGAGCAGCGCGCTCGTCAGGCCGAGCACCGAGGCGACCGAGAGGTCGATCTCGGCGGCGACGATCACGAGCGTCAGCGGCAGCGCGATCAGCGCGACCTCGGCGACGTCGGAGAGCACCGAGTTCAGGTTCTGGCCGCCGATGAAGCCGTCGGCGGTGGCCGCGCCGTAGAGCACGGATACGAGCAGCAGGAAGACGGTGAGCGTCTCCCAGCGGCCCAGGCGGGCGCGCAGCTCAGCGGGCATGGCGACCACTCCTCTTGCGCAGCAGGGCGGCCACGCGCAGCGCGAGCAGCCGGTCGAGTCCGATGGCGACCAGCAGCAGCGCGCCGTCGATCGCCTGCTCCCAGAACTGGTTGACCTTGAGGATCACGAGCGCCGACTTGATGCAGGCCAGCAGCAGCGCGCCCAGCGCCGCGCCGTAGACGCTGCCCGAGCCGCCGAAGATGGCCACGCCGCCGACCACGACGGCGGCCACCACGGCGAGCTCCTGGCCCGTGCCCGCGTTCGCGTCCAGGGTCCCGAAGCGCGCCGCGTACAGCACGCCCGCGAGGCCCGCCAGCGCGCCGCTGACCACGAAGGCGCCCAACACCCGACGCCCGACGCGGATGCCGGCGAGCGTGGCCGCGTCCGGGTTGGAGCCGATCGCGTACAGCTCGCGGCCCATGCGCGCGCTGCGCATGACCGTGCCCACGGCGACCAGCACGGCGAGCGTGATCAGCGCCAGCACCGGCACGCCGAGGACTGTGGACCCGCCGAGCTTGAGGAACCCGTCGGGCATGTCGGCGGCGTTGATCTGCCGGCCCTTCGCCCACACGAAGTCGATCCCGCGGATCACGTACAGCGTGCCGAGCGTGATCACCAGCGACGGCACCCGCGCGAGCGACACCATCGCGCCGTTGAGCGCGCCGAAGAACGCGCCGAACGCGATCCCGGCCGCGAACGCGACCGGGATCGCGACGTGATGGTCGGCGAACAGCACGCCGGTCAGGAACGCCGTGATGCCGAGCACCGAACCGACCGAAAGGTCGATGTTGCGCGTCACCACGACGACCGTCTGGCCGATCGCCAGCAGCGCCACGATCGCGACGTTGAGCAGGATGTCGCGGACGTTCTGGCTGTTCAGGAACCGCGAGTTGGCCGCGCTCGTGCCCAGCACCAGCAGCACCAGCACGCCGACGAGGCTCAGCTCGCGTGCGCGGATGATCGTGTCCACCAGCGCGCGGCCGCTGCGCTCCCGCTCGGCGGGGGGCGCCGGCGCGACCTCGGCACGCGCGCTCACGCTGCCGCCTCGAGCTGGCCGGTCGCCGCGCGGACGACGGACTCCTCGTCGGCCTCGGAGCGCGACAGCTCGCGCACCAGGCGGCCCTCGTGCATCACCAGCACGCGGTCGGCCATTCCCAGCACCTCCGGCAGCTCCGAGGAGATCATCAGCACGGCCAAGCCCTGGCCCGCGAGCTCGGACATCAGCCGGTGCACCTCGGCCTTGGTGCCGACGTCGATGCCGCGCGTCGGCTCGTCGATGATGAGCACCTTCGGGCCGGTGGCGAGCCACTTGCCGAGCACGACCTTCTGCTGGTTGCCGCCCGAGAGGAACCCGACGGGATCCGCCAGCCGATGGAACCTCAGCTGCAGGCGCTCGGCCCAGTGCGCGGCGAGCCGGCCCTCGGTCCCGCCGCCGATGAGGCCCAGCCTGCCGGCGACCGCGTCGAGCCGGGTCAGCGCCATGTTGCGCTCGATCGAAAGCTCCATCACGAGGCCCTGCTGGCGGCGGTCTTCGGGAACCAGCCCCACGCCCGCGCGCATCGCCGCGCGCGGCGAGCCCACCGGCAGCCGGTTGCCGTCGACCTCCACATGACCGGCGTCGGGCTTGTCGATGCCGAAGATCGCCCGCGCCACCTCGCTGCGGCCGGCGCCGACCAGGCCCGCGAGCGCGACGATCTCGCCGCGGCGCACCTCGAACGACACGTCGAAGAACACGCCCTCGCGCGTAAGCCGCGAGACCTTCAGGACCGGCGCGCCGATCTCCGCCTCCAGCTTCGGGAACAGCTGCGAGAGCTCGCGGCCGACCATGCGCCGCACCAGGTCGTCGGTCGTCAGCCCTCTGACGGGCCCGTCGTGCGTCACCTCGCCGTCGCGGAGGACCGTGACGGTCGTGCCGATCACGAAGATCTCCTCGAGCCGGTGCGAGATGAACAGCACCGCGGCTCCGCGCTCCTGGAGCGTCCGGACGACACCGAAGAGCCGTCGCACCTCGTGTCCCGACAGCGCGGCCGTCGGTTCGTCCATGATCAACACGCGCGCGTCGAACGACAGCGCCTTGGCGATCTCGACGATCTGCTGGTCGGCGATCGAGAGGCCGCGGACGGGCTGCTCCGGATCGAGCCGGACGCCCAGGCGGTCCATCAGCCCCTTGACCGAGCTGTGCAGCGCCCGGCGGTCGATCCGGCGCAGCGCGCCGAGCGGGTGCCGGCCCATCATCACGTTCTCCGCCACCGAGAGGTCCGGGAACAGCGTCGGCTCCTGATAGATCACCGCGACGCCCGCGTCGCGTGCGTCGGCCGGGCCGTGGAAGTGGGCCTCCTCGCCGTCCACGAGCACGCGGCCGTCATCCGGCCGCTGCACGCCGGCCAGCATCCGGACGATCGTGGACTTGCCGGCGCCGTTCTCGCCCGCCAGTGCCCGAACCTCGCCGGCGTGCAGCGCGATGTTCACACCGCGCGCCGCGCGAACGGCACCGTAGGACTTGCTCGCGCCCTCGAGCGCAAGGATCGGTTGGCTCATCAATGACCTCTCCTCGGACAACAACCGCAACGCACCATAATCGCTCATACACGACTCGTCAAGAGGCTCATCTGGACCTTTTGACGGTGCCGTGTGGCCGCTCCCTTGACGATTTCGGGCGGACATGATTGGCTGCAAGTGGGCCGCCGAACACCTAGCAGCGGTCAGGAGCCCGACAATCGCACGTAAACGAGCAGAGACCGGTCACCTCCTCGCCGAGACACGGCGGCACGCGATCGAGGAGCACCTCCGCTCGACGGGCGCGGTGAGCGTCGCCGAGGTCGAGGACCGCTTCGGCGTTTCGCCGATGACCGCCCGCCGCGATCTCGCGGAGCTCGAGCGGCGGGGGGTGGTGCGGCGCACTCACGGCGGCGCGGTGCTGCCGCACGCGTCCGCCAGGGAGGACTCGTTCGCGCGCCGGCTGGAGGTGGCGGCCGACGAGAAGCGGCAGCTCGCGGCGGCCGCGGTCGCGACGCTGTCCGAGGGCGAGTCCGTGTTCCTGGACTCGTCGACGACCAGCTACTTCGTGGCCCGTCGCATCGCCGAGACGCAGATCGACGTCACCGTGCTGACAAACAGCCTGCCGATCGCGGACCTGCTGTTCAATCAGGCCGGCCCCGGGCTCGAGGTGATCGTCATGGGCGGCACGCTCCGCCGGCTCAATCGCTCCTTCGTCGGCCCGGTCGCCGTGCAGGCCGTGCGCGGCCACTTCGCCGACCGCTTGCTCTTCAGCGTCAAGGCCGTGGCCGCAAACGGCATGCTCACCGAGGCCGACCAGCTCGAGGCCGAGGTCAAGCGCGCGATGATCGCCCAGGCCGGGCACTCGACGGTGCTCCTCGACCGCTCCAAGCTGTCAGCACGCGGGCTCAGCGCGATCGTCCCCGTGAGCGACGTCTCGCAAGTCGTCGGCGTAGGGCTGTCGTCCGACGACGTCACGACGCTCCGGGGCCACGGCGCGAACGTCGAGAGCATCCCGCTCGCGCCCGGAGCGTCGTGATCGTTCGCTGTAGAGATCGTATATGTGCGATCTTGCGCGGCTTGCCCCGCGGACGGGTCGGGCGGTGTGGAGGTGCTCGAGCGGCTGGGTGCGAGGTGGTGTTCCGCTCGAGCAGACGTGCGGGGGTGCAAATCCCGGTACGGCCTGCCGTACCCCGATTGGCGCGCTGGCCCCTTGGCAGCGACCCCCCGGGTCGGAGAGACTCGCGCGTGATGGCCCTCGCCCGCTTCCTCGCCTGGCTCGGAGGCGCCGCCGGTCCCGCCCCGGGACCGGACGACCTCGTGCGCTGCCGGCTGTGCGGCCGCGACTTCGTGAACCCGGTCGACTGGGAGCCGGTCGGCGAGGACGCGTGGTGGATGCTGCTGCGCTGCGGCGAGTGCCACACGTGGCGCGAGGTGACGGTCCTCAACGCGGTCGCCGAGCGCTTCGACGCCGAGCTCGACCGGCGCGCGGACGTGGTCGCGCGTGCGCTCCATCGCCTCGACCGCGAGCGCATGGTGGCCCAGGTCGAGGCGATGATCGTGGCGCTGCGCCGCGGGCTGATCGACGCCGCGGACTTCGCCGCGCCGCTCAGCGGAAGCTGACGCGGCGCGTGACGTTCGTGTTGCGGTTGGCCTGCTTGAGCGTGACCTTGAGCGTGTAGCGGCCCGGTCGCAGGCCGCGCAGGAGGCCGTTCATCGTCCCGAGCGTCAGCGGGATCGTGCGGCGCGGCAGGATGCGGACGGGCTTGAGCGTGTTCGGCCGGGTCACGCCGGAGCCGGTCAGGACCACGCTGCCGGAGATCGGCTCGACCGTGTTGCCGGTGTTGCGCACGGAGAGCAGGATCGCGCGGGTGCGGCCGCGGCCGGTCTCGCGCGCGCTGCCGACGCGCACCCCGAGGCGCCGCGTCTCCGGGTTGAAGCGCAGCGAGCTGACCAGGCGGTAGCGCACCCGGATGCCGTTGCGGACCGGGTTGTTCTGGGGCACCCCGACCGCCTCGAAGCCGCCGTAGAGCGACCCGCCGCTGGTCTTGAGCAGCGTGAGCCGGACGTTCTGGCCGGCGCCCTTGGCGAGCGTGAAGGTCGACGGGGTCAGGCGCCCCTGGCGGCTCAGCGTGCGCCGGGTGTCGGCCGCCACCAGGCCGTCGCGCCCCTGCAGCCACGGGCGCGGCCGCACGGTCACGCGCAGGGCGCCGTTCGTGGTGTTCTTGACCGTGACCGAGCCGCCGGAGCCACGGCGGGCCCGCGTCTCGAAGATCTGCGGCGTGATCGACACGCCGCCCGTCTGGCTCGCGTGGGCCGAGCCGCCGCCCTCCGCGGCCGCCTGGCTGAGTACGACGCCACCGCACAAGCACGCGCCCGCCGCCGCCGCGAGTCCGACTGTCAACCGCTTCACAACGATGTCTCCTTGGGTGTTTCCTTCGATTCCGTTCGGTGATCTAGGGCGTCCGGGGAGACACCGTCACCAGCACCAGCTTGCGATAGGTCCCGCGCGCGCCTCGGTGCCGCCCTCGATCGGGGGCGGCTCCTGGGCGGAGGCGGGCACGCCGGCGGCGAGCGCCGCCAGCGCCGCCGCAGCGGCGAGCGCGCGCAGCGTCAATGCCTGACCCCCTTGCGCGTGACGCGCACCTTGATCCGGACCTGCGCGGTCGTGCCGTCGGCGGCCCGGTAGCGGAACACGAGCGTGCGCGCGCGGCGATAAGAGAGCCGCAGCGCGATCGCGCCGCTGACGCCGACCTCGGTGCGCACGCGGGAGACCGTGCGCCCGCGCGCCGTGTTGAGCAGTTCGATCCGCGTGCCCTTGGGCGCGGAGCGGCGCTTGCCGTTCACGAGGCAGGTGAGGCGGCCCTTGAAGCGGTAGCGCTTGCCGTAGCGCAGCACCGGGACGCCCTTGGAGATCCGCACCGGGTTGGAGACCAGCAGCATCGAGAGCTTCGGCGACCCGCCGGCGCCAGCAGCGCCGCGCAGGCGAGCGGGACCGTCAAGAGCATCCGCGCAGGCCGCGGCATCTCTGCCTCTCCCTCCTCGACGTCGGTCGTCGCCCGGACCCCAGGGGCGCGGCCAATCG
>JBIOTP010000359.1:0-5463 GCA_044865965.1 Solirubrobacteraceae bacterium
CCCCACGCACCGCCGCCGCGCCGCCCTTCGTCGCCGCCCCACGAACCGCCGCCGCCCGCCCCTGGCGCAGCGCCCCACGGACCGCCGTCGCGCCGCCCCTCGGCGCCACCCCACGGACCGCCGTCGCGCCGCCCCTCGGCGCCGCCCCACGGACCGCCGTCGCGCCGCCCGTCGGCGCCACCCCAAGGACCGCTGCCCGGCCCCTGGGCCGCGCCCCACGGACCGCCGGCGCCCCGGCCGTGGGCGCCGCCCCACGGGCCGTCGCGCCCGAACGGCCCTCCGCCGTGCCACGGTGCGGGCGGGCCGACCCCATCGCGCGCGCGCGGCGGGCGCGTGAGCGCCTCATTGACGAGCTGCTCGCCGAGGCCGAGCCGTTCAGCGACGAGGCGCACGAGCTCCTCGCGCAGCACGCTCGCGGGCATCGGCGCGAGCGTGCGGGCGGCCGCCGCCAGGATGGCGTCGCGGCCGTCGGACGTGGACGTGTCGCCCTGCTCGAGCGCGCGCTCCACCTCGAAGCGCTCGATCGGCACCGCGGCCTCGAGCCGGCCGCGCATCGCGTCGGAACCCTCGCGCTGCACGACGTCCGCCGGGTCGAGCCCCCGCGGCAGCCGCACGATCCGGAACTCGACGCCGCGCCCGTCGCGGCTGCGGTTGTGCCGGCGCAGGCCGGCGATCGCACGCGCGACCGACTCCTGGCCGGCGGCATCCGGGTCCTGGCAGAACAGCGCCCGGGGCGCGAGCCGCGCCAGAGCGTCGACCTGCGCGTCGGTCAGCGCCGTCCCCATCGAGCCGACGGCCTCCGGCACGCCGGCGTGGTGCAGCGCGATGACGTCCGTGTAGCCCTCGACCAGCACGACCCGCCCGGCGCGCGCCGCCGCCGCCCGCGCGAGATCGGCGCCGTAGACCAGCCGGCCCTTGTGAAAGAGCTCGCTCTCGGACGTGTTCAGATACTTCGGGCGATCGCCGGGGCGGAGCGCCCGCGCGCCGAATCCGAGCACCCGGCCGCGCTCGTCGGCGAGCGGGAACATGATGCGGGCGCGGAAGCGGTCGATCGGCCCGCGCTGCCCCGGCGAGGCGAGGCCGACGGCCAGCAGCTCGTCCTCCCCGTAGCCCGCGCGCCGGGAGGCGGTCACGACGCGCTCCCACGCGTCCGGCGCCCAGCCGACCCGGAACGCCCGCAGAGCCTCCTCCGAAAGCCCTCGCGCGGCGAGGTAGTCCCGCGCCGCCGCGGCCTCCGGGCTGTCCCAGAGCAACCGGACGTACCACGCCGCCGTGCGCTCCAGCAGCGCCAGCAGGCGCTCGCGGCGCTCGCGGCGCGCGGCGTCGCGCGGGTCCTCCGCCTCGCGCTCGAGCGGGACGCGGTAGCGCTCGGCGAGCGACTCCAGGGCGGCCGTGAAGTCCAACCCCTCGGTCTCAATCACGAACGCGAAGAGGTCCCCGCCCTTCCCGCAGCCGAAGCAGTGGTAGAGCTTCTCCACCGGGTCGATCCCGAACGACGGCGTGCGCTCCTCGTGGAAGGGGCAGAGCCCCTGCAGGCGGCGCACCCCGGCGCGCCTGAGCTCCGTGCGCGCGCCCACGAGCTCCGCGAAGTCGACGGCGTCCCGGACCCGCTCGCGCGACTCGGCGGTGTAGCGCGGCATCAGAGGGTGAGGCCCTGCGGGACGAAGCGCTCGGTCCACGCCCGGATCGCGAACCGGTCCGTCATCCCGGCGAGGTAGTCCATCACCCGCTCCGCCTGCGCGCCCGGCCCCGGCGGCAGCTCGTCCGGGTGCGAGCAGTACCACTCGAACAGGCCGCTCAGCACCCGCTCGATCTTCGCGTGCTCCGCGCGCGCCCGCGGCCCCAGGTACACCCGCTCGAACATAAACGAGCGCAGCCGCAGCATCGCCGGCCCGACCGTCTCGCCCTGCACGATGTCGCCGGCGCGCTCGGAGTGCTCCACCAGGTCGTGCACGAGCGTGTCGATCCGCGCCGACCCCGTCGGCCCGAGGATCGCGATCTCCTCGCGCGGGAGGTCCTCCGGGGCGAGCACGCCGGCGCGCAGGGCGTCGTCGATGTCGTGGTTGATGTAGGCGATCCGGTCCACGAGCCGCACGATCCGGCCCTCCAGCGTCGCCGGCTCGCCCGCCCCGCTGGAGTGGCGGAGGATCCCGTCGCGCACCGGCTCGGTGAGGTTGAGCCGCTCCAGCATGGAGACGACGCGCAGCGAGTGCTCGTTGTGCCGGAAGCCGCGGCCGAAGCGCTCGCGCCCGCAGCGGTCGAGCACGTCCTCGCCGATGTGCCCGAACGGCGCGTGCCCGACGTCGTGCCCCAGGCCGACCGCCTCCACGAGGTCCTCGTTCAGCCGCAGCGCGCGCGCCACGGTCCGCGAGATGCCCGTCACCTCCAGCGTGTGCGTGAGCCGCGTCCGGTAGTGATCGCCCTCCGGCGCGACGAACACCTGCGTCTTGTGCTTGAGCCGCCGGAACGCCTTCGAGTGCACGATCCGGTCGCGGTCGCGCTGGAAGGGCGTACGCAGCCCGCAGTCGGGCTCCGGGCGCTCGCGCCGCGCGGGATAGGAGGGCGTCGCGAGGTCCGACAGCCAGGCCGTCTCCCACGCCCGCTGGCGCTCGGCGAAGTCGTCCAGGACGGGGGCGGTCACGGCCACCCATTGTGACCGCCGAACCGGCCAGATCGCGCGTGGTTTCGCACTTTCGGCACGATCTCTGCGGTGATCGTGCTCACTTTCGACAATCTCGGCGACGCCGCGGACCGCCAGCGCGGCGCGCGGCCGGCGGCGGCGCACCCCTCCCTGCGCGTCCTCCCCCGGCTGCTCGAGCTGCTCGCCGCGCTGGAGCTCCGCGCGACGTTCTTCGTCGAAGCGGTCAACACCCGCGAGCATTCCGGTGCGGTGCGCGCGATCGCCGCGGGCGGGCACGAGATCGGCCTCCACGGCTGGCGCCACGAGCGCTGGGACGAGCTGGAGCCGGCGCGCGAGCGCGAGATCCTCTCGCGCGGGCTCGCCGCCTTCGCCGAGCTGGGGATCGAGGTCAACGGCTTCCGCCCGCCCGGCGGCGGCCTCACCGCCGACAGCCTGCGGCTCCTGCGCGAGGCGGGGATCGAGTGGTGCTCGCCCGAGGGCGGCGAGCCGCGCCGCGAGGCGGGCGTGGCGATCGTCCCGTTCCACTGGCCCCTCGTGGACGCGACGTACCTGCACCCGCCCGTCCGCCGGCGTCTCGGGCTGCCCGAGACGCCGCTCCCGCCGGCAGACGCGGAGCGGCAACTCCGGGACGCGCTGCCGGGCACGCTGATCCTGCACCCGTTCCTCGCCGCCGACGAGGCGGTCTGGGAGGTCCACGAGCGGCTGCTGCGCCGCCTCGAGGGCGCCGTCCCGGTCGGCGTCGCCGCCGGCGCGCTCTAGTCCTGGTGCAGGATCGCCGCGCGCGCCGCCGCCGCGCTCTAGTCCCGGTGCAGGATCGCCGAGCGCGCCGCCGCCGCGCTCTAGTCCCGGTGCAGGATCGCCGCGCGCGCCGCCGCCACCCGCGCGATCGGGACGCGGAACGGCGAGCACGAGACGTAGTCCAGGCCGGCCATGTGGAAGAACTCGATCGAGTCCGGGTCGCCCCCGTGCTCGCCGCAGATGCCGAGCTTGAGCGACTGGTTGCGCTCGCGCCCGACCCAGGCCGCGAGCCGCACGAGCCAGCCGACGCCCGGCTTGTCGATCGTCTCGAACGGCGAGCGATCGATGATCTTGCGCTCCATGTAGACGGGCACGAACTTGCTCTCGACGTCGTCGCGGGAGAAGCCGAGCGCGGTCTGGGTCAGGTCGTTTGTGCCGAAAGAGAAGAAATCCGCGTGCGCGGCGATCCGATCTGCAACAAAACACGCGCGGGGCAGCTCGATCATGGTCCCGACGGTGTAGTCCTCCCGTTCGTGCAGCCCCTCCTCCTCGCCCACCCGCACAATGAGCTCGCGCAGGATCTCGAGCTCGTGCTCGTAGTCGATCAGCGGGATCATGATCTCCGGGTGCGGCGGCTCGTCCATCGCGCGCGCGGCGCGCATGATCGCGTGGACCTGCATCTCATAGATCTCGGGGTAGAGGATGCCCAGCCGGCAGCCGCGCGTGCCGAGCATCGGGTTCTCCTCGGAGATCTGCTCGGTGCGCGCGAGGAGCTCCTCGAGCTCCTCCAGGTCGTCGGTGCACTCGATGCGCGCGCGTTCCACGTGCGCGGAGAGGTCGACGAGGTTGGGCAGGAACTCGTGCAGCGGCGGGTCCAGCAGGCGGATCGTGACCGGCAGCCCCGACATCGCCTCGAACAGCCCCTCGAAGTCCTGCTGCTGCAGGGGCAGCAGCTCCGCGAGCGCCTTCTTGCGGGCCTCCGTGTCGCGGGCCATGATCATCGCCCGCATCTTGGGCTGGCGGTCCTCGGCCATGAACATGTGCTCGGTGCGGCAGAGGCCGATGCCCTCGGCCCCGAGCTCGCGCGCCCGCGTGGCGTCCTCGGGCGTGTCGGCGTTCGCGCGCACGCCGAGGCGGCGGATGTCGTCGGCCCACTCAAGCACGCGCTCGAAGTACTCGTTGACCGTCGCCTCTACCAGCGGGACGTCCTCGGTCGTCACGCAGCCGGTCGTGCCGTCGATGGCGATCCGGTCGCCCTCGTGCAGCTCGGTGCCGTTGACGGAGATGCGGCGCGCCTTGAGATCGATCTCCAGCGCGCCGGCGCCCACCACCGCCGGGCGGCCCATCCCGCGCGCCACCAGCGCCGCGTGGGACGCCTTGCCGCCCTCGGAGGTGAGGATGCCCTTGGCGGCGTGGAACCCGGCCACGTCGTCGGCCTCCGTGAACGGCCGCACGAGGATCACGTCGCGCCCGTCCCTGGCCGCCTCCACCGCGTCCTGCGCCGTGAACACGACCTCGCCCTTGGCCGCCCCGGGCGAGGCGTTCACGCCCTTCGCCAGCACCTCGAACGACGCCTCGGGGTCGAACGTCGGGTGCAGGAGCGCGACCAGGGCGCCGGGGTCGATCGTGGCGATCGCCTCCTCGCGCGTGAGCAGCCCCTCCTCCACCGCGTCGCACGCGAAGCGCACCGCCGCCTGGGCCGGGCGCTTGGCGTTGCGCGTCTGGAGCATGTAGAGCCGCCGCTCCTCCACCGTGAACTCGGTGTCCTGCAGGTCCTTGTAGTGGCGCTCGAGCGTGCGGAGGATCTCCATCAAGTCGGCGTGCGCCTCCGGCATCCATTCCTTCATCTCGGAGATGTCGCGCGGCGTGCGCACGCCGGAGACGACGTCCTCGCCCTGGGCGTTGGGCAGGAAGTCGCCGGACGGCTCGGGCTCGCCGGTGACCTCGTCGCGGCTGAAGGCCACGCCGCTGCCCGACGTGTCGCCCTTGTTGCCGAACACCATCTGCTGCACGTTGACCGCGGTGCCCCAGTCGTCCGGGATGCGGTTGATGCGCCGGTACTCGACGGCGCGCTTGCCGCTCCA
>JBIOTP010000360.1:0-6706 GCA_044865965.1 Solirubrobacteraceae bacterium
CGGTCCGCCTCACCGCGCTATCCGCCCCGGCCGCGCCGGAGCCCCGGCCCACGACGGTCTACGTCACGTTCGGCACGGTGTGGAACGGCGACCTGGACGTCTTCCGCGCCGTGCTGGACGCGCTGCGTGGGCGCCCGGTGGAGGTCGTCGTGACGCTGGGCGCAGACGGCGAACCGGCAGCACTTGGTCAGCAACCTGACAATGTCCACGTGCACGGGTTCACCCCGCAGGCCGAGCTGCTGCCGCGCTGCGATGCGGTGATCGGGCACGGCGGCGCCGGGACCACGCTCGGCGCCCTGGCCCACGGGCTGCCGCTGCTGCTGCTGCCGCAGGGCGCCGACCAGCACGACAACGCCGAACGGGTGACGGCCGCGGGCGCCGGCCTCGCCCTCGCACCCGCGCACGCCACGGCCGCGGCGCTCGCGAGCGCGGTCGACGCGCTGCTGGGCGACGAGCGCCTGCGCGCCGGCGCGCGCCGCGTGGCCGCCGAGATCGCCGCGATGCCCGGGCCGGAAGCGGTGGTGGCGCACATGGAGGCGCTGGCGGAAGAGGGCGCCCCGCAGCTGATGTGATGCCGCGGCCGAGCGCGATCGTGATCGGCGGCGGCGTCGCCGGCATGACGGCGGCGCACGAGCTCGCCCGGGCGGGCTTCGGGGTCGTGCTCTACGAGCAGCGGGCCGTGGCCGGCGGGAAGGCCCGGAGCCTCGACGCGATCCCGGGCAGCGGCGGCCGCCGCGCGCTGCCCGGCGAGCACGGCTTCCGCTTCTTCCCGGGCTTCTACCGCCATCTCCCGGACACGATGAGCCGGATCCCGTATCACGGGCGCCAGCACGGCGTGCTGGACAACCTCCTGACCTCGACGCAGATCCAGATCGCGCGCGAGGGCTTCGAGAACGAGCTCGTCTCCCCGGCGCACTTCCCGACCACGCCCAGCGATTGGGAGGCGGTCCTGCGCTTCGCGCTCGAGCTCGCGGCCCACGTGCGGATGCCGGTCGACGACCAGGCCCACTTCGTGCGGCTGCTGAGCGACCTGATGTCGGCCTGCGAGGAGCGCCGCTTCGGGCAGTACGAGAACGAGAGCTGGTGGGTCTTCTCCGGCGCGGAGCGGCGCTCGCCCGCGTTCCAGAAGTTCCTCGCCGACGGGCTCACGCGGTCGCTCGTGGCCGCGCGGGCGAAGGAGATGAGCGCGCGGACCGGCGGCTACATCCTGCTCCAGCTCCTGCAGGACCTCGCGAAGCCGCGGGGACAGGCCGACCGGGTGCTGAACGGGCCCACGAGCGACGTCTGGATCGACCCCTGGCGGGAGGAGCTCGAGCGGCTCGGGGTCGACATCCGCTTCCGGGCCCGCATCGACGCGATCGACAGCCGCGGCGGCCACGTGACCGGCGTCACCGTGCAGCCCGTCGACGACGCCGGCGCCCCGACCGGCCCGCCCGCGCAGGACACGGCCGACTACTACGTCGTGGCCGTGCCCGTGGAGGTCCTGCGCGAGCGGATCGCGATCGACGAGCTCAAGCGGACCAGCCCGGCGCTGGCGGGGCTCGACCGGCTCGTCGTGCGCTGGATGAACGGGATCATGTTCTACCTGCGCCGCGACGTGCCGCTCGTCCACGGCCACACGATCTACATCGACTCCGCGTGGGCGCTCACCTCGATCTCCCAGCGGCAGTTCTGGCCCGGCTTCGACCTGCACCAGATGGGCGACGGGACGGTCGGAGGCATCCTCTCGATCGACATCTCGGACTGGGAGACGCCGGGCGCGTTCGCGGCCGCCGGCAAGATCGCCAAGGAGTGCACGAAGCAGGAGATCGCCGACGAGGTGTGGGCCCAGCTCAAGGCCGCCCTCAACGACCGCCGCGAGGTGCTGGCCGACTCCAACCGCGCCGCCTGGTTCCTCGACCCCGACATCATCCCGCCCAACCCGACGACGGCGACCAACCTCGAGCCGCTGCTGGTCAACACCGCGGGCTCGTGGCCGCACCGGCCCACGGCGGAGCTGCCCGAGGTCGACAACCTGTTCCTCGCGTCCGACTACGTGCAGACCTACACGGATCTCGCAACGATGGAGGGGGCGAACGAGGCTGCTCGGCGGGCCGTGAACGCGATCCTCGCCGCGAGCGGAGCGGACGCCGAGCCGTGCGGCGTCTGGCCGCTGGACGAGCCCGGCGGGCTGCCGTTCACGCTCGCGCGCGAGATCGATCGCGTGCTCTACAAGCTCGGGCACGGCCCGCCGGCGACCGTCACGCTCGAGGACGGCCGCCTGCATCGCCTGCTCGGGCGGGAGTAGGCGCAGAAGACGGACGACGTCTGCTGCATCATCCTGTGAGCCGCGGCGCGCGGGCGCCGTCCGCCGCGAAGCCCGGGAGCAGCAGCGTGAAGGTGGAGCCGTCCGGCGAGCTGCACACGGTGCAGCTCCCGCCGTGACCCCGGGCGATCGCGTCGACGATCGCGAGCCCCAGGCCGACGCCTGTCGAGCTGGACCTCCTCGGCGCTCGCCGCGAACCCGGCCTCGCCGGCGCGCAGGAGCAGCAGCAGCCGCTCCACGATGCGCTCCATGCGCGACAGCTCGTCGATCGCCACCGCGACCTCGGGCTGGCTGCCCTCCGACCTCCGCAGGATCTCGAGGTGCCCACGCGCGATCGTGATCAGCGTGCGCAGCGACGCCGACCGGCGCTTCCCGGACGCCGACCCGCGGCTCGAGGGCTTCATCGTGTCGACGGCGGTGCGCCGCTACGTGCAGGCCGGCGCGCCCGCGGACTTCCGGCCGATCGTGTCGCCGCTTGCGCAGTGGATCTGGATCGGCGGGGTGATCGTGGTGGGCGGGGCGATGGTCGCGCTGTGGCCGGCGCCGCGGCGCGCGCGCCGGGCGGGCGGGCGCCCTATTCAGGTGGGTGCCGGCCCCGACCGCAGCACGATCGTCGTCTCGGTGTCGGCGACGCCGAGCCGCAGCCGCAGCGTGCGCAGCAGCACGTCGAGCTCGGCCGTGTCGCGGCAGGCCACCCGCAGCTGATAGTCGGGGGCGCCCGTGAGGTGAAGGACCTCCGTGACCGGCTCGAGCCGCTCGGCGGCGGCGGCGAACTTGTCCGAGTCGGTCCCGGCGGCGAGCGTGACGCCGACGAGCGCCTCGAGCGTCCGGCCGCCGGCGGCGGGGTCGATCAGGGCGACGAAGCCGGTGATCACGCCCTCGCGGCGAAGCCGCCGCACGCGCTCGGCGGCGGCGTTGGCGCTCAGCCCGACGGCGGCCCCGAGGTCGCTCCACGAGAGGCGCCCGTCCTCACGGAGCAGCCGAAGGATCTCGCTGTCCGTGGCGTCCATCGCCGCGAGTATCGCAGTCTCCGGCGTCCGTGCCTTGCATTCCGCGGTGGGGACGGGCAGAACAGGTCCCCATGGACCCGACCGCCGCGCTCCTCGCCGGGCTCGTCGCCGGACTCGCCATCGCGATGCAGGTCGGCGCCGTCAGCCTGCTGCTCATCGAGGCGGCGGTCGTCGCCGGGCCGCGCGTCGGCGTCGCCGCCGGGATGGGCGTGGCGACCGCGGACCTCGGGTTCGCGGTGGTCGCCGCCGCCGCCGGCGGCGCCGCGGGCGCGGCGCTGTCGAGCCACGAGGCCGAGATCCGCATCGCGGCCGCGCTGGTCTTGGCGGCGATCGCGCTGCACGGCCTGGTGGGCCTGTGGCGCGGGCGCGGGGCGCGCGCCGGAGCCGGCCTCGCGCCGGTCGCCCCGACGGGCGCGTACGCGCGGTTCCTCGCGATCACCGCCGCGAACCCGCTGACGATCGCGTCCTTCGCCGCCGTCGCCGCCGCGCTGTCGCTCGACGGGCCGGCCGCCGCCGTCGCGTTCGCGGCGGGCGTCGGCGCCGCCTCCGGCGCGTGGCACCTCGGGCTCACGGTCGCCGCCGGCCATGCGGGGCGCTGGATCACGCCCCGCATCCAGCGCGGCCTCGCGATCGGCGGGCGGCTGATCGTGCTCGCGATCGCTGCGCACCTCGCGCTCGGCTGATTAGATCCCGCCATGCCACTCGTGCGCCTCCGGGGGCCGCTGAAGCGACTCGCCGGCGATCGCTCCGAACATGTCCTCGCGGGGGAGACGGTGGAGGAGCTGCTGCGCGAGGTCGAGCGCGAGCATCCGGCCGTCTCGGGCTGGATTCTCGACGAGCGCGGCGCGATCCGCAGGCACATCAACGTGTTCGTGAACGGCGAGCGCGGCGGCCCGGAGACGCCGGTCGGCGGCGACGACCGGGTCGACGTGCTGCCGGCGATCTCGGGAGGCGGCGTATGACGGAGGTGCTCGTCGGGACCAAGAAGGGCCTGTTCGTGCTCGAGGGCGCGCCGGGGGCGCCGTTCGAGGTGACCGCGCGCGCGTTCGCGGGCGAGCCGGTGGAGTACGCGCTGAGCGACCCGCGCAGCGGGCGCGTGCTGGCGTCGGTGACGTCCGCGTTCTACGGGCCGAAGCTGTGGTACACGGACGACCCGGCCGGCGAGTGGGAGCAGGCCGCGGGCGTGCAGCTGCCCGAGGGCGGCGACAAGGCGCTGGAGCGCATCTGGGTGATCGTCCCGGGCGAGGCCGAGGGGATGCTGTACGCCGGCGGCGACCCGGGGGTGCTGTTCGAGAGCCGCGACGGCGGCACGAGCTGGGAGCTCAACCGCGGGTTGTGGGAGCACCCGTCGCGCCCGTCCTGGCAGCCGGGCGGCGGCGGCATGTGCCTGCACTCGATCGAGACGTGGCCCGGCGACCCCGACCGGCTGGCGGTCGGCGTGTCCGCCGCCGGGGTGTGGCTGACCGACGACGGCGGGCGCACCTGGCGCCCCGGGAACGAGGGCCTGGTCGCGCGCTACCTGCCCGAGGACACGCCGGCGGACCAGGCCGCCCTCTGCGTGCACCGCATCCACCGCGCGCGGACGCGGCCGGAGCGGATGTTCATGCAGTTCCACGGCGGCGTCTATCGCTCGGACGACGCGGGCGAGTCGTGGACCGACATCGGCGCCGGCCTGCCGTCGGACTTCGGCTTCCCGCTCGTGCTCGACCCGCGCGATCCCGACGGCGCCTACCTGATCCCGCTGACCGCGGACACCGACCGGGTGACGCCGGACGGCCACGTGCGGGTGTACGAGACGCGCGACGCGGGCGCCACGTGGACGCCCCGCGGCGACGGGCTGCCGCAGCAGGACGCGTACCTGACCGTCCTGCGCGAGGCGTTCGACCGCGCCGGCGACGACGACCGGTTCGAGCTCTACTTCGGAGCCACGTCCGGGGACGTGTTCGCCTCCGCCGACGCGGGCGCGACGTGGTCGGTGGCGGCGGCGCACCTGCCGCCGGTGCACTCCATCAGCGCCCGCCGCTGAGCTCAGGCCGCCCGGTAGCCCACGACATAGCCGCTGTCGCCCTGCGTGCCGACCCGCCCGGCGCGGGCGCGCGGCCCGCGCGGCGGGGCCGGCGAACTTCGGGCAGGTGAGGGGGAGCCCGGACCCTCCCGGCGCCGCGCGGGGCGATCGAGCGAGGTCGATGGGCCCGTTCGTGCGTTCGTGCCGCGCGCGATCGATCATGCTCGATCGCGGCCATGATCGTTCCCCGCCCTCGCGCCGCGGCCCCGGCGCGCCCGCGCGCCACCTCGGGCTCCCCCTCGCCTGCAAGCAGTTCGCCGGGCCCGGCTAGCGGCCGGCTTACAAGCTGTTCACCGCGCCCGGCTAACGGCCGGTCGGCACGGCCGGCGGCGGCGGCACGCCGACCCGCGCCCGCCCAGTCGCGACGCCCGGCCGCTCGGCCGGCGGGGGCGCCGCCACGCGGTGCACGCCCCAGCCCAGCAACCCGAGGAACCCGAGCGCGAGCGCAAGGACGCACCCGTACCCGATCGCCCACAGCACGCCCGCCGCGGGCTTCTGCTCGCGCTGGAGCAGCTTGTGGTCCGAACCGAACGGGCGCGTCACACGCTCCCGAGCCGGCACGCCGCCCACCGGGATCGCCGGGTCCGCCGGCAGGTACACCGGCAGCGCGGTCAATGAGTTGCCCACGTGCAGGCGGATCATCGTCTTCCACTCGCCCTGCACGGGCATCGGCTCGGTCGTGCGGTAGACGCCCGGCCCGACGCGCCGCAGCCGGTCGACGACCAGCCCGCCGCCCTGCCAGGACGTCGCGGTCAGCCAGGCCGCGTCGTCCGCGGCGCGGGGCGGCGCAAGCCTGATCACCGCGTTCGCCGTCCCGCCGCCCGCCGGCTCGAGCACGACTGTGCCGGACACCCCGCGATCGGACGAGGTCGCCAGCCCGAACACGACCGCCGCGAGAATGGCCGCCGCCGCGACCACGGCACCGGCGCGCAGGTCGCCGCCGCGCGGGAGCTGGTCGGCGGCCAGCCGTCCCCCGATCCACGCGCCGATGAGCCCGCCGGCGAGCGCCATCGCGAACCCCAGCAGCGCGCCCTCGGGCAGCAGCGCGGCCGGCCACGGCAGCGGCATCCAGACGTGCGACCAGCCCCACTCGGCGGCCAGCCCGACGGTCCCGATCAACGCCCCGGCGGCGAGCGCGAACGTCAGCGGCCGCCGCGGCGACACGAGGAATGCGATCCCCTCGACACACAATGCCGAGACGACGTAGAGCGGGAAGTGCGGCGTCGGCTCGCCGAGCACCGGCCCGACCAGCAGCGCGATCGCGCCGCGCAGCGAGAGGAAGAACAGCGCCGCCCCCAACGCCGCCCCGCGGCCGAGCCACAAGCG
>JBIOTP010000361.1:0-12596 GCA_044865965.1 Solirubrobacteraceae bacterium
GCACGCGGCGTTCGGCGAGGGCGTCGTGATCGGCACTGAGCCCGGCGGGATCGTGGTCGTGCGCTTCGCCGGCGACGGCTCCGAGCGCAAGCTGATGGCCGACTACGCGCCGATCCGTCGCCGGTAGCCGAGGCGGCGTGGCTGACTACTCGCCGAGCCGCCGCCGCCGCTGACCGGCCGGCCGGCGCCGCCGGGCTGCGTCGAACGCCCGCGGCCGCCGAGCCGGAAGCGGCGGGGTCATACGATTGCTCGTCCCCGTGCGCCGCCTGCTCCTCCTCGCCTCCGCCGTCGTCCTCGTCGACACTATGTTCTACGCGGCGATCACGCCGCTGCTGCCGGAGCTGACGCGTGAGCTTCACCTGTCCAAGGCCGGCGCGGGGGTGCTCGCCGCGGCGTACCCCGCCGGCACGTTCGCCGGCGGGCTGCCGGGCGGCTGGCTCGCCGGGCGGATCGGCGTCAAGCCGACCGTGCTGCTCGGGCTTGCCCTGATGAACCTCGCCAGCCTCGGCTTCGCGTTCGGCGACAGCATCGCGGTGCTCGACACGGCCCGCTTCATCCAGGGCCTCGGCGGGGCCGCTTCGTGGGCGGGCGCGCTGGCCTGGCTGGTCGGCGCGTCGCCGCCCGAGCGCCGCGGCGCGGTGATCGGCTCGGCGATGAGCGCGGCCATCGCCGGCGCGCTGCTCGGGCCGGTGGTCGGCGCGGCGGCGGGCGTCATCGGCCACGAGGCGGTGTTCTGCGCGGTCGCGGTCATCGGCGTCGCCCTGATGGCGTGGGCGGCCCGGACGCCGGCGGTGGCGCGCAGCGGCGAGGGCTCGCTGCGCGCGCTCGGGCCGGCGCTGCGCGACGGGCGGATCGTCACCGGGATGTGGCTCGTGTGCATCCCCGGCCTCGTGTTCGGGACCGTCGCCGTGCTCGTCCCGCTGCGGATGGCCGACCTTGGCGCCGGCGTCGCCGCGATCGGCGCGGTCTGGCTGGTGGCCGCCGCCTTGGAGGCGATCGTCAGCGCGATCTCCGGGCGGCTGTCCGATCGCCGCGGGCGGCTCGTCCCCTCCCTCATCGGCCTCGCCGGCGCCACCGCGCTGCTTGCGGTGCTGCCGTGGCCCGGCACTGCGTGGGTGATCGCGGTCGTGATCGTGATCGGGTTCCCGATCGTCGGCTTCGTGTGGGCGCCGGCGATGGCGATGCTCTCCGACGCCGCCGAGGCCCGCGGGCTCGAGCAGGGCCTCGCGTTCGGCCTGATGAACCTCACGTGGGCGATCGGCCAGGGCACCGGCAACGCCGGCGGCGCCAAGCTCGCCCAGCTCGCCGGCGACGAGGTCGCCTACCTGCTGATGGCGGCGGTCTGCGCGGTCACGCTGCTCGTCCTGCGGGTCCGCTCCCCGCGGCTGGCGCCGGCGTAGACGGTTGAATCCGCGCAAGCGGCGCCTCGCGCACCGCGTGGCGCAGGGAGCCCGGATTGGCGCGGCGGGCCCCGCGAACTGCGGGCAGGTGAGGGGGAGCCCGGACCGGCGCGGCGGGGGAATCGATCACCACGCGCGAGGGTGTGTGTAAGTCTGGTTCGACCTGGTGGAACTAGATTGACACACACCCCCGTACGGCTGATCGGGCGCGATCGTTTGCGCGCGATAGGGCGAGCGTGACGGGCCCCATCGACCTCGACCGATCGCTCGTGAGAACCGAGCCCCTCGGGCTCCACCTCACTTGCCCGAAGTTCGCCGGACCCGCCCTGGCGCGGAATCCATCGTCTTGGTCAGCGGCCGACCGCGTAGCCCTGCATCCCGCGCGGGTTGGCGGCGGCGCGCAGCGTGCCGTCCGGCGCCCGTGACACCGCGCTCAGGCGGCCGAGCGACCATGGGTCGGCGACGGCGACGTCGTGCCCGCGGCGGCGCAGCTCGCCGATCACCGCGCCGTCGACGCGGCCCTCGATCTCGACGCGCCGCGGCTGCGCGGCGCGCGGGTAGAAGGAGCTCGGGAAGTGCGCGGTGTGGAACGCGGGCGCGTCGATCGCCTCCTGCATGTTGCGGCCGAACACCGCGTGGGCGAGGAACAGCCCGAGCGACCACTGGTCCTGCTGGTCGCCGCCCGGGGTGCCGAACGCGAGCACGGTCCCGTCGTCGTGCGTCGCCAGCGACGGCGTGAGCGTCGTGCGGGGGCGGCGGCCGCCGAGCAGCGAGGCGGGCAGGCCCTCCTGCAGCCAGAACATCTGCGCGCGCGTACCGAGGCAGAAGCCCAGCCCGGGGATCGCGGGCGAGCTTTGCAGCCACCCGCCGCTCGGCGTAGCCGAGACGAGGTTGCCGTGGCGGTCGGCGACGTCGAGGTGGCAGGTGTCGCCCAGCGTCGGCTCGCCGACCCCGGCCGCGGCCGGCGCGCCGACGAGCTCCGGCAGCCGCGGGTCGCGCCCGCCCGGCCGCAGCTCGCCCGATGCCTCCGCGCCCACGAGCGCCCGGCGCTCGTCGGCGTACTCGCGCGAGAGCAGCTCGGCGAGCGGCACCGGCGCCGAGTCGCCGTACCACGCCTCGCGGTCGGCGAACGCCAGCTTCGCGCACTCGACAACGGTGTGGACGTGGTCGGCGCTGAGGAAGCCCATGCCCACGAGGTCGAAGCCGTCGAGCAGGGTGAGCTGCTGAAGCAGCACGGGCCCCTGTCCCCAGGGCTGGGTCTTGAACACCGTCCAACCGCGGAATCCGAGGCTCACCGGCTCCTCCAGCGTCGCCCGGAAGCCCGCCAGGTCGTCGCCGGACAGCAGCCCGGCGTGGCGCTCGCCCGAGCTGTCCATCGCGGGCTCGGCGACCGCGTTCGCGATCGCCTCGGCCACGAAGCCGCGGTACCAGGCGGCGCGCGCCGCGTCGATGCGCGCCTCGCGCGTCGGCCCCACGGCCTCCGCCGCCACGCGCCCGTAGGTCGCCGCCAGCGTCGGGTTGCGCAGCCGCGCCCCCACCGCCGGCACCGGCAGCCACAGCTCCGCCGACGCCGGCCATTCGTCCCGCAGGAGCCCCTCCACGCGCGCGATCGTCGCGACGATCTGCGGCAGCGCCGGGAACCCGTCCAGCGCGTAGCCGATCGCGTAGCAGAGCACGTCGGCGAGCTCCATCGTGCCGAAGTCGCGCAGCAGCAGCATCCAGGCGTCGAACGCGCCCGGGACGCAGGCCGCGAGCGGCCCGGTGCCGGGCACGAGGTCGAGCCCGAGCGCCCGGAACCGCTCGATCGTGGCCGCCGCCGGCGCCGGGCCCTGCCCGCAGATCACGTGTACGCGCCCGTCGTAGAGCAGGATCGGCACCTCGCCGCCGGGCCCGTTCAGGTGCGGCTCCACGACCTGCAGCGCCAGCCCGGTGGCGACCGCGGCGTCGAACGCGTTGCCGCCGTGCTCGAGCACCGCCATCCCCGCCGCCGACGCCAGCCAGTGGGTGGAGGCGACCATGCCGAACGTGCCGCTCAGCTCGGGGCGGGTCGTGAAGCTCACCCCTTACACGGTCGCACGTCCCGGCTGCGCCGGCGGATAGCCTGCCCCGCCGATGGCCGCGGAGCTCATCGACGGCAAGGCGATCGCGCAGCAGGTGCGGGACGAGGTCCGCGCCGGGGTGACCGAGTGGGTCGCGACCGGGCACGAGCCCCCGGGGCTCGCCACGGTGCTGGTGGGCGACGACCCCGCGTCAGCGATCTACGTGGGCGGCAAGCAGCGCGCGAGCGCCGAGGCCGGGATCCGCGGGTTCGACCACCGGCTGCGCGCCGACACGCGGCACGAGGAGGTCGCGCGCCTGCTCGGCGAGCTGAACGCCGACCCCGCCGTCCACGGGATCCTGCTGCAGCTCCCGACGCCGCCGCAGGTGGACGGGCCGGCGCTGACCGAGCTGATCGCGCCCGCCAAGGACGTCGACGGGCTCACGCCGATCTCGGCAGGCCTGCTCGCCAAGGGCCGCCCCGGGCTGCGCCCCTGCACGCCGCAGGGCGTGATGGAGCTGCTGCGCCGCCACGAGGTCGCGCTCGAGGGCGCCGAGGCCGTGGTGGTGGGCCGCTCGGACCTCGTGGGGAAGCCGCTCGCGGCGCTGCTGCTGGCCGCGAACGCCACGGTCACGATGTGTCACTCGCGCACGCGCGACCTCGGGGCCGTGTGCCGCCGTGCCGACGTGCTCGTCGCGGCCGTGGGGCGCGCCGCGCTCGTGCGGGGCGACTGGGTGAAGCCCGGCGCGGTCGTGGTCGACGTCGGCATGAACCGCACCGCGGACGGCGTGGCCGGCGACGTCGACTTCGAGGCCGCGCGCGAGCGCGCGCGGCTGATCACGCCCGTCCCCGGCGGCGTGGGCCCGATGACGGTCGCGATGCTGCTGCGCAACGCGCTGCTGGCCGCGCGCGCCGCGGTCTGATGGGCCGTCTGCGCATCAGCGACGTGCCCGCCGGCGTCGGCGGCGCGATCCTGCTGGCGTCGCTGCTCGGCTCGGGGCTCTCCATCGCCGACATCCTGCTCGCCGGCGTCGCCGCGGTCGCCATCGCCCTCACCATCGCCGCCGCGGGCGCGCGCGGGCCCGCGCTGCTGGTCGCACTGGGCGTGCTCACGACCGTCTTCGGGCTGCTGGGGGCGCTGCTGTGCCTCATCGCCGGCTCCGTTCTCGGGCTCGCGGGTGCGCTGACCGTCTTCGTGGGCGGCCTGCTCTCGCTCAAGGACGAGTCGACGCCGGGCGCCGTGGCGCCGGACCTGCCGCGCCGCCCGGCGCCATCCGGCGGCCTAGACTCAAGCGGCGATGCTGAGCCGTGATCAGGTCCTGCACGTCGCCCGCCTCGCCCGCTTGGAGCTGACCGAGGAGGAGGTCGAGCGCTTCTCCGGCGAGCTCTCGAAGGTGCTCGACTACATCGAGACGATCGAGCAGCTCGACCTGTCGGGCGTGCCGCCGACGTCGCACGTCATCAACGTCGAGAACGCGCTGCGCGCCGACGAGCCGCGCCCCTCGCTGCCGCGCGACGTCGCGCTGGAGAGCGCGCCCGACGCCGCGCTCGGCGGGTTCCGCGTGCCGTCGCCGGGAGCTGCCGCATGAGCTCGGCCACCGCAACCGTGGCGGAGGCACGCCCATGCGCGACGGGTTGATCGGCCTGACCGGAGCGCAGGCGGCCGAGCGGATCCGCTCCGGCGACCTGGACGCCGACGACCTCTGGGCGTTCTACCGCGAGCGCGCCGCGGCCGACGACCTCAACGCCTACACGTGGGTGACCGACGAGCCGTCGGTCGGCTCCGTATCGGGCCCGCTCGCCGGCGTCCCGATCGCGATCAAGGACCTGTTCTGCACGCGCGGCATCCCGAGCCAGGCCGGCTCGCGCATCCTCGAGGGTTACCGGCCGCCGTACACCTCGACCGCCGTGCGCCGCCTCCAGGAGGCCGGCGCCCGCGTGCTCGGCAAGACCAACCAGGACGAGTTCGCGATGGGCTCCTCCACCGAGAACTCGGGCTACGGGCCGACGCTGAACCCGTGGGACCGCACGCGCGTGCCCGGCGGCTCGTCGGGCGGCTCGGCGGCCGCGGTGGCGGCGGGCACGGCCCCGTGGTCGATCGGCACCGACACCGGCGGCTCGATCCGCCAGCCCGCCGCGCTGTGCGGGATCGTCGGCCTCAAGCCGACCTATGGCGCGATCTCGCGCTACGGCATGATCGCGTTCGCATCCTCGCTCGACCAGGCGGGGCCGTTCACGCGCGACGTCGCCGACGCCGCGCTGCTGCTGTCGGCCATGGCCGGGCCGGACCCGTGCGACTCGACCTCGATCGGCCTGCCCGGGCCGGTCAAGCTGCCCACGGCGACCGACCTCAGGGGCATCCGCCTCGGCGTGCCGGAGGAGCTGACCGGCGAGGGGATCGAGCCGGGCGTGCTGGACGCCTTCCACGCGACGCTCGACCTCGCGCGCGAGCTCGGCGCCACCGTCGACACGACCCGCCTGCCGCACGCCCCCCACGGCCTCGCCGCCTACTACCTGATCGCGCCCGCCGAGTGCTCGTCGAACCTCGCGCGCTACGACGGCGTCCGCTACGGGCTGCGGGCCGGGGACGGCGACCTGCTCGGGATGTACACCGCGACCCGCGAGGCGGGCTTCGGCGCCGAGGTCAAGCGCCGCGTGCTGATCGGCACCTACGCGCTCTCCTCGGGCTACTACGACGCCTACTACGGCCGCGCGCAGCAGGTCCGCACGCTGATCGCGCGCGACTTCGAGCAGGCGTGGGAGCGCTTCGACTTCATCGTCACCCCCACCGCGCCCGGCGTCGCGTTCGAGCTGGGCGCCAAGACCGACGACCCGCTCTCGATGTACCTCAACGACTTCTGCACCGTGCCGATGTCGCTCGCCGGCATCCCCGGCATCTCGATCCCGAACGGGCTCAGCGAGGGCCTGCCGGTCGGGTTCCAGATCGCCGGCCCGGCGTTCAGCGAGAACCGCATCCTCGACGCCGCGCACGCGCTGGAGAAGGTGATCGGCTTCGACGGCTCCGGAGCGCTCAGATGACCGACTACGAGCCCGTGATCGGGCTGGAGATCCACGTCCAGCTGTCCACGCGCACGAAGATGTTCTGCGCGTGTGAGCTGAGCTTCGGCGAGGAGCCCAACACGCGCACCTGCCCGGTCTGTCTCGGGCTGCCGGGGACGCTGCCGGTCGCGAACGCGCAGGCGGTCCGCTACGGGCTGATGATGGGGCTCGCGCTCGGCTGCGAGATCGCGCCGCGCTCGATCTTCCACCGCAAGAACTACTTCTATCCCGACCTCGCCAAGGGCTACCAGATCTCCCAGTACGACATCCCGCTGTGCACCGGCGGGCGCCTGGGCGACGTGCGCATCCACCGCATCCACCTCGAGGAGGACGCCGCGAAGCTCGTGCACGTCGGCGAGTCCGGGCGCATCCACGGGTCGACCGGCAGCATCGTCGACTACAACCGCGGCGGCACGCCGCTGGCCGAGATCGTCACCGAGCCCGACCTGGACTCCGCCGAGGACGCGCGCGACTGGCTGAACCTGCTGCGCGTGACGCTGCGCCAGCTCGGGGTCAGCGACGTGAACATGGAAGAGGGCTCGCTGCGCTGCGACGCCAACGTGTCCGTGCGCCCGAAGGGCGCCACCGAGCTGGGGACCAAGACCGAGCTCAAGAACATGAACTCGTTCAAGTTCCTCAAGGACGGCATCGAGGCCGAGGTCAAGCGCCAGATCGGCCTGCTCGAGGCCGGCGAGCCCGTCGTCCAGGAGACGCTGCACTTCGATCCCAAGACGGGGGGCCTGAGCACGCTGCGCTCAAAGGAGGAGGCGCACGACTACCGCTACTTCCCCGAGCCCGACCTCGTGCCGATCGTGCCGACGCCCGAGATGCTCCAGGCGGCGCGGGCGGCGATCCCGGAGCTGCCGGCGGCGCGTGCCGAGCGCTACGAGCGCGACTACGGCCTCCCCGCCGACACCGCGCGGCTGTTCGCGTTCGAGCCCGCGTGGGGCGACTACTTCGAGGGCGCCGCCACGGCCGCGGCCAACGAGCCGGAGCCGCGGACGGTCGCCAACTGGGTCACCGAGCTGCGCGGGCGGCTCGGGGAGTCGGACCCACTGCAGTCGAAGGCGGTGCCCGCGATGCTCGCCAAGCTCGCGCAGCTGGTCGCCGCCCGCGCGCTCACAGCCGGCGCCGGACGCACCGTGCTCGACCACCTCGTCGACGAGGGCGGCGACCCCGTCGACATCGTCGAGCGCGAGGGCCTGGCGGCGATGGAGGACTCCGGCGAGCTCGCCGCGATCGTCGCCAAGGTGATCGAGGACAACCCCGACATCGTCGAGCGCATCAAGGGCGGCAACCCGAAGGCGATGGGCGCCCTCGTCGGCCCGGTGATGAGGGAGACCAAGGGCCGCGCCGACGGCGGCGAGGTCAATCGCCTGATCCGCGAGCAGCTGGGCGTCTGAGCTGCGGGGCGGGCGGCGCCGGGCGCCCGAGGTAGAAGCCCTGGCCGAGGCCCGCGCCGAGCTCGCGCAGCGCCGCGAGCTGGTCGGCGTGCTCGATCCCCTCGGCGATCACCTCGAGGTCGAGCGTGCGCGCCAGGTCCACGATCATGCTCACGAAAGAGCTCTCGCGCCCGCCGGCGGTGAGGCCGTCGATAAACGGCTTGGCGATCTTCAGCGTGTCCAGCGGCAGTGAGTGCAGGCAGCTCAGCGACGAGTAGCCGGTCCCGAAGTCATCGAGCGCGATCCGCACGCCCAGCGCCCGCAGCTCGGCGAACCGCTCCACGCTGGCTCCCGCCAGCAGCTGGCTCTCGGTGATCTCGATCACGAGCTGGCCGGGATCGATGCCGGCGTCGCGGATGGCGGCCATCACGTGCTCGACGAGCCCAGGGTCGCGCAGCTCGGCGACCGACAGGTTGACGTGCATGCGCAGCGGCTCGTCGTCCTGCCACAGCCGCGCCTGCCTGCAGGCCTCGCGCAGCACGTGGCGGCCGAGCGGGACGATCAGCCCGGTCTCCTCGGCCAGCGGCACGAAGTCGGCCGGCGGCACGAGGCCCCGGACGGGATGCTCCCAGCGCACGAGCGCCTCGGCGGCGACGATCCGGCCGGTGTCGAGCGCCACGATCGGCTGGTACTCGACGACCATCTGCTCGCGCTCGATCGCCTTCGCCAGCTCCTCCTTGGTGTCGTGCCGGTGCACGATCGCGGCCGCCATCGAGGGCTCGAACAGCTCGAAGCGCGACTTGCCCTTGGACTTCGCCTGGTACATCGCGACGTCCGCGTTGCGAATCAGCTCGTCGCTGTCGTCGCCGCTCTGGCGGCTGTCGGCGACGCCCACGCTGAGGTGCACGGAGACGAGCTCGGGGCCGGCCTCGACCGGCAGCTCGAACGCGCGCAGGATGCGGGTGGCGACGGCGCGGCCGTCGACCAGCGGGTCCTCGACGCCGGGCAGCATCACCGCGAACTCGTCGCCGCCGAGGCGGGCGACGGTGTCCTGCGGGCGCACGCAGCCGCGCAGGCGCTCGGCGACGGAGGCGAGCAGCGCGTCGCCCACGGCGTGCCCGAGCGAGTCGTTGACGGTCTTGAAGTCGTCGACGTCCACGAACAGGACCGCGACCTGCCCGTTGCCGCGCGCGAGCTCGTCGCGCACGCGCTCCATGAACAGCGTGCGGTTCGGCAGGTCGGTGAGCGGGTCGTGGTAGGCCTGGTGATGGAGCTGATCCTGCAGCGAGCGCAGCTTCGCGATCGCCTGCTCGAGCCGGTCGTACTGCAGGGCGACCGCGGCGTTGTTGGCCAGCGCCTCGAGCAGGCGCAGGTCGTCGCGCCCGAACGAGCGCTCGAGGCCGACCCGGTTCGCGAGCAGGATCGTGCCGATCGTGCGCTCCTCGCCGGGCAGCATGGCCACCATCGCGTGGCGGATGCCGCGCTCCTGCATGTGCGCGCGCAGGCGCGGGCTGCCGAACGGCGGCGTGAGCGAGACGACCGGCGTGTCGGAGTCCACCAGCGTGGCGAGCTCCTCGGCGATCAAGCGGTCGACGGGCTCCATCGTGGCGCGATGCGTGCCGGGGCCGTGGGTGGTGCGCAGCGGGCCGGAGTCGGCGAACAGCAGCACCTCGGCGACGTCGGCGTTGAACGCCTCCAGCGAGCGCGCCAGCAGGGCCTCGATCGCCTCGGCGACCTCGGGCGAGCGCGACAGCGAGCGGTTGGCGTCGTACAGGAACTCGAGCCGCTCGTGGCGCTCGCGCTCGGAGATGTAGGCGCGGTAGATCACGAAGACGGTCAGCGCAGGCACGAGCAGGACGGGCACCGCGCGCGCGTCCGTCGCCACCACGAGCGCGGCGGCGATGCCGATGCTCGCGTTGACGAGCGTGACCAGCAGGTCGGTGGCGAACATCTGGACGAGCATCCGCGCCCGCAGGCTGCCCTCGGCGATCGTGATCGCGCCGCCCAGCAGGGAGATCGTGAGCGCGCCGCTGGCCAGCGTGGCGGCGTAGAGGCCGACCCAGGTGCCCGGCTCCAGCGCACCGTCGCCGTGCACGACGGCGCGCAGGATGCCGGCGGCGACGCCGATCGCCAGCGCGAGCTGGGCGAGGTTGAAGGCGAGCTTGACGGGCTGCAGGCGGCGGACGACGCCCCAGATCAGCGCCGTGCCGAGCAGCGCGCCGGCCATGAACGCGTCGCCGGTGGCGAACACGAGGCCGAACACGAACGGCAGGTCGGCGAGCGAGAACGAGTGCGAGCTGTGGCGGAAGCGGACGTGGACGACGCACACCTCGGCGCCGGCGAAGCCGATGGCGACCGCCCACCACGGCAGGTGCGGGGCGGACAGCGGCTCGGTGTGATGGACGATGCCGAGCCAGGTGGCCGCCGCGAGGCCGGCCAGCACGAGGACGTACGCCCACACCAGGAGCGCCCGCGAGGGCGTCGGGAGGCGTCTCCGACGAGCGTGGTCCATCGCCAGTCTGAATCGGCGCAAATCGACGCCGCTTGACCCGAACATGCGTCCAGGCCGCTGGCGTACGATTTGGGGTCCCGGACAGGAAGGGAGCGCCCATGGCACGGCTCATCCGCATGGACCACACGGGACACACGACGCTGGCGGAGTGGACGCCCGCCGATCCGCCGTCGGTCGAGGCCGCCGCCGCGGCGCTGCGCGCGGAGCTGGACGCCGGCTGCTTCGCGGTGGTCAGCACGGGCGACGGCGGCGCGGCGCAGGTGGACGAGCTGCCGGTCGACGCCGGGCTCGTGATCGTGCGGCGGCCGATCGCCGGCGGGTGAGCGCCGGCCTCCCCGAGATCGCGGCCGTCCCCTGGCGGCCGCGCATCGACGCGCGCCGGCTGCGCGAGACGGCGCGGCTGTGGACGCTGACCACGGCCGCCCACACGATCCCGCTGGTGCTCGCGGCCGCCGCCCTGCTGGCGATCGAGCCGCTGCTGGCACCGGTCGCGCTCGCGCTCGTCGCGCATGCGTGGGCGATCCCGGAGCTCTATGCCAACCGGGGCGCCAAGGTCGTCAAGCCGCGCGGGCGGGCCGGCGGCGAGGCCGAGCGGGCCGCCCTCGGGCTGCTCGGCGACCTGATCGGCCACGAGGCGCGCGACCTGCACGCGCGCACGGGGCTCGTGCTGGAGCGCGGGGCGCTCGGCGTGTGGCTGGTGGGGGAGGCGGGGGCGCTGCTCGTGCGCCCGGGCGGGCGCGGGGTGCACTGCTGGTGCGTGCACGCGATCGGCCCGTCGCTGCCCTCGGCGGACCGGATCGCGCACCTGCTGCTCGCGCTGCGCGAGGACGAGCACGGCTTCGCCACGGTCGCCAACCACGCGTTCTGCGGCGCCCGCTGGCGCGTGCGCCGGCGCCTGCCGGCGGCGGTGCGGCCGGCGCTCGACGCCGCCGTGCGGGCGGCGAGTGGCCCGCCCCGCAACGCGCGGAACCACGAGTGGCCCCGCCCGCAAGTACGCACACCCTCAGGCGGCCGCTGATCACCGCCTGGCGGCGTCCTCGACCACTTGAAATCCCAGAGGGATTCCTGCGGGTCTGCGTCCTTGCCAGGCGGCGCCAGCGACCACCTGACGGCGCACGTACTTACGTGCGGAACCACTAGACACGCGGGACAATCCGGCGCGGTCAGGTTGGGACCGCCGGACGGTGGCGGAGCGCTCACCGGCGCTTCACCATCGGCGTCATGAAGACCGCCGCTGCAGCCCCCATCCCGCCCACGGCCGCGTCCGGCTCAGCGGTCCGCCGGCTCGTGCTGGTGCCGAGCGGGCGCTCGGATGACGCCGTCCGCCGCTTCCGGCTCGCCCGGCTGCGGCTCGAGGACCGCGAGGTCCAGCGTGCCGACCGCTTCGCCCATCTGGGGCGCGCGTACGATTAGGTCCGGCAGGGCCAGGAACGCGTCGACCACGCGCGGGTCGAACTGGCGGCCGCGCTGGCGCTCGATCTCGGCGAGCGCCTCAGCGGCCGGCCAGGCGGCCTTGTAGGGACGCGACGAGCAGAGCGCGTCGAACACGTCGCAGACCGCGCAGACCCGGGCCTCGAGCGGGATCTGCTCGCCCGCGAGGCCGGCCGGGTAGCCGGAGCCGTCCCAGCGCTCGTGGTGGCTGCAGGCGATCGCCTCGGCCAGCTGCAGGACCGGCGCGCGCGAGCCGGAGAGGATCGCCGCCCCGATCTCGGTGTGCGCCTCCATCAGCTTGCGCTCCTCGGGGTCGAGCAGCGCGGGCTTGAGCAGGATGCGGTCCGACACGCCGATCTTGCCGACATCGTGCAGGGCGCTCGCCTGGCGCAGCAGCTCGGCGCGCTCCGGCGTCATCCCGAGCGCGAGGCCGATCTGCTCGCACAGCAGGCTCATCCGCGCGACGTGGTCGCCCAGGTCCTCGTCGCGCCACTCCGCGGCGCGGCCGAGGCGCTCGACGATCTCGAGCTGGGTCTCGCGCAGCTCCGCAGTGCGCTCGCGCACGCGCTCCTCGAGCTCGGCGTTGCGATCCGAGACGCGGCGCCGCTCGCGCCGTTCGAGCACGAAGGCGATGGTCGTGGACGCGCCGCTCGAGAGCGCGAGCGCCAGCAGCGGGGCCGCGACCGGCAGTATCCAGCCCGCCGGGAACGCCGCCGCGACGGCGGCCAGGTAGGCGATGCCCGCCAGCGGGGCCAGCAGCGCCCCGCGGCGCA
>JBIOTP010000362.1:0-17251 GCA_044865965.1 Solirubrobacteraceae bacterium
CGAGCTCGGGTGGGGCGGCTACTGGGCCTGGGACCCGGTGGAGAACGCGTCGCTGATGCCGTGGCTGACCGGCACCGCGTTCCTGCACTCGGTGATGATCCAGGAGCGGCGCGGGATGCTGAAGATCTGGAACGTCTCGCTGGTGCTCGCGACCGGCGTCCTGGCGATCCTCGGAACGTTCCTGGTGCGCTCCGGCGTGCTGAACTCGATCCACGCCTTCGGCGCGTCCACGCTCGGCGTGCCGTTCCTCGTGCTGATCGCGGCGATGATCGGGATGTCGATCGCGCTCGTGGTCTCGCGCGCGCCGCAGCTGCGCTCCGAGCACCGGCTCGACTCGCTGCTGTCGCGCGAGGCGGTGTTCCTGCTCAACAACCTCGTGCTCGTCGGGCTGTGCTTCGTCGTGTTCTGGGGAACGTTCTTCCCGCTGATCTCGGAGGCCGTGACCGGCACGCAGGCCGCTGTCGGGCCGCCGTGGTTCGACCGCTACATCGTCCCGCTGGCGCTCCTGCTGGTGCTGCTGAGCGGCATCGGCCCGGTGATGGCGTGGCGGCGGGCGACGCCCACCCAGCTGTGGCGCAACCTCGCCCGGCCGGCGGCGATCGGCGTGGCGGTGCCGGCCGTGGTGTTGGCCGCCGGCGTGCGCGGGTCCGCCACCGCGCTGGCGCTCTTCGGGCTCGCCGGCTTCGTCGTCGGCATCGTCGGCCAGGAGCTGTGGCGCGGGGTGCGCGCGCGCCGCGCGACCGCGCACGAGCCCGTGCCGGTCGCGCTCGTCGCGCTCGTGCGCCGCAACCGCCGGCGCTATGGCGGCTACCTGGTGCACGCGGGCGTGATGGTGCTGTTCGTGGGCGTCGCGGCGTCGTCGAGCTTCCAGTCCGTCCACGACGCGTGGCTGTCGCCGGGCCAGAGCGCCCGCGCGGGCGGCTACACGTTCACCTACGTCCGGCCGACCGCGCAGCTGCACGCCGCCTCCAACGGGCGGCTCGAGCGGATCTCGCTGGGCGCCGTGCTGCGCGTCCGCCGGGACGGCGAGAAGGCGCGGATCGTGCGGACCTCGAAGGACTACTTCCCGTCCCAGGACCCGTCGCTCGGGCCGATCTCGCGCTTCTTCGAGGGAGAGGCGACCAGCGAGGTGGGCCTGCGCACCGGCCTGCGCCGCGACACCTGGAGCGCGGTCAACCCGGACACGAGCCGCCTGCGCGCGCGGATCGCCGAGGGCGACCGCGTGTTCACCCGCAGCGGCGGCGGCCTCTCGCCCGAGGAGGCGAACGACTTCCTGGCCCAGGCGCTGCGGGCGCTGACCGCCTCCTACACGCGCGACCCGCCGCCGGCGAGCTTCCGCTTCCTCGTCTCGCCGATGGTGACCTGGATCTGGCTCGGGGCCGTGATCGTGTTCCTGGGCGGGCTGCTGGCGGCGTGGCCGTCGCCGCGCGGCGTGACGCGCCTGGTCACCGCCGCCTACGCCGCCCGCGTCGGCCGCGAGGTGCGCACCCCCGTCGGCGCCTAAAGTGGTCCCGTCCGCGACCCCACGCACCGCCAGGCGGCCGCCGATCACCGCCTGGCGTTGTCCTCGGAAGGGGCAAGGGCGCTGCCATTGCACCCTTCCTGCGTCCTCGCCAGACGGCGCCGGCGACCACCTGGACGGCACGCGGAGTCACGGACGGAACCACTAGTGGACCTCGTCCTCGTCATCGTCGTGCTCGCGCTGGTCGTGCTGGTGGTCGGCGCGCCGCTGCGGCGCGGGCACGAGGAGGAGGCCGCCGAGAGCGCGGAGCGGGCGGAGCTCGAGGCGGCCAAGGAGGCCAAGTACCGCGAGATCCGCGACGCCGAGCTCGACTACCGGACCGGCAAGCTGTCCGAGGCCGACTGGCGGGCGACCGACCGCGCGCTGCGGGCCGAGGCGGTCGATCTGCTCAAGCGCCTGGACCGCGTCGGACCGCTACCCTAGGGCCCGTGCTGCACACCGCGCTCTCCGTCCTGCAGGTCTTCCTCTCGGTCGGCGTGATGTTCCTCGTGCTCCTGCACTCCGGGAAGGACGCCGGCATGTCCGGCGCGTTCGGCGTCGGCGCCCAGGGCGGCACCACGGGCGGCTCGCTGATGGAGCGCAACCTCGACCGCTGGACGATCGCGTTCGCGATCGTCTTCGGCGTGAACACGATCGCGCTGCTGAAGACCTGATCAGGGTCTGACCGTCACGCCGCCGCGCGCGCGCAGCGCGGGGCAGACGGTCGCGCCGATCGTCCGCGCGGAGGTCGCGCGCTGCGGAACGAGCCGCTGGCGGGCGGTCAGCGCGTCGGTGGCGGCGAGCACCGCGATCGGGTCGACGTCGACGCGCAGGTCGCGCGCCCCCGGGCCGATCTGGCCGCCGGCGATCACGCGGACGCCGCGCGCCCGCCATCCGTGCAGGTCGGTGATGAGCAGCCCGTGGTCCATGCCCGCGGCGGGCTCGACGATGCCGGCCGCGCCCCCGCCGACCAGCACGAGATGCTCGGGCCGCGGGCGCGGGTCGCCCGGGCGGGTCGCGTGGCCGGTGGTCGCGCCGGTGCTCGCGCTGTGGACGACCCGGTGGGCGACGCCGTCCTGGATCAGCGGCACCGGCTGGATGGGCGCGCCCTCGGCGTCGTAGGAGCGCGGCAGCGTGCCGGGGAAGCGCGGCGAGTCCGACAGGTTGATGCTCGGCGCGACGATCCGCGTCCCGAGGGGCGGTCGGCGAGCCGGGCGAGGTCGCGCGCGAACCACTCGAGCACGCAGGCGACCGCCCACGGCGCGAGCACGACGGTCGGCTCGCCGGCCGGCACCTCCGCCGCCGGCGAGTAGGCCTCGGCGGCGAGCGCGTCGACGCCGACCCCGGCAGGGCCGCCTCGGCCGCGAGCGCGTCGACGTCGACCCCGGCGGGGCCGGCCGCCACGGCCGGCGAGTAGGCGCCGGCCGCGAGCGCGTCGACGTCGACCCCGGCGGGGCCGACCGCCGCCGCGGTGAGGTTGCTGAACCGCTCGCGCGCCTCGGCGAAGCTCCGCTGCTCGTAGGCGCGGACGCCGCGCGTGGAGGCGATCGCGATGTGCGCGAGCCCCGCCCGCCACTCGGCGGCGCCCGACTCCGACAGGCGGGCGAGGCGCTCGGGGTCCGCCGCCGCCGCCGCCGCCGCCGGGTCGTAGCCGTCGTGCGGGCGGCCGGGCGACGGGTCCGGGAGCCGCGGCGGCGGGTCCTGCGGGTCGCACGCCTCCGCCCGCCGCCGCGCCGTCCGCGCGGCCGCCCGCAGCCCGTCATCGTCGAGCTGCGCCGTCTCCACGAGCCCGACGGCCCGCTCGCCCATGCACGCGAGCTCGACGCCGACCGCGTCCCCGCCGCTGACAGACCCCTCGAGCGCGCGGCCGGCACGCTCCCACGACGCGGTCGCGTGGCCCTCGCCCTCCATGAACGCCAGCGCACGCTCGGCGAGCGCCTCGAGGTCGGCCCGGCTCGGCGGCATCGGGCCGTGAGGCTAGCCTCAGCGCGGGCGCGCGGCTGACCGTATCGGCCTTGGCGTTGCTCCGCCAGCCGATCACCGAGGCCGCGATCGCGCGCGAGACCGGCCCCGGCCGGTAGGGAAGCGCGACTCGGGAATTTTCAGCGCCCGCGCGCGTCTCCTCCGAGTGGGCAAAACAACCACTCGAGCTAGGAGCGCCCAGATGAGACAGCGTCAGATGCGAGGGATTGCGATCGCGACCGCGGTTGCGGCGGCCCTCGCCGTGGCGGGCTGCGGTGGGAACCAGTCGTTCATCAAGAGCTACAACGAGGCGGCCGCGCCGCTGCAGGCCCTGGGCTCCGGCACCAGCGCCACAGGGCCGGGCGCCGCGAAGTCGCTGGATGGCATGGCCGACAAGCTCGCCCTGGTCCGCGACCGGCTCGGCAAGCTCGAGGCGCCCGACGGCGCCCAGGACGAGCTCGACCGGCTGCTGCGCTCGCTCGACGCCGGCGAGAAGGACGTGCGCGCGGTCGCCGCGGCGGTCAAGAGCGGCGATCCGGACAAGGCGGCCAAGGCCACGAAGGTGTTCGCCGACCAGGCCGTCGAGATGGGCGACGCCGAGCAGGCGCTGAAGACCGCCGTCAACGGGTGAGCTGACGCGGCGCGATCAGCGCCTGCTCGAGCTCCTCGGCCGCGCGGGAGATCTGCCGGGCCACGTGGCGATGGTGCCGCGGGCTCGGCTGCTCCTCGGCGGCGAGCGCCGATGCCAGCGTGCGGATGAGCCACAGCGGCGTGCGCAGCGGCTCGTCGACCGGACTGACCGGTGGCCACGTCCAGTCGCGCCCGTCCTGTTCCCCGCGAACGTGCGGCATCTCCCGCTACATCGGCCGAAAGGCGGGCGGCTAAACCCTGATCGCCCGAATTCCCGCACAATGGGGGGTGCCACTCACAGCGCGTGCTCGTAGAGCGCCAGGATCTCGGCGCGATCGGCCGGCGGCGGCGTCTGCTCCAGCTCGGGGCGCTCACCGGCGGTGGCCGCGCAGGCCGGGAGATCGGCGGGCGCGACGCCGTACGCGCGCAGGCCGGTGCCGCCGGTGCGGACGAGCAGCCGCGTGGCGAGCTCGGCCGGATCTTCGCCGACCGCCGCCGCCAGCGCGTCGATCTGGCGCGGGTAGCGCCACGCGAGCGCGCCGAGCGTGTGCGGGAGCAGGCAGGCGTTGGCGGCGCCGTGCGCGATGCCGAGCGTGCGCACGAGCGTCTGCGCGAGCACGTGGTGCAGCCCGTAGCCGGTCGAGTCGATCGTGTAGCCCGCCAGCAGCGCGCCGAGCGCGAGCGCGTCGCGGTCGGGCTCGCGGCGGGCGAATCCGGCCGCCAGCAGGCGCGCCCCCTCGTGCGCGGCGAGCGTCGCGACCGGGTTCGCGCGCAGCGTGCACGGCCCCTCGGCCGCGTGCCCGAGCGCGTTGAGCGCGCTGGCGGCGAGCTCCGGCTCGGGCTGGGAGGCGGCCAGCCCGGGATCGGTGATCACCACGGCGCAGCGCACGCGCGGCGTCGCGGGGTCCACGCCGCGCGCGTGGCGGTGGATGATCGTCATCTCGGCGCCCGACAGGGTGGTCGGGACCGCCATCGCGCGCGTGCCGTCGCGGGCGGCCGCCGCCAGCGCCTTGGCGACGTCGATCACCCGCCCGCCGCCGAGCGCCGCGAGGCGGTCGCCGCGCACGGTCGCCCGCAGGTCGCCGGCCAGCTCGTCAACCGTGCCCGGTCCGACGAGGTGCACGGCGCCGGCCGCCATCGCGATCCACGGCGCCGCCTCCGACGCGCGGACGGTCGTGAGCAGCGCGTAGCCCGGGCCGCCGAGCAGCTCGACCGCCTCGGACGCGACGCCGCGCCCGAAGCGGACCGTGCGCTCGCCGTCGTGCCAGGTGAACGGCGCTATGGCGCCGGGCTGGCGGCCGGCTCCTCGTACCACGAGTAGGCGTAGCGCGGGTCGTCGAGGTCGCGCGACAGCGTCGTGAGACGCAGCGGCCGGAACGTGTCGCACATCACTGCGAGCTCGTTCGTCCGCGTCGCGCCGATCGCCTTCTCCACCGTGCCCGGCTGCGGGCCGTGCGGGAGCCCCGACGGGTGCAGGGTGATGCAGCCGACGTCGACGCCCTTGCGGGCGCCGTACTCGCCGTCGACGTAATACATCACCTCCTCGCTCTGCACGTTGGAGTGGTGGTAGGGGAGCACGATCGCCTGCGGGTCCCAGTCCAGCATCCGCGGGCAGAACGAGCAGATCACGAAGTTCGGGCCCTGGAACGTCTGGTGCGCGGGCGGCGGCTGGTGCAGGCGGCCGGCCTTGGGCTCGAAGTCCGCGATGTTGAACGTGTACGGGTAGACGTAGCCGTCCCACCCGACGACGTCGAGCGGGTGGTAGTCGAGCACGTAGTCCTGATAGCCGCCGCGGACGCGCACCTTGACCATGAACTCGCCGCGGTCGCGGTGGGTGACGAGGTCGGCCGGCGGGTGGAAGTCGCGCTGCGAGAACGGCGCGTGCTCGAGCAGCTGCCCGTAGCGGTTGCGATAGCGGTTGGGCGTCTCGATCTCGCCCGGCGTGTAGAACGTCAGCCAGCGCTGCGGCTCGTCGAAGCGGAGGCGGTACGTCGTGCCGCGCGGCATCACGACGTAGTCGTGCTTGCGGTAGGGCAGCGTGCCGAACACCGTCTCGACGACGCCCGAGCCCTCGTGGACGAAGATGACCTCGTCGCCCTCGCCGTCGCGGTAGAAGTAGTCCGCCTCGCGCTCGGGGATGCAGATCGCGATCTCGATGTCATTGTTGAACTCGAGCACGCGCCGGCCGAGCACGCTGTCGCCCATCGGCTCCAGCCCCATCGTGTTCGTGAGCCGGTGCACGTGCGCCTCGGGCACCCACTCCTCGAGCGCGATCGCCTCGAAGTCGCCGACCTCCTTGACGCGGCACGGGGACCACAGGTGGTAGAGGATCGACTCGTTGCCGGAGAAGCCCTCGAAGCCCATGACCTCCTCCACCAGGAGCGGCGCCTTGCCGTTGGAGGAGGACTCGGGATCGCGGAACTGGACGTGGCGCTTGGCCGGGATGCGGCCGAGGCTGTGGTAGCGCATCGTTCCTCCTTACAGGTTTCCGCGCAGCGCCTGCTCGCGCTCGATCGCCTCGAACAGCGCCTTGAAGTTGCCCTCGCCGAAGCCGCGCGCGCCGTGGCGCTCGATCACCTCGAGGAACACGGTCGGCCGGTCGCCGATCGGCTTCGTGAAGATCTGCAGCAGGTATCCCTCGTCGTCGCGGTCGACGAGGATCCCGAGCCGCTTGAGGTCGTCGAGCGATTCCTCGACCTCGCCGACGCGCGCGGGCACCTCCTCGTAGTAGGTGTCCGGCGTGCGCAGGAACTGGATCCCGCGCGCCTGCAGCTGCTCCACGGTGCGCACGATGTCGCGCGTCGCGACCGCGATGTGCTGGGCGCCCGGGCCGCCGTAGTACTCGAGGTACTCGTCGATCTGCGACTTGCGCTTGCCCTCGGCCGGCTCGTTGAGCGGGAACTTGATGCGGCCGTTGCCCGACGTCACGACCTTCGACATCAGGGCCGAGTACTCGGTCGAGATGTCCTCGTCGGAGAAGTGGATCATCTCCCGCATCCCGAAGACGTCCTCGTAGTACTTCACCCAGCGGTTCATCTCGCCGAGCTCGACGTTGCCGACGATGTGGTCGATCGCCAGCAGGCCGGTGTCGCCCGCCGCCACCTCGCGCGCCGCGTAGCCGGGCAGGAACGGGCCGCGGTAGCCGGCGCGCTCGACGAACGTGTGCAGCGTCTCGCCGTAGGTGGCGATCGTCGCCATCTTCACCGTGCCGTGCTCGTCGGAGGCCGCCCACGGCTCCCGCACGCCCTCCGCGCCGCGGGCCGTGGCCTCGCGGTAGGCCCGCTCGGCGTCGGGCACCGACAGGGCGATCACCTTGACGCCGTCGCCGTGCTCGGTGACGTGGCGCCCGACGTCGTGCCCCGGCGTCAGCGCGCCGGTCAGCACGATGCGGATCCGTCCCTGCTCGAGCACGTGCGACGCGCGGTCGCGCACGCGGGTCTCCAGGCCCGCGTAGGCGACCTCCTTGAAGCCGAGCGCGTGGATCCAGAAGTGCGCGGCCTGCAGCGCGTTGCCCACGTAGAACTCCACGTGGTCGATTCCGTGCAGCGGCATGAAGTCTTGGGTGGCCCGGGGAGTCGGGGCGGCGATCGGCTCGGTGCTCATGGACTTCATGGTTGCGCTGTCGCAGGCCGCGTACAAGGCGCATCCATTGCGTCACATGGCATCATCAGCGGCCGATGGACGAAATCGACCGGCAGATCGTTGCGCTCCTTCGTCAGGACGCCCGGCGCTCGTTCCAGAGCATCGGGCTGCGGGTCTCGCTGTCGGCGCCCGCGGTCAAGCGGCGGGTCGACCGCCTCGAGGCCGACGGCGTGATCCGGGGCTACGCGGCGCGCGTCGATCCGGGGCGCTTCGGCTGGACGACGCATGCGCTGGTCGCGCTCTACTGCGAGGGCCGGATGGCGGCGGCGGAGGTGCGCGACTCGGTCGAGCACCACCCCGAGGTGGAGGCGGCCTACACGGTGGCGGGCGAGGCGAGCGCGGTGCTGCACGTGCGCGCCCGCGACACGGCGCACCTCGAAGAGACGCTCGAGCGCGTCCGCGACCACCCGGGCGTGACTCGCACGCAGACCCAGATCGTGCTCTCTACGCTGTTCGAGCGCCCGTTCGAGGAATGATCTCTGGCGAGGTCCGTGGCGCACCCGCGGGGAAGCCGACCGCCTACGCTCGGCCGAATTGCGAGATAGGGTGCGCAGGCAGAAAGCCACCCTGAGGAGGGATTGCATGACGTTAGGGGCATGGCGGAGCGCCGTGGCCGTCGCTGCCGTGGGAGCGTTGGTCGTCGCCGGCTGCGGCGGCGGCGGCGAGAACAAGGGCACGACGGAGAAGCCCGCAACCAAGCCGGCGCAAGGGGCCAAGCGCGGCGGCGACCTCAAGGTCCTCTACGGCGGCGACGTCGACAACATCGACCCGCGCCAGACGTATTACCAGTACGGGTTCAACGTGGCCTATGCGACGCAGCGGCCGTTGTACTCGTACAAGCCGGAGGACCCGAAGACGCCGGAGCCGGACCTGGCGGCGGGCCCGCCCGACATCTCGGAGGACGGCAAGACCGTCACGGTCAAGATCCGCACGGGCGTCAAGTTCTCGCCGCCGGTCAACCGCGAGGTGACCACCAAGGACGTCGCGTACGCGATCGAGAGCGCGTTCACCAAGAGCGTGCCCGGCCCCTACTGGGGCGCCTATCTCGGCGACCTCACCGGGCTCAAGGCCTTCCAGGACGGCAAGGCCAAGCACATCGCGGGGATCGAGACCCCGGACGATCAGACGATCGTCTTCAAGCTCGACCGGCCGCGCGGCGCGATCGTCGCGGGCGCGCTGAGCCTGCCGGGCTCGGCGCCGGTGCCGGAGGAGTACGCCAAGAAGTACGACGCGGAGAAGTCGTCGACCTACGGGCAGCACCAGGTCGCCACCGGCCCGTACATGATCGAGAACGACCAGAGCGGCAAGATCACCGGCTACAAGCCGGGCGCGCAGATCAAGCTCGTCCGCAACCCGAGCTGGGACGCCTCGACCGACTACAAGCCCGCCTACCTGGACTCGATCACGATCGACGAGGGCGTCGACGCCACCGTCGCGTCCAACCAGATCCTGGACGGCCAGAGCCAGGTCAGCGGTGACTTCCAGCTGCCGGCGACGATCCTCTCGAAGGTCACGAAGAACGCCGAGCAGAAGAAGCAGCTGGTCCTGACGCCGCCGACCGGCCGCTTCCGCTACATCGCGCTCAACACGCGCGTGAAGCCGTTCGACAACGTCAACGTCCGCAAGGCGATCTCTGCGGTGATGGACCGCAACGCGCTGCGGCAGGCGTTCGGCGGCCCGCTGACCGGCGACATCCCGACGCACTGGATCCCGCCCGGGCAGCCCGGGTTCGAGGAGGCCGGCGGCGACAAGGGGCCCGGCGTCGACTTCCTGGCCAAGCCCGAGGGCGACCTCGCGCTCGCGCAGGAGTACATGAAGAAGGCCGGCTTCGCCTCCGGCAAGTACGACGGCGGCAAGACGTTCAGCGCCGTCTCCGACAACGCGACGCAGCAGCGCAACGTGTCCGAGGTCGCCGAGCAGCAGTTCGGCAAGCTCGGCTTCAAGCTCAAGACGCGCTACGTGGTGCGCTCGACGATGTACACGCAGTACTGCCAGGTGCCGGCCAAGGAGCCGGACATCTGCCCGAGCGTGGGCTGGCTGAAGGACTTCGCCGACCCCGAGACACTGCTCGATGCCGTGTTCAACGGCAAGAACATCCTCGACGTGTCGAACTCCAACTTCGCCCTGCTCGACGACAAGAACCTCAATGCCGCGATGGCGAAGGCCGAGGTCGTGAACGACCCCACCGAGCGCAACGCGGCGTGGGGCAACATCGACAAGATGGTCACGGAGCTCGCACCGGGCGTGCCGTGGCTGTGGGACAAGCAGCCGATCCTGGAGTCCAAGAACGTCAACGGCGTGATCAACGTCGCGGGCGCGACCTGGGACCTCACGTACACCTCGATCAAGTAGTCACAGACGCGACGCCCGCGGCCGCTCCGGCGGCCGCGGGCGTCTGCTGCACGATCACAGCGCCTCGCCCAGGGCCCGGATCGAGCGCTCGGTGATCGGGGCGACGACGAGGATCGCCTCGTCGGCGCCCGCGTCGGCGAGCTCGCGCAGGGCGGCGGCGATCCCGCCGCGCTCGACGGGCGGCGCCTCGATCGGGCGCCCGTCCGCGGCGTGCTCGACCGCCACCAGCACGCACGCGCTGCGCGCGATCTCGGCCGGGTCGCGGCCGGCGGCGGCCGCAGCCTCGCCGATGCGCGCGTTGAGCTTGGCGAAGCCCTCGGCCGTGTTGCCGTAGTCGGCGTACCAGGTGTTCCAGGCGTCGACGTGCGGCAGCGTCGCGGCGAGCATCCGCGGGCCGTTGGAGCCGACCATCAGCGGGATGCGGCGCGCGGGGACCGGGTCCAGCCGCGCCTCGCGGGCCTGCCAGTAGCGGCCCTCGAGCGTCACGGACTCGCCCGCCAGCAGGCCGCGGACGATCGCGAAGGCCTCCTCGAAGCGCGCGACCTTGCGGTCCGTCGGAAGCCCGAAGGCGGCGAGCTCGGGGTCGTGCGAGCCGGCGCCGAGGCCGAGCCGGAAGCGCCCGCCGCTGACCTCGCCGACGGTGGCCGCCATCTTCGCGATCAGCCCCGGCGGGTGGAACCCGGCGCACGCCACCAGCGGGCCGAGCTCCACGCGCTCGGTCACGGCCGCCAGCGCGCTCAGCAGCGTCCACGCCTCCCACGGCCCGCGCTCGGGCCGCCCGGCCTCGCGGTAGAGCAGGTGATCGCCGAGCCAGATCGAGTCGAACCCGGCCTCCTCGGCCGCGCGCGCCATCGCCACGTACTCCGGCCAGGCGACCCGGCGCTCGACCTCGGGAAGTTGGACGCCGATCCGCACCCGCGCAACTTAGTGGCCCCGGCCGAAAGTTCGACGCATTCCGGCGGCGCCGGCCCGCGCCTGCCGCTGCCTCGCCCTGGCGGGCTCGTCACCGGCTTCGCCTCGCCCGGCAGGCGCACACGTGCCACCGGCATGCGAGCGCCTGCCGTGCACCGGCAGGCACGACCCGGCATCCACCGGGTTATGCGCCGAACTTCCGGCCGGAACCACCTAGTGGGGTCTGACCCCCTTTAAGGTCGCGACTCGACGCGCACGACCAGCGCGACAGAGGCGACGATGATCCCGGCGCCGGCCAGCGTGAGCGGCGTGATCGCCTCGCCCAGGATCAGGAAGCCGAGCACGATCGCGATGACCGGGTTCACGTACGCGTACGCGGAGACCTTCGAGATCGGCGCGTTCTGGAGCAGCCAGGCGTAGGCGGTGTAGGCGAGCAGCGAGCCGAACGTGATCAGGTAGGCGAGGCCGGCGATCGAGCGGGCCGACCACTCGTCCGGGTGCACGGCGCCGACCTCGCCGGCGAGCGCGCCGGCGGCGATGCACGCGACGCCGCCGAGCAGGCTCTGCCACGCGGTCGACACGAGCGGGTCCCGCGGGAGCTCGATGCGGGGAGAGGCGAACGAGCCGACCGCCCACATGAGCGCGCCGCCCACGCACGCGAGCAGCGCGACGATGGTCGCCTCGCCCTCGGGCTTGAGCAGCAGCGCGACGCCCAGGAAGCCGACCAGCACGGCAGCGATGCTGCGGCCGGAGACCGCCTCGCCGGCGACGCGCCGCAGCAGGATCACCCACAGCGGGATCGAGGCCACGAGCAGCGCGGCGAGCGCCGACGGGACCTCCTGCTCGGCGACGCTGATGACGGCGTTGGCGCCGGGCAGCATCAGGCCGACGAACGCGCAGGCGAGGAGCTGCGCGCGCGTCGGCCGCAGCACGGCGGCGCCCCGGCGCAGCGCGAGGAAGGAGAGCAGCAGCGCGCCGGCGGCGACGAAGCGCACCCCGGCGAGCAGCGGCGGCAGCGTCTCCACCATCACGCGGATCGCGAGGTAGGTGGAGCCTCAGACGATGTAGACGATCCACAGGCAGGTCCAGACCTGCCATGCGGGGGCCTCCGCCCGGCCGGCGACGACGGGCCCGGCGGAGGCCTCGGCGGCTGCGCTCACGCGGCGCGGGCCCGCGGCGCGAGGACGCGCCGCCCGTGCGCCCGCGGGGCGGACGCGGCGCGCAGGCGCTGCGCGCGCATCGCGAGCAGGTCGACCACGTCGGCGGTGGGCCGGAACGGGTCCGCGACGCCGGCGCCGCTCTCGATCGACAGCGCGGCGACGAGCTCGACGTCGGCCTCGGCCACGAGCAGCTCGCCGGTCGGCAGCGGGCGCGAGTCCAGCTCGGCGAGGCGGTGCAGGGCAGGCCCGTCGGAGCCGCGGGCGGCCCGGATGAGCACGGATGAATTGGCGGTGATGGCGGCCATGGTTGCTCCTATAACGAGGCGGTGGGAGGGGATGTGAGATGGATCCTGCAGGACGACTTGCATCAGTTCAAATGAACTTTTGCTGCGCGTGGTATAAGTTGCTCTGATGCTTGACGTCCGCCGCATGCGCGTGCTGCGCGAGGTCGCGGTGCGCGGCTCGTTCTCCGCCGCCGCCGAGGCCCTCTCCTTCACCCAGTCCGCCGTCTCCCAGCAGATCGCGGCGCTCGAGCGCGAGGCGGGCACCGTGCTCGTCCAGCGCGGCGCACGCGGGATCCGGCTGACCGAAGCCGGCGAGGCGCTCGTGCGCCACGCCGACGCGATCCTGGCCCGCCTCGGCGAGGCCGAGGCCGAGCTCGAGGCGATCGCCGGCCTGCGCGGCGGCCGCCTGCGGCTCGCCTCGTTCGAGTCCGCCGCCGCCACGCTGATGCCGCTCGCGATCGCCGCCTTCCGCGCGGAGCACCCCGGGGTCGAGCTGTCGATGATCCTCGCCGACCCCGAGGAGTCGATGCCGATGCTCAAGACCGGCGAGCTGGACCTCGCGCTCGGCTTCGAGTCCCACGTGCACAACCGCGAGGACGACGGGATCGCCCGCGCCCACCTGATCAGCGATCCCATGTTCCTCGTGCTGCCCGCCGACCACCCGCTGGCCAACAAGCGCCACGTGCGCCTGGCCGACGTGGCGGGCGACCCGTGGATCGCCGGCGCGACGAACTGCGAGTGCAACCGGCTGATCAACCGCGCCTGCGCGATCGCCGGCTACACGCCGCGGATCGCCTTCGAGACCGACGACTACACCGCGATGCAGGGCTTCGTAGCGGCCGGCGTCGGCGTGTCGCTGATCGCCGAGCTGGGCCTGACGAGCGTCCGCGACGACATCGTCGTGCGCTCGCTCGGGCGCGAGGCGCCGGTGCGCGAGATCTACGCCGCGACGCTGGCCGAGGGCCACCGCACCCCGGCCACGCACGCGATGCTGGACATCCTGGCAGGCGTGGCCGCGCGCTACGAGGCGCGGCGCCCGCAGCTCACGCTCGTGGGCTAGAGGCGCGCGGCGCGCAGCCCCGGCGCCGCGCGCGCGAGCGCGGCCGCCGACAGCGCGAGCAGGGCGGCCATGCCCACCGCGTAGATCCACAGGGCGGCGCCGCTCTCCGTCGTGTGGAAGACGGGGATCGCCAGCAGCAGCATGCTCCAGGCCGCGAGCGTCGCGTAGGGCATGAACGCGTCCGAGGGATGCCGGATGCCCACCGCGCAGGCGATCAGCATCGTGCCGAACATCGCGTACCACGAGGCGACGACGCGGCCGAGCAGCGGGGTCAGCGTCCACAGCCAGTGCGAGCCGAGATCGACGGGCGCCAGGAACAGCGCCGCGGCGCCGGCCACCATGACGATCCCGACCGGCAGCGAGATCGCGCGCACGACGCGCAGCCCCGGGTCGGCGGGCGGCTCGGGCTCGGCCCGGCGCTCCTGGCGCAGCCACAGGACGGGGGCGCCGATCACGACGCCGGCGTAGACGACGATCCACGCGTAGGTCGGGGGGAAGTCGAACCGGAAGCGGTCGTTGTGGATGATCGTCGCGGCCAGCAGCGCGGTCGAGAGCACGAACAGCGCCCACGGCAGCGTCCGCAGCGAGCGCCAGCGGCGCGTGGCGAACACGACGAGCGCGGTCGGGATCGTGCCGGCCACGTACCCGGCGCCGAGGAACGCCGCCGACGGCGGCGGCTTGATCGACCACGCGTAGTTCGTGTCGGCGTGGCCGGGGAAGAGGTAGAGCAGCAGGCCGTTGACGGCGGAGAGGGCGAGCAGGATCGCGACGCCGGCGCGGGTCTCGGGCAGTACGGCGCCGGCCAGTCTGGGGCGAGAGGCTGTGCGGGTCACGCGCACTAGCCTCTCAATTCCGTCACGGTATGGGAACGGGGCGGACAACCGTGACCTCGCTGCGCTCGCTGATGTAGTCGGGCAGTTGTCCCAGCGCCGCGGCGGCGTCGTCCGCTTCGACCACCCACCACAGCTCGTGGTTGCCGGTCGTGCAGCTCGAGAGGGCGAACCGGTGGCGCAGCGGGCTGTCGAACCCGCGCCAGGAGGCGAAGGCGAACGGGCACTCGGCAGGGGGATGGCGATGACTCAGGAGGAACGTGGGCACGCCGTGAAAGAGTGCCCGCGCCCCGGGAGTGGTTATATGGGGGATCCTCCCGGTCCGCCTCCCTGAATGTCCCCCAGCCACCAGACGGTCCGCCTGAGCGCCGGGCGCCACCGCTCGCCACATGCGGGTGCGTGCGTCATGGAGCTGGCCTCGATGCTCGCGGAGGAGCCGTTCAGCGACCGCTCGCAGAGCGTCTCGCCGGTGCTCGGCGCGTTCCTGCGCACCTACAACGACGGCGTCTCGGACGACCGCCGCCAGGACCTCGTGCCGCTCGCCGCGCTGATCGTCGGCACCGCGCGCGGACGCGCCCTGGAGGCGGAGCGCGCCAGCCGCTGCCTCGCGTTCGCCCGCGCGCTCGGCGGCGCGGTCCCGGGCGGCCGGGCGGGGATCGGGATGGCGACCCCGGAGGCGAGCGGCACCTGCGCGGCGCTCGCCGCGCTGCGCGCCGGCGTCACCGACGAGGTCCACACGCGCGCGCTCGCGTTCGCGCGCGAGCTGGCCGCGCTGCGCCCGGCGCCCCGGCTGCCGCGCTGGCTCATCGGCCCGGACCCGGCGCGGGTGATCGCGGACGCGATCGAGAACGTGCCTGATGCGCCGATAGGCTCGGCGCGCTGACGCGGGGGTCGGTGTGGCCGCGTGGCGGGGCCGGCGAACAGCTTGCAGGTGAAGGCGGAGCCTGGAGTGGCGCGCGGGCGCGAAACGATCATCCGCCGCGGGGGGTGACGCACGTAAGTATCGATATGCGACACCCAGTTACGCCACCCCCCTTGGCGAGCGATCGAACGTGATCGCTCGCGCGCGAGTGGCTCGTGAGGCCGAGCGATCTCGCGCGATTCCGGAGCCGGCTCAGGCTCCCCCTCACCTGCAAGCTGTTCGCCGAGCCCGCCCGCGCGGCCGGACTCAGCCCGCCGCGCTCTCGCGCCCAACCGCCTCGGCGACCGCCGCGCGCGAGGACACCCCGAGCTTCGAGAACACGCGCGACATGTGGCTCTCGACGGTCTTCTCGGACAGGAACAGCTCGCCCGCGATCTCGCGGTTCGTGTGGCCGCGGGCGACGAGGTCGGCGACCTCGCGCTCGCGGCCGCTGAGGCTCGCGAGCCCGCCGCCGCCGGGGGCGCGCCGGCGCCGCGCGGCGGCGGGGCGGCCGAGCCGCCGCAGGTCGCGCGCCGCCTCGTCGCGGAGCCGCACCGCGCCGCACGCCGCGAGCTCGGACTCGGCGCGCTCGAGCAGCGTGATCGCCGCCTGCTCGTCGCCGGCCTGCGCCGCGGCGCGGCCCGCGAGGCCGCGCGCCCGCGCCGCCTGGATGACCGCGCCGACGCCGTCGGCCAGCTCGGCGGCGCGCTGCGCGGCGGCGAGCGCGTTGGCCGCCGCCGGCTTGCGGGCCGCCTCGAGCTCGACCAGCGCGCGCGAGCACAGCACGGCCGCCTCCGCGTACGGGAGCCCGAGCCCGTCCGCCGCACGCTCGCCGCGCTCGACCCACGCGGCGGCGGCGCCGGGACGCTCGAGCGCGAGCTCCGCCCGCGCGAGCACCGCGTACAGCCAGGCGCGGCGGCCCGGCTCCACGAGCGGGAACTCCGGCGCCCCGCCGGCGCTCATCGCGGCCAGGCAGCTCTCCGGCTCGCCCGCCTCGAGCTGGGCGGCGGCGACGTGCACCCGGGTGGCGCGCGAGAGCACGCTCTCGTCCAGCCCGTCGAGCAGCGCGACAGCCTCGGCGCCGGCGCTGCGCGCCCGCGGCAGCTCGCCCCGGATCGCGGACACCCACGCGTCGGCGGTGAGCGCGAAGCACAGCATCTGGCGGTTGCCCCACAGCCGGGCGCCCTCGACCGCCGCGTCCGCCTGCTCGGCGGCCTCGGCGAGGCGGCCGCGGACCTCGAGCGCGTGCGCGAGGCCGATGGTCATCGGCACCACGAACTGGCCCTGTCCGGACGCGCGCGAGACCGCGATCCCGCGGCGCAGGTGGCGGATCGCGTCGTCGTAGCGTTCGCAGAAGTACTCCGCGAAGCCGAGGTAGTACGCGGCGTCGGGGCGGCCGGCGAGCGCGCCGTCGTCGAGCGCGTCGAGCCGCCCGGAGGCCTCCTCCTGCAGGGCGAGCGCCGCGGCGGTGTGGCCGAGCCCGAGCTCGGCGAAGCACTCGAGGCCGGCCGCGACGGCAGCCAGCGCGGGCGCGCCGGTGGCGAGCGCGGTCTTGCGCGCCTTGCGCGCCCAGTCGCGCACGGACGCGAAGTCGCTGTCGTAGAGCGCGTCGGCCGCCAGCTCGACCTCCAGGTCGCCGGCGGCGGGTCCTTCGAGCTCGGCCAGCGCGCCGAGCAGCCGCGCGTGCGCCGCCGCGTGGCGGCCGAGCAGGTTCTCGCACATCGCGCACCCGGCGACGAGCCGTGCGCGCACCGGCGCGAACTCGGGCCCGACGAGCGCCAGCGCCTCCGCGAGCGCCTCCAGCGCGCGCTCCAGCTCTCCCATCGCTGCCAGCGACTGGGCGAGCCCGACGAGCAGCTCGAGCCGCCGCACCGGGTCGTCGGGCGCGAGCCGCAGCGCGGCCGCGAAGCGGTCGGCCGCGGTCGCGGGCGCGCGCGCGGCGGCGTGCCGGGCGGCCTGGATCAGCACCTCCAGCGCCTCGGCGTCGCCCGGCCGGGCGCAGCGCTCGAGGTGCTGA
>JBIOTP010000363.1:0-6447 GCA_044865965.1 Solirubrobacteraceae bacterium
CACAGCCCGGCGAGCGCCGCGACGAGGACCGCCAGGCGCGCGGCGAAGCCCGCCGGATGGGGCACGAACAGCTCCGCCGCGAGCACGAGGACGATCCAGTGGCGAGCGGCGGCGGCCCAGTGCAGCAGCGCAAGATCGCGACCGGCGTACTCGAGCAGCGGGCCCTCGTGGATCATCGTCAGCTCGAGGTGCGTGTCAGGGTTGTCGACCGGCTGGCGACCCGTCTCGGCGACGACGACGAGCGCGAACGCGAGCGCCGCGCACCAGTGCGCCGGCTCGCGCCAGATGTCGGAGCCCGCGGCGGCGTCGCTCATCGCGAGCAGGTCGGTGGTCTGCGCCGGCAGCGCGGCGAGCAGCAGCGCGAGCACGAACAGCGCCTCGGCGAACACGGCGAGCGTGAGGTCGCGCGCCGAGCCCATGAGCGCGAAGCCGTTGCCCGGGTCCCACGCCGCCGCGGCGAGCGCGAAGCGCGCGAGCGCGAGCAGACCGACGAGCGCGAGCGCGTCGTTGCCGAACGGCCAGCCGGCCGAGTCGCCGGCGATCGGGAGCAGCGTCAGGGCGACGAGCAGCGCGGCCGCGACGAGCGCCGGCGCGAGGCGGTAGAGCGCTCCGGCGCCCTCGGGATCGACGGCGCTCTTGCCCCACAGCCGCCGCAGGACGCGGTAGGGCTGCAGCGGCGAGGCCCCGCGGCGCCCCTGCAGGCGCGCCTTGAGCGTCTGGATCGCCCCGGGGAGCAGTGGCGCGAGCGCGACGCCGGCGACCTGGATCGCCCCCGCGGCGGCGGCGCTCATCCGAGCACCCCCGCCGCGACGAGCGCAAGCAGGAAGACGACCAGCGCGAGGAGGTAGAGGGCGTAGGTGCGCACGTTGCCCGTCTGCAGTCGCCGCGCCGCCGCGGCCACGCGCAGCCCGGCGCGGATCGTCGGCTCGTAGAGGGCACGGTCGGCGAGCGCCGGGACGTGGCTGGAGTAGGCGACCCGCTGGACGACGCCGCCGTGGCTGACGACCTCGACCTCGCGCTCCGGTCGCAGGAGCGCCTCGAGCACGAGCCGCAGCGGCTTCGTGAAGCCGGCCGAGGTCCAGTCGAGCGCCGGCACGACCGTCTGCCCGCACGCCCAGCTCGGCGCAGGGGCGGCTCGGCGCGCGCCGCGCGCGCGGAGGAGGACGACGGTGAGGACGCCGAGCGCGAGGGCGAGCGCGAGCGTCGGCAGCGACCCGGTGCCCGGGACCGTCAGCCCCGCCGCTCGCGGGAGCACCTCCTCGCCCGCGCCGGGCGCGAGCGCCGTGAGCGCCGGCACGACGAGCCCCGGGGCACGGCGCCGAGCACGACGCAGAGCGCGGCGAGCGCACCCATCCCCGCTCGCATCCCGAACGCCGGATCGCGCGCGGTCGCGCACTCCTCCCGCCGCGGGCTCCCGAGCAGCACGAGGCCCACGACCTTCACGAAGCACAGCAGCGCGAGCGCCGCGGTCGCCGCAAGACCCGCGAGCGCGACGCCGCCGGCGAGCGCGACCCCGAGCGGCGCGTCGAGCGCGACGTGCAGCAGCGACTGCAGCGTCAGCCACTCCGACGCGAACCCGTTGAGCGGCGGCACGCCCGCGATCGCCATCGAGCCGACGAGGAACGCGCCGCCCGTCCACGGCATCCGGCGCAGCAGCCCGCCGAGCCGGTCGAGGTCGAGCCCGCCGACGGCGCGCTCGAAGGCCCCGGCGCCGAGGAACAGCAGCGCCTTGAAGATCGCGTGGTTGGCGACGTGCAGCAGGCCCGCGGCGAAGGCGATCGCCGCCCACTGGGACGCCCCGGCCGCGGCGAACAGCAGCGAGGCGCCGAGCGCGAGCGCGATGATCCCGACGTTCTCGATCGAGTGGAACGCGAGCAGCCGCTTGAGGTCGTGCTGGACGAGCGCCCACAGCACGCCGCCGAGCGCGGACGCGAGCCCGATCGCAAGCAGCGTCAGCCCGAGCCACAGCGGCGTCGCGCCGAGCCACTCGAACTCGACCCTGATCAGGCCGTAGATCGCGACCTTGATCATGACCCCCGACATCAGCGCCGAGAGGTGCGCGGGCGCGACCGGGTGCGCGCGCGGCAGCCACGAGTGCAGCGGCACCAGCCCCGCCTTCGTCCCGAAGCCGACGAGCGCCGCGATCGCGACGAGCGCCTGGGTGCCGGCGCCCTGCGCCGCCAGCGCCGCCGGATCGCCGATCGCCCCGTGGTCGGCGGCGACGACCACCGCGACCCACACGCCGGCGCCGCCGAGGTGCGTGATCGCGAGGTACGCGAACACCGCCGCGCGAACCGGGCCGTCACGGCGCGCGACGAGGATCGCCGCGGCCGGGACGAGCGTCATCAGCTCCCAAGAAGCCGAGGAACGAGACGACGTCGCGAGCGGCGAGCAGGCCGGCGAGCGCGTGCAGGAACGCCGCGCCGAGGGCGCCGAGCGCACGCGGCGCCGGCCCGCCGGCGAGGTAGCCGCGCACGAACGCGAGCGCGGGAAGCGCCGTGACCGCGAGCACGACGAGGAAGAACCCGCTGAGCGCGTCGAGCCCGAGCGCGGGCGCGACGTCGCTCGCGAATCCCGCGCCGACCGCGTCGTGGCCGGCGACGAGCGCCGCGCCCGTCGCGCCGAGGAGCGAGACTCCGATCGCCTGCGCGACGAGGCCCGCGCGGAGACCTCCCGGCAGCGCTGTTGTGAGGCCGCCGAGCGCCAGCGCGGCCGCGCCGGCGACGGCCATCGCCTCGACCGCGCTCACGTCAGCGGCCTCCTCGCCCGCTGACCCGCGGCGGCCCGAAGTCCTCCACGGCGAAGCCGTCGAGCAGCGCCTGACTCTCCTCGAGGTTCGCGACGATGATCGCCTTCGCGAGCTCGAGCAGCTCCAGCGTGCGCCGGTCCTTGACCCGGTAGTACACGTTCGTCCCCTCGCGGCGGCTCTCGACGAGCCCCTGCTTGCGGAGCGCCGCGAGCTGCTGGGAGGTGCTGCCCGAGTCGAGCTCGAGCGCCGCCTGCAGCGCCCCGACCGTCCGCTCGCCCTCACGCAGCAGCTGGAGCAGCCTGATCCGCATGGGATGGCCGAGCGCCCTGAAGAACTCCGCCTTGAGCGCGTAGATCGGCGGCTGGGTCGAGCGAGCCGCGGTCACTGGGCCGCATAACTTAGAAGATTCGTAGATATGCAGATGTCGTCGTGCCCAACTCCGTGCGCGCGCCGTCGCGCACCCTTCAGGCCACTCGACCGAGCTTGTCGAGCGCGAGCGGCGGGCAGCGGACCTGGCCGCTGTCGAAGCGCCCGACCGGGTGCTCGAGACGCACGGTCGCCGCCGCGCCGTCGACGCCGACGACGGTGCCGTGCAGACCGGCGAGATAGCGCGGACTGACGCGATCGTTGATCCGGACGAGATCGCCGACGCAGAGTGTCGCGAGGGCGGTGGCGGAGCGGACCGTGAGCAGAAGCTGTCGGCGCGCGTGCACCGCTGCGGCGAGCGCGCCCAGATGATCGTCGAGCTCGCCGGCCGCGATCGCGTCGAGCAGCGAGCGCTCGCCCGCCTCCGACGCGCCGGAGGGACCGCGAGCGGTCGTGTGGCGAATCGACATCAAGTCGTTACAGACCCGTGACGGCTCGTTGCGGTTTCTTGGCCGTGCCGACGACTGCGCGCGCGCTCGATGGCGGCCTGTGGGCGTAGCCCCGGCGGGACGGCTGAGCGTGCCGAAGCTCGTCGAGCTGCGCCGCGCTCTTGCCCGGACCTTCTCGCTGGCCGACTGAAGCGCGGGTGCCGAGAAGGACACGGACGCCCGCGGCGTACGATGCACGCGATGGTCGATGAGCCCAAGCCGCGCCTGTGGACCGCCGAGGAGATCGAGCGGGAGGAGCGGGCCCAGCGCGCTCGCGTCCGCCGGGACGCCGCCCGGGGCGTGAGCCGCAACCTTGAGGAGACGGTCGCGCACACTGAGTTTGCACGCCGGTTCGCCGAGGCGTTCGAGCACCATCGGAGGACATGACGGATGTTCTGAACCCGGAGCCGCTGCTTCGGGCGCTCCACGCCGCCGGCGTGCAGCACATCATCATCGGCGGCTTTGCCGTCAACGCCCACGGTGTGATACGCCCGTCGAACGATCTCGACATCGTTCCGGACCCAGACCCGGCCAACCTGAGACGGCTCGCCGCTCTCCTCGCCGACCTGGACGCGCGCCACGTCGGGCTCGGGGACTTCCAGCCCGATGAGTTCCCGTTCGATCCCACGCGAGCTGAGGATCTCCAGAAGGGCGCAAACTTCCGGCTCGAGACCCGACTGGGCGATCTCGACATCATGCAATGGGTCGCAGGGATCGAGGCGGATCCGGCGTACGGCGCACTCGATAGCACGGCGATCGAGGGCGAACTCGCCGGCATCCCGCTGCGCGTCTGCGGCCTCGACCACCTCGTCGCGATGAAGCGCGCCGCGGGGCGAGCGCGCGACCTGGATGATCTTCAGCGTCTTGGGGCTGCGTAGCCCCAGCTCGGGTGCGAGACTGCCCGCGATGGGCGTACGTCGCTTCCGTCCTAAGGCTCGGGTTGCGTTGTTCCTCGCCGCGCGCGGGCGCTGCGCGGAGTGCGGTGCGCCGTTGCGCCCGGGCTGGCATGCCGATCACGTCGAGCCGGTGCGTGCGGGCGGCGCGACCGAGCCGGCGAACGGTCAGGCGCTCTGCCGGCGCTGCAACCTGGCGAAAGGCGCACGGCGGGCGTGATTGCGCCGCGTCCCTGGCAGGCCGAGTTCCTCGCGCATCACGCGGCGCACCTGCGGCCGGACTTCCTGCTCGTAGCGACGCCGGGGGCGGGCAAGACGCTGGCGGCGTGCCACGCGATCCGCGCGGCGGGCTCTGCCCAAGTCGTGGTCGTGTGCCCGACGACGGCGCTGCGCGCGCAGTGGGCAGACGCCGCGGACTGCGTCGGCCTGCATCTGGACCCGCGCTGGCGCAACGCCGACGGCGCATGGCGCGCGGATGTCGACGGCGTCGTCGTGACGTACCAGCAGGTCGCTTCGGCGCCCGACCTGCTCGCCCACCACCTGGCGCGCCCGACGTTCGTGGTTCTCGACGAGATCCACCACGCGGGCGAGTCCGCCACGTGGGGCACTGCGCTGCGGACCGCGTTCGACGGTGCGCGGCAGCGGCTCGCGATGTCGGGCACGCCGTTCAGGTCTGACGCGCGTGCGATCCCGTTCGTGCGCTACGACGAGGAGCGCCGCTGCGCGCCGGACTTCGTCTACGGCTACGGCGAAGCCGTGAGCGACGGCGTCTGCCGCCCGCTCGCGTTCCGCCTGCTGGACGCGACGCTGCGCTGGCGCGTCGACGCGCAGGAGACGATCGCCGCCTTCGCCGACGAGCTCGAGCCGATCGACGACGCGCGCCGGTTGCGCACGGCGATCGACCCGAGCACGCCGCTGCTGCCGCAGATGCTGCGCGACGCCGACGCGCTGCTGACCAAGGCGCGCGCCGTGATCCCGGATGCCGCCGGGCTCGTGCTGTGCGACGACCGCGCCCATGCCCGCGCGACCGGCGCGCTGCTGCGAACGATCGCGGGCGAGAAGCCGGTCGTGGTGGTCAGCGACGAGCCGCAGGCGCACGCGCGGATCGACCGCTTCGCGCGCGGCGATGCGCAAGCGCCGCGCTGGCTGGTGGCGGTCAACATGGTCAGCGAGGGCGTCGACGTGCCGCGGCTCGTGCTCGCCGCCTATGCGACGGTCAAGCGCACGGACCTGTTCTTTCGTCAGGCCGTCGGGCGGGTCGTTCGCCGCCGGACCGCCGATCCGGGCGATCTCGTCGCGACCGTGTTCCTGCCCGCCGACCCGACGCTGACCGGCTGCGCCGAGCGCGTCGAGGTCGAGCTGCGCCAGCAGGTGAGCGACGAGGTCGGCGCCGCCTACGACGTCGAGCCGCCGCCGGGCCTCGCGCGCCGGCCCGACTTCCAGCCGCTCGACGCACAGGTCGAGCCGGGCGGGATGATCGTCGCCGGCGTGCACTATGCGCGCGCCGAGGTCGACGCCGCGCGCCGGCTGCTGCGCGAGCTCGGCCAGCCCGAACGCGCCCTGCGCTCGGTGCTCGAGTTCGTCCGCCGGGAGCGCGTCGGCGGCCCGGTGCCGCCGCCGACACCCGTGCCCGCGCATCGTCGCGTCGAGCACAAGCGTCGCGCGCTCGACAGGCTCGCCCGCCGCTGGACGCAGCTGCGGCGCGAGATCGACCCCGGCTACACGTGGCCGCAGGCGCAGGCGCGCGTGAACCGCGCGATGGGCGTCAAGCGGCGCGCTGACGCCGGCGAGCCCCAGCTCGACGCCGGCCTCGCGTTCCTGCGCTCGGAGCTCGCCAAGCTCGCGAGCGACTACCCCGAGCAGGCCGAGCGGCTGCGCATCCCTGGCAGCGTCGAGGGCATCGACCAGCGCCTGGGCATCGCCACCGGCGAGGGCTGAGGCGCGCGCCGTG
>JBIOTP010000364.1:0-6958 GCA_044865965.1 Solirubrobacteraceae bacterium
GAGCGCTACCGGCACCGGCTCTCGGACAAGCTCGACGACGAGGACGCCGCGGCCGGCGCCGCGCCGGCCGCGGCCGCCCCGGCCGTCGTCGTGCCGCCGCCGCCGCGCCGCGACGACCGGCTGGACCGCATCGAGCGTGAGATCGCCGAGCTGCGGGAGGAGCTCGCGGCGCTGCGCGCCGAGCTCGGCGCATAATCCCCTAAAATCGGTCGTGATGGATGTCTTCTCCTTCCCGCGGACCGTGAACGAGAAGGCCGCCCGCACGGTCGCCGGCGTGGTGGCGGTGACCGGCGCGGTCGCGCTGGCGAGCGGGAGCGAGTGGCTGCTGATCCCGCTCGCCTACGGCTTCTGGGCGCGCGTCCTCACCGGTCCGACGCTCAGCCCGCTCGCGCAACTCGCGACGCGCGTCGTCGCGCCGCGGCTCGGCCCGCCGAAGCCGGTCGCCGGCCCGCCGAAGCGCTTCGCGCAGACGATGGGCGCGGCGATGACGACGGCCGGCGCGGTCCTCTGGCTCGCGGGCCTGACCGGGGTCGCGGACGTGCTGCTCGCTGCGCTGGTGATCGCCGCGACGCTCGAGTCCGTGTTCGCGTTCTGCCTCGGGTGCCAGATCTTCGCGCTGCTGATGCGCGCCGGCCTCATCCCCGAGGCGACCTGCGTGGAATGCGCGAACATCCGCGCCAGATTGACCTGAGCGACCCGCCGACAGCCTATGAGGTGCCGCCCGAGCGGCTGGAGCGCTGGCTGGCGCGCTGGGCGGAGGGCCACGGCGGCGCGATCCGGACCGAGGTCCGCCCCGGCCGCGTGACGTTCACGGGCGCCGACGGAGCGACGGTGGCGTGCGAGCCGCCGTTCCCGCCGCTCGCCGCGCGCGCGGGCGTGCGGGAGGGATTCGATCCCGCGCCGCTGCTCGAGCACGTCATGCGCGAGCGGGTGGTCGGCGTGCTGCTCGTCCGGCTCGGCGGCTACGCGGCCGGGGTCTTCGCCGGAACGCGGCTCGTGGACTCGAAGGTCGGGACCCGGCCCGTCCACGGCCGCCACCGCGCCGGCGGGTCCAGCCAGCGGCGCTTCGAGCGCCGGCGCGAGGGGCAGGCGCGGGTCGCGCTCGAGGCCGCCGCCGACGTCGCGGCGCGCGTGCTGGTCCCGCACGCCAAGGATCTCGACGCGCTGGCGCTCGGCGGCGACCGCCGCGCGCTCGCGACCGTGCTCGAGGATCCCCGGCTGCGGCCGCTCGCGCGGCTCGCCTCGGAGCGCGTGCTCGACGTCCCCGACCCGCGGCTCGCCGTGCTGCGCGGGACGCCCGACCGCTTCCGCGCGACGGTCGTGAGACTGTCCTGAAACTGGACCGACGGCCAGCTTGCACGGGCAAGCCGCGCCGGTACTGTCGGCGCGTGGTCGTCCTCGCGGTGACTCAGTGGGTGTGGATCGGCGTGATCGTCGCGCTGGTCGTGATCGGCGTCACCGCGCTGGCCCGCCGGGCCTGACCTCCGCGCCCCCGAGCACCGCGCCGTCCTCGATCGTCCGCGGGCCGCGCACGGTCACGTCGCCGCGCACCACCACTCCGCGGCCGAAGCGCACGTCGCCCTCGACCACGAGGCGCTCGCAGCCGGCGAGCGACGGCGGGCCGGCCGGGAAGCGCGCCTCGAAGTCGCGCAGGATCTTGTAGTGGTCGGAGTCCAGCGCGACGAACGGCACGCGCCCCTCGCGCCCGGGCACGAGCTCCACCTTGGCGTCGCCGGTCAGCACGTAGGCGTCCGAGCGCAGCGCGAGAAGATCGTCGGTCGTCTTGACGGGGGCGAAGCGGGTGCGCGGCACGTTCAGCGCGCGCGCGCCCTCGAACACCTCGACGGCGGCGCCCATCGCGGTCTCGAGCTGGTAGACCGCCGGCGAGGACTTGTCCGACGGGTCGACGGTCTTCTCGTTGCGGATCATCGGCAGCCCCAGCACGCCGTCGCGCTCGCGCATCGCGGCGTCCAGCGCGCGCAGGTCGACCCACAGGTTGTTCGTGTTGACGTACGGGTGCCGGTCGATGTCCTGCAGCGCCTCGAGGTCCTCCTCGGGCGTCTGCGCGGTCTCGCGCAGCACGAGCCGGCCGTCCTCGCGCCGGCGGGCGAGGTGGCCGCCCTTGCGATCGGCCTCCGTGCGGCCGGTGACCTCCATCAGGAACGGGATCCGCTCGGCCCGGATCCAGGCGAGGATGCGCGGGTCGAGCACCGCGCCGAGGTTGTCGGAGTTGGCCACGAAGGCGTGCTCGTAGCCGCGCTCGAGGAGCTGCTCCAGCATCCCCGAGGTGACGAGCGCCGTGTACAGGTCGCCGTGGCCGGGCGGGCACCACTCGAGGCCCGGATCCGCCTCCCACTCGACCGGCGTCAGCTCGTCGACCCGGATCTTCGGCTCCTTGTTCTGCAGGAAGTCCAGCGGGATCTCGGACTCCAGCTCCGGGTGGCGCGCGAGCGCCGCCAGCGAGTCGTCGCGGGTCGAGAAGGAGTCCATCAGCACCAGCGGCAGCCGCGCGCCGTGCGCCGTGCGCAGCGCGAGCACCTGGCGGGCGATGATGTCGAGGAAGCTCAGCCCGTCCTTGGCCTCCAGCAGCGACTTCGCGCCGGTCAGCCCCATGCTCGTGCCGAGGCCGCCGTTGAGGCGCAGCACGATCGCGCGCCGCAGCGCCTCGTGCTCGGCGTCCGGATCGCCGGGCAGCTCGTCGAGCTCGGGGAGGTCGGCCACCGGCTCGATCGAGTCCTCCGGGATCAGCCCGGTCTCACCAGCCTCGAGCTGGCGGTAGTAGTGCTCGAAGGCGCGGATCGCGGCGTCGGCGACGCCCGCCTCGCGCATCTTCTCGACGCTCGCGCGCAGCCCGTCGTCGCTCACACGCCCGCATGCTAGTAGCCCAGCTCGCGGCGGAACGCCCCGGCGCCCTGCACGCGCGCGCCGAGGGCGCGGACGCGGCCGGCGAGCGTCGCGTCGGAGGTGACCACGATCGCCCGCTCCGGGTCGTCGCGGGCGGACAGCAGGCGCACGATCTCGTCGTCGGCGGCGTCGGGACCCCGTCCCGCGGCGACGACGGTGGTCACCGTGCGGACTTCCCCGTCCAGTTCGGCGGGCCCGCCGTCCAGCACGACCGTCGTCTGCGCGCCAGCCCTCGCGGCCCACGCCTGAACGGCCTCGACGAGCCGCCGCGCCGCGCCGTCCCGGTCCCGCCACCAGCCGTCGGGCCGCGCGCCGATGACGTTCATGGCGTCGACGAACCAGTAATTCTCGTCCATGGGACCGCTTCCCGGGGTTATGGCCCTTGCGTGGCTGTCCAACGCTACCCATACTGTGCCGCCGTCAAGCCCGAGAGCGCGGGGGTTGGGGTCTCCGTGGCTCGGGATGAGAAGGGGAGAGGTACATGCACGAATCGCGTGGCGCCCGGCCAGGACGCCTCGTTCGCTCAGCGGTCGCCGTCGCCGCGGTAGCCCTTGCGCTGCCGGCGGGCGCGCAGGCCGCGGGAGCGAAGACCTACATCGTCCAGCTCAAGGACGCCCCGCTCGCTTCATACACGGGCGGCGTCAAGGGCATCAGGGGCACGAGTCCCAAGGTGACCGGACGCAAGCTCAAGGTCGACTCGGCGAACGGGCTCGACTACAGGGCGTTCCTGGCGTCGCGCCAGAAGGCCGTGCTCGACCTTCTGTCCGGCGCGCGGCCGGCCGTCATCGACAGCTACCGGAACGCGTTCGCGGGCTTCGCGGCGAAGCTGACCGCCGACCAGGCCGACCAGCTGCGCAAGTCGCCCGGCGTCGCCAACGTCTTCGAGGACGAGCTGCTGCAGCCCGCCACGGACGACTCCGACGAGCGCCTCGGCGGCCCGTTCGGCGACGGCGCGGCCTATCTGCGGCTGACCGACCCGGTCGTCGGCCTGTGGAACACCCTCGGCGGCCCGGCGGCGGCCGACGGCGCCGGCTCCGGCGTGATCGTGGGCGTCGTTGACACCGGCATCCAGCCCGGCCACCCGAGCTTCGCCGACACCCCGGAGGACGGCTACATCGGCGACGAGTTCCAGGCGCCCGAGGTCTGGGACGGCGCGTGCCAGGCCGGTACCGGCTTCCGGACGTCCGACTGCAACAACAAGCTGATCGGCGCCCGCTACTTCGTCGACGGATTTGGCCGCAACAACCTGGATCCGGAGTCCTTCCTGTCCCCACGCGACGACGACGGCCACGGCACGCACACCGCGTCCACCGCCGCCGGCAACTACGGCGTCGACCCGGTGATCGACGGCAACGACCTCGGCGTCGACCTCATCTCCGGCATCTCGCCGCGCTCCTACGTCGCGGCCTACAAGGTCTGCTGGAACGGGAACCTCGTCACGTCGCCGGCCGGCTGCTCGTCGGTCGACTCCGTGGCGGCGATCGACCAGGCCGTCGCTGACGGCGTCGACGTCATCAACTTCTCGGTCGGCAGCAACTCCTCGCGCGTGCTCGACGCCAACGGCGCCGCCTTCCTCGGCGCCTTCGACGCCGGCGTGTTCGTCGCCAACTCGGCCGGCAACGCCGGCCCGGGCGCGAGCACGGTCGGCTCGCCGGCCTCGGTGCCGTGGCTCACGACGGTCGGCGCCGACACGCTGCACCGCGCGTTCACCTCGCGGGTGACCGTCACCCGCCCGGACGAGCCGTTCAGCGTCAAGGGCGCCTCGGTCACGAACGAGCTCCCCGACTCGCCGCTCGCCGACGCCGCCAACTCCGCCCGAGCCGGCGTGCCGGCCGCCAACGCCGAGCTGTGCATGGACAACACGCTCGACCCGGCGAAGGTGGCCGGCAAGGTCGTGCTCTGCCTGCGCGGCAACAACGCGCGCATCAACAAGAGCCACAACGTCATGCGCGCCGGCGGCGTGGGGATGATCCTCTACAACGCGTCCGACGCGCAGGACCTCGACACCGATACGCACTGGGTGCCGAGCGCCCACGTGAACAACACCAACGGCAGGCGCATCAAGGACGCGATCGCGCGCGGCGACGCGTCGGCCTCGCTGACGGCGGGCAGCGCCGACTCCGACAACCAGGAGAAGGTCGTCGCGGCGTTCTCCTCGCGCGGCCCGCAGACCGCGGTGCCCGACATCGCGAAGCCCGACGTCGTCGCCCCGGGCGTGCAGATCCTCGCCGGCGCGGCCGACCGGCCGGCGCCGACGACCGAGCTGCGGCCCGGCCAGGTGTTCCAGGCGATCCAGGGCACGTCGATGGCGTCGCCGCACGTCGCCGGCGCGGGCGCCCTGCTGACGCAGGCGCATCCGACGCTGTCGCCCGCGGAGATCAAGTCGCAGCTGATGGAGACCGCGAACCCGAACGTGGTCAAGGAGAACGGCGTCACGCCGGCGACCGTGTTCGACCAGGGCTCGGGTGAGATCGACCCGAACAAGGCGGCCAACTCCGGGCTCGTGCTCGACGCGACGACCGACGACTACCTGTCCTACCTGGAGTTCGTCGACCCGTCGATCGTGAGCGGCGACATCCCGAAGCTGCGGTCGAGCGACCTGAACCTGGCGTCGATCTCGTTCAGCAAGGTCGCCGGCAGCGACACGACCACGCGCGTATTCAAGAGCATCGACTCGAGCGCTACGCGGTGGACGATCTCGTTCGAGGCGATCCCGGGCGTCCGCGCCGAGCTGGTCTCCCCCGAGCAGTTCTTCACGATCAAGCCCGGCCAGACGCAGGCGGTCACGGTGAAGCTGACGAACGTCAGCGCGCCGCTGGACGCGTATGTTCAGGGCGCGCTGGTGCTTACGAGCGGGGCCCGCAAGGTGCGGATCCCGATCTCGGTCAACCCGGTCGCGCTGGCGCCGCCCACGAAGCTGTCGGTGAGCACCGGCACCGCCGGGGGCTCGCAGGACATCACGCTCAAGACGGGCTACACGGGCTCGCTGTCCGGGCTCGGCTGGGGCCTGGCCACGCCTGACATCCAGGCCGGCAAGCGCATCAGCGCGACGACCGGCAACCCGAATCCGTCGGGCACCGACCCGGGCACGCAGCTGTACCCGGTGACCGTGCCGGCGGGCTCCCAGCTGATCTCGACGCGGCTGTCGAACGTCGACGGCGGCGATCCCAACACCGACCTCGACCTGTTCCTGTACCGCGACCCGAACGGCGACGGGAACTTCTCCGACGGCGTGCTCGTCGCAGCCTCGGCCGGCGGGGACTCGAACGAGTCGATCAGCGTGCCGTTCCCGGCCACCGCCGGCAAGTACGCCGTCGCGGTGGTCGGCTTCGCCACCCGGACGGGCGGGTCGGTCTACGACCTCTCGACCTGGGTGGTCAGCGACACCACGCCCGACGACGCCTCCGGCGGCCCGGGCATCACGGTGACCGGCGATCCGGTGTCGGTCACCAACGGCGGCACCGCGACGCTCCACCTGAACTGGGCGAACGTCGCCGACAACGGCACCTACATGGGCCTCGTGACCTACCACCAGTCGGCGACGCCGAACACCGGCGACATCGCCGCGTTCTCGCTCGTCGAGCTCACGCGGACGGGCGCCGCGACGCCGTCGCCGGCGCCGGCGCCGGCCAGCGGCGGCAGCGGCAGCGGGACGGCGACGCAGGGCGGCGCGGTGGCGCCGGGCGTCGGCAGCCTGCCGGGCGCCGCGGGGCGGGGAGGGTCGGCCCGGGCCGCCCTCAAGCTCGCCATCCGCTCCGCCTCCGTGCGCGGACGCACGCTCACGCTGCGCCTGCGCAGCGGGCAGGCCGCCAGCGTGCGGGCCTCGGTGAAGCGCGGCGCCCGCTTCGTGGCGAGGGCCACGGGGCGGCGCGTCGAGGCGTCCACGAAGACCGCCACGCTGCGGCTGCGGCTGAGCCGCGCGCTGCGGCCCGGCATCTACACGGTCAAGGTGATCGCCACCGACGGCGCGTCGCAGTTCGTGCAGCGCGTCACGCTGCGCGTCGCCTGAGCTGAGCCCCACCGCCGTGGGCCCCGTGCGGGCTCACGGCGGCGG
>JBIOTP010000365.1:0-3430 GCA_044865965.1 Solirubrobacteraceae bacterium
GGCGCCGCGCGGCGCGGCCCTCGGCGCCGGAGTCGCCCCAGGCCGGCGCGCCGGACGCCCACACGCGCCCCGGCAGCCCCTCCCCGCGCGCGCACGTCGTCGCAGCGGTCACGCCCGCAAGCGCACCGGGCGCGACCCCGCGCTCGGGCCAGACGGCGACGCAGCGCAACACATCGGCGTCGGCGTCGACGAGCCACAGCGCGCCGGCGTCCCATCCCAGCGTCGCGCCGACCGCGCCAAGCAGCCCGGGCGCGGCCTCCGACAGCGTGCCGGCGGCGGCGACCACGCGGCCGACCGCGGACAGAACATCGCCGCGGCGCTCGCCGCGCGCCCGCGCGGCGATGTCGCGCCAGACCGCTACCTGCAGCCGGCGGCCGGCGTCATCGCGGATCGCCGCGCCGCTGCCCTCGATCTCGACCCAGGCGCCATCGCGGTGGCAGACGCGCGCGCGGAACGCCTCGCCGCCGCCGCCAAGCGCGCGCCGCGCCCGCTCGCGGTCATCGGGGTGAACCAACTCCAGCGCGCGCCGCCCGACAAGCTCACCGCCCGGATACCCCAGCACGGCCTCATGTGAGGGAGAGACGCGCACGTAGCGCCCGTCGCGGTCCAGCAGCGCGATCAGCTCGCGCGTGTGCTCAACCACGAGACGATGCCAACCGGCCTCGCCCTCGACCCGACCACCGGTGTCCTCGTCCCCCTGCACGGCGACGCGCCGACGCTACCACCGCCGCGGCCGACCGGCCAACACACACCGCGCGGGGCGTGCACGCGCCGGCGTCCGAAGCGCCGCGAACCCAAGCACGCCCGTCGGCAACAGGTGCTCGGCGGCCGGGTCGCTCGCGTCCGCGGGGCAAGACGTGCGCGCGCGCCCTGCCAGGATCATCCGCCGTTCGGTTCGGGCTGCGAGCCGGCGAGGCTGTGCCGGCGCCCGCGGGTGGCGCATAGCATCCTGCGCGTACGCAGCACACAACGCCGTGGAGGGCACATGGCGACGGGAACCGTGAAGTGGTTCAGCGACGACAAGGGCTACGGGTTCATCACCCCCGACGAGCCCGGCAAGGACCTGTTCGTGCACCACTCCAGCATCACCGGCGAGGGCTTCAAGACGCTCAAAGAAGGCGCCAAGGTCTCCTATGAGATCGAGTCCGGCCCGAGGGGGCCGAGCGCACGGAACGTCTCCCCGGTCTACTAGCGCGTCGAGACTCCCGTCCTTAACGAGGGGCCCGCGCGCGGCGGGCCCTCTGTGGTTCCTCGCTCACGGCCGCGCGGCTGGCCGTGCCCGAGACTCGAGATCGACGGGGGCTCGGCCGGCCGGCGTTCGACGAGCATGCTCACCCGCGGGGCGTTCCCGGTAGGGGCGACCCGGCGTCGCGCAGAACAGACCCTCGAGCGCCTCCGCCGACTCCCGCTCAGCGAGCGCGGCCTCGAACACCTCGCGCGCCTCCCGCCACGTGGCACGCTCCAGCGCGGCGTATCCCGCCGCGCACCCATCCGTCAACTGGCCCACTTCGGTCGGCTCGCTCATCATGCAGCGCGAGCAAGCCTGCCACGAACCGCGGCCGCCTGTGCTCGGAGGTCACCGGACATTCCGGTCGGCGGCGCGGTGCCTCCGGAAGGAGACCTTCGCTTGGTCCGGCGGATCTTTGACCCTGCACGACGACGCGACGGAACAGCAGCTCGCCACGCTGCTACGACTCGCGGAGCGCTACCGCGTCGTCTACCACGGCCTCACCGCGGCATGCCTCCGAGCGTCTCGGCGCGTCGGCCCCTTCGGCCGTCCCGCGCGCTTGACATCGGTTAGCTCGGCGCAGCGTCGCCGCGCGCGCTCGCCGGCTCGACCTCCTCGACTACCTCGAACACCCCCTCGAGGAGCGTCTCCTCGACGTGCTGCGCGATCCGGTCGAGACGGCCCGCGTCGTCACCGTGGCCGTCGCGGATGCGTTCGCGGTCGGCGAGGCTGCCGTCGTAGAGGCCGAACGACACGACCAGGTTCGCGTCGTCTTGGCCGCGGAGGTGATAGGCGCGGATGGCCTCTGCCGGCCAGCGCTCTGGCTCCCATGCTCGGCGGAATTCGTCATAGGCGCCTGGCTTGAGGCGACGGGCAGAGAGAAAGCAGATCATCGGACACCTCCGGATCGAAATGCGCACCATCGCTTGGGAATGCCGCTTCTGCTGATTATCGCGGCCGCCGACGCGCGCTGGGTTTCATCACGTCAGCCCTTCGCGTGACGGAACTCCTGATAACTGCGGCACGCGGCGCGATCGATCTCAAGCTCGCCGTCAGGATGGGAGATCCGATGGCCACCCATGGCGAGATCCGGTGACCGCCACTGGGGACTTTCGGTGGCCGCCTACGGGGAGATTTCCATGGCCGCCGTCAAGCGTTGGCGTTCGCGATGTACCCCGGTCGCCGCCGCGATGTGGACCGCCACCTCGACCTCAGGCGGCTGCCGCGCTTCCCGAGCGCGAGGCTCCGGCGTGCCTAGTTTGCCCCTGGGGACAGCAACCCAAGGAGCGGGCCTGTTCCCGCACCAGGAAGCAGACTGTGACGAGATCGGGCGACTGCTCGAGCTCTACACCGCTGACCGCATCAGCTACCCGGAGATGCTGCCGACGCCGAGCGGCGCGCGGTGAGCTGACGGAAACACGGAGAACGGTTCTGGCGCGCCTCGGCGCGCCAGAACCGCCTTCCCGACTGCGCCCACTCCGCGAGCGCCGACTGGCAACACCAGTCGCCGTGCAGCGCGGCTTACGCGTGCGAGCCGGTGCCGGCCTTCCCGGGCGGCTGCCCGGCCCGGACCGGGCTTAGCGTTCAATCCTGCACGGATCGTCCCCAAGGCCCGCGCTGGCGGCGCGTGGAGAAGTCTCAGGCCTGCCGGGGCCGGGGTCGGCGCGGCGCGCCCGCGGTAGCCTGGTGCTGTGACCTCCTTCTCGGATCCCGACGAGCGTCAGGCATCCGACGAGCGTCCTCGCGCGGTGGCGAAGCCCGGCGAGCCGCTCGACACCGGCAGGCGGCGCGAGCGTCAGCCGACCGAGCTCGAGCCCGAGCCGTCTGCCCGCGAGGCCCGGCGCCGCGAGCGCGAGGCGCGGCGGCGCGAGCGGCCTCAGGGCATGCTGCCCGGCCGAGCGCGGCGCCGCACGAGGGTCGAGCGCGGCGTCGTGCGCGTGATCGCCACCGGCGGAGTCATCGGCATCGCGGTGATCCTGGGCGCGGTGCTCGTCGACCAGGAGGTGGCCGGCTGGATCGTCGGCCTCGCGGTCGGCCTGACCTCGGTGATCCTCGCCGCGCTGCTCTGGTCCTCGCGACAGCTCTAGCCGCACCGCGCCGCGCGGCCGGACCGGATCGAGGCGATCGGGAACGGCCCTGCTTGAGGATCGGGACCGCCATCTAGCCCCGGTCGTCCGCGGGCACCTCCGCCCCGCCGCCGAG
>JBIOTP010000366.1:0-12071 GCA_044865965.1 Solirubrobacteraceae bacterium
CCGCTGTTCCACGGGCTCGGCTTGTTCGCGGCCGGCGTCTCGATCGCGCTCGGCTCCACCATCGTGCTCCGCCGCGAGTTCGACCCCGAGGAGACGCTGCGCGCCGTTGCCGCCCACGGCGCCGACGGGCTCGTCGTGGTCCCACTGATGCTCCAGCGCATCCTCGCGCTGCGGCCGCGGCTGCTCGACGCCTACGACACGTCCTCGCTGCGGATCGTGCTGTGCGGCGGCGCGGCGCTCTCCGGCGACCTCGCGCGCCGCTGGATGGACCGCTTCGGGGACAGCCTCTTCAATCTCTACGGCTCGACCGAGGTCGCGCTCGGCACGATCGCCGGGCCGCGCGACCTGCGCGCGGCGCCGGGAACCGCCGGCCGCCCCGCGCCCGGCGTCACCGTGCGGATCGTCGACGCCGACGGCGAGCGGGTGCCGCCCGGCGTGACCGGCCGCGTGCTGGTGGGCAGCACCCTGCGCTTCGAGGGCTACACCGGCGGCGGGTCCAAGGAGTCCGTCGGCGGCCTGCTCGCCACAGGCGACCTCGGGCACATGGATCGCACCGGCCGCCTGTTCATCGACGGCCGCGAGGACGACATGATCGTCTCGGGCGGCGAGAACGTGTTCCCGGCCGAGGTCGAGGAGACGCTCGCCGCGCATCCCGGCGTCGCCGAGGTCGCCGTGGTCGGCGTGCCGGACCCGGAGTTCGGGCAGCGGCTGCGGGCGTTCGTGGTGCCGAGGCCCGGCGCGGCGCCGACCGAGACCGAGCTGAAGGCGCACGTGCACGGGCGGCTCGCGCGCTTCAAGACCCCGCGCGAGGTGGTCTTCGTGGACGCGCTGCCGCGCACCGCGACCGGCAAGGTGATGCGACGGAGGCTCGCGGCATGAGCCTGCGCCGCACGGCCGACGGGCTGCTCGCCGACGCGATCGCCGCCGCCACGCGGCTCGAGGTTCAGGTCCGCCGCCGTGTGGAGCGCCAGACCGCCTGGGTGCTGCACGCCTACAACCTGCCCACGGCGGGCGACATGCGGCGCGTCCAGGGCCAGCTCTCGGCGCTCGAGGCGCGCGTCCGCGATCTCACCGAGCGCCTTGACGAGAAGACCTAGCGTCTACTGGAGCGCCCGCGGCCGCGGGCCGGCCGTCGTCCTGATCAACGGCTGGAGCGCGGCCTCGAACGCGTGGCCGCGCGAGTGGCTGCGCGAGCTGCGCGCCCAGTTCCGCGTCATCGCCCCCGACAACCGCGGCGTCGGCTGGTCGCGGTTCGCCGACACGCCGTTCACGATCGCGGACCTCGCCGGCGACGTGCTCGACGTGCTGGACGCCGAGGAGGTCGAGTGCGCGACCGTGGTCGGCGTCTCGATGGGCGGCATGATCGCCCAGGAGCTGGCCCTGCGCGCGCCGGGGCGCGTCGGCGGCCTGCTCCTCGTGGCGACCCGCGCGCCCGCCCCGGAGTTCACCGAGCGGCCCGGCCTCGCCGTCGCGTTCACGCTGCTGCGCCCCCCGCTGCGCGAGCCGCTCGACTCCTACTTCAGGCGCCTGTGGACGCTCGCGGCCGCGCCGGGGTTCGCCGAGCGGCGTCCCGACGCGATCGCCGAGCTGACGCGCCAGACCGTCGAGCGCCCGACCCCGCGCGTGATGCTCATGCACCAGCTGCGGGCGATGGCGGGCTGGGGGCGCGCCGAGCGCCTCGCGCGGCTCGACGTCCCCACGGTCGTCGTGCACGGGACCGAGGACCGGCTCGCGCCCGTCAGCAACGGCCGCCGGCTCGCGGAGCTGATCCCGGGCGCGCGCTACGAGGAGCTGCCGGGGGTCGGGCACCTCGTTCCCCACGAGGCGCCCGACCGGCTCACGCAGCTGATCGCGGCTATGGCTGGATGATGTTCTCCTTGCCGTCGCGCCACTCGATCAGGACGCCCGGGACGCGCGCGTCGCGGTTCTGGAACGTGACCTTGCCCGCGGCCCCGTCGAAGCCCGACTGCGAGACCGCGGTCATGCCCTTCTGGACCGCCTGCGGGGTGAACGAGTCGGCCTGCTTGAGCGAGTTGATGACCAGCTGCATGGCGTCGTAGGCGTCCGCCGCGTAGACGCTCGGGTCGGCGCCGTACTTCTGCTTGTACGCGTCGACGAACTGCTTGCCCGACGGCGAGCTCGTGCCCGCCGAGAAGTCGAGCGGGAACAGGATGCCGTTGGCCTGGTCGCCCATCGGCTTCAGGATGCCCGCGCTCAGGCCGGCGCCGCCGGCGATGATGCCCTGGTAGCCGGCGCGCTTGAGCGCCGTCGCGAACGTGACGTGCTGCGCGCCGGTGAGGTGCATGAGCACGGCTTGCGGCTTGGCCTGCATGATCTTCGACACGACCGAGCCGAAGTTCGTCGCCGTCACCGCCACGCCGTCGGTGGAGGTGATCTGGAAGCCGTTCTCCTTCGCGAGCTGCGGCCAGGTCTGCTTGGCGAGCGTCACGTTCGTCGGGACGTCGTTGTCGTAGACCTGCGCGATCGTCTTGACGCCCTTGTTCTTGAGGTGCGTCGCCAGCAGGTGGTGGTACGTGGGCTGCGGCGCGTTGGCCCGGTACACGTGGTCGCCGGTCTCGACGATGCCGGGCGCGCCGGCGAGGATCACGGCCAGCGGCTTCTTCGCCCGCTGCGCGATCGGGGCCGCGGCGAGCGCGCCGCCGCTCGTCATGCCGACCGAGAGGACCGGATAGTCCTTCTTGGTCATGTTCGTCATCAGGCTCGTGGCCTGCTTGGGGTCGGAGGCCGCGTCCTGCAGGTCGACGGCGAGCTTCGCGCCGCCCAGGGTCTTGGACGAGTTGGCCTGCTCGACCGCGAGGTCGATGCCCTTCTTGCCCTCGACGCCGGTGAAGCCGGCGGGGCCGGTCTGGTCGAGCACGATCCCGACCGTGACGGTGCCGGACTTCTTCGCCGCACCGCCGCTCTTCGCTGAGCCGCCGTTGTCGCTTCCACCACAGGCGGCGACAAGGAGTCCGGTGGCAACCGCTCCGGCGGCCCACCATGCACGTGTCTTCACTGCTTCACCCTCCTCGGGCTGTTTGGGTCTTTGGTCAGGTCGTCGCGGGTTCTTCGAGGCCGAGGAACGCGCGCAGGACGAGCGGGTCGTGCCGCACGTCCTCCACCGGTCCCTCGAGGATCAGCTCGCCCTGCTCGAGGACGTACGCGTGGCTCGCGAGCTCGAACGCGGCGGCCGCGTTCTGCTCGACCATCAGGATCGAGATCCCGCGCTCGGCGATCCGGCCGACCGCGTCGATCACCGTGTCCACCACGACCGGCGCGAGCCCCATCGAGGGCTCGTCGAGCATCAGCACCTTCGGCTGCGCCATCAGCGCGCGGCCGAACGCGAGCATCTGCTGCTCGCCGCCGCTCAGGAGGCCGCCGGCGCGGTCGCGCCGCTCGTCCAGGATCGGGAACAGGTCGTACACCTCGCGCAGCAGCCCGCCGAGCCGCGACTTCGGGCGCAGGTGATAGGCCCCAAGCCTGAGGTTGTCCTCGACGGTCAGCGGCCCGATGATCCGGCGCCCCTCGGGGACCTGCACGAGGCCCGCGCGCGACACGCGGTGCGAGGGCCAGCCGGTGATGTCGCGGCCCTCGAACGCGATCGTGCCGCCGGCCGGGCGGACGGCGCCGCTCACCGCGTTCAGGGTCGACGTCTTGCCGGCGCCGTTCGCGCCCAGCACGACCGCCACCTGCCCCTGCTCGAGGCGCAGGTCGAGGCCGTGCACGGCGGTCAGGTGCCCGTAGCGGACGACGAGCCCGTGGACCTCAAGCGACGCCATTGCGCCTCCTCCCCAGGTATGCCTCCTGGACCTCCGGCAGCGCGGCGGTCTCGAGCGGCGCGCCCTCGGCGACCAGGCGGCCGAAGTTCATGACGAAGAGGTGGTCGCAGGCGTTCAGCACGACGCGCAGGTCGTGCTCGATGAGCAGCTGCGTCAGGCCGTCGTCGCGCAGCGACTTCATGATCTCGGCGATCTCGTTGCGCTCCTCGCGGTTCATGCCCGCGATCGGCTCGTCGAGCATGAGCAGCTTCGGGCGCGCGGCGACGGCGCGCGCGATCTCCGCGCGCCGCTGCGTGCCGTAGGGCAGGTTGGCGGGCGACTCGCCGGCCACGCGCGTGAGGTGGAGCCGCTCGAGCGCCGCGTCGGCGGCCTCGGCGGCGCGCCGGCGGGCTGCGCCCCTGGTCTTCCAGCTCCCGTTGCGCGGGTCGACCGCGAGCAGCACGTTCTCGCGCACCGTGAGCGTCGGCAGCAGCCGGATCGACTGGAACGTGCGCGCCAGGCCGGCCCGGCTGACGGCGTGGGCCGGCAGCCCAGAGATCTCGGCGCCGTCGAACGCGATCTTGCCGCCGGTCAGATGGACCTGGCGCGAGATCGCGTTGATCAGCGTCGTCTTGCCCGAGCCGTTCGGCCCGACGATCCCGTACAGCTTGCCGGGCTCGAGGTTCAGACACACCCCGTCGACGGCCTTGACGCCGCCGAAGTGCACCTTGACCTCGTCGAGCTCGAGCAGGCGGCCCATCACTCTCCCTCCTCGACCGGCGTGGCGACCGCGAGCGGCGCCTCGTGGGCGGCCGTCGGGGCGGCGTGCGGCAGCTCGCCGCCGATCGGCGTCGGCACCGGGATGCGGCGGCCCGTGAGGCGGCCGCGCAGCTTGCGCACGAGGCCGACGATTCCCTCGGGGGCGTACACGACGATGACGACGACGAGCGCGGCCTGGACGACCGAGCGGTAGTCGCCGGCGAAGCGCAGGACGTCCGGCAGCCACGTGACGATGAACGCGCCCACGAGCGCGCCCCACCACGAGGCCGCGCCGCCGATCACGACCATCATCAGCACGCTCGTGATCAGCCCGAAGCCGGCCTGCTCCGGGCTCAGCGTGTTGAACATCAGCGCGCTGACGGCGCCCGAGAGAGCGGCGAGGGCGGCGCTGAGGACGAAGATCCGGTCGCGCTCGCGCACGACGTCGACGCCGACGCTGCGCGCGAGCTGCTCGTCGAGCCGCAGCGCCTCGATCGTGCGCCCGCGGGCGCCGCGCTCGAGCAGGGCGAGCCCGGCCGAGACGACCACCACGATCGCCGTCAGGCCGCCGGTCGTGATCGTCACGGGGATGCCGAACAGGCCGGTGGCGCCGCCTGTCACCGCCTCCCAGTTGACGGCGAGGATCTGGATCAGCAGCACGAACGCCACCGTCGCCATCGCGAGGTAGAGCGCGCGCAGGCGCCCGAGCACGAGCGCCAGGCCGAGCCCGGCGACCGAGGCGATCGCCACGCTGGCGGCGATCGCGGGCAGCGTGGCCCAGCCGTGCTTGGTGACCAGGAACGCCGTGCCGTAGCCGCCGATCGCCCAGAAGCCGACGCCGGCGAGCGAGAAGACGCCCGAGCGCAGCGCGATCTGGAAGCTGTAGGCCAGCAGCGCGGTGGCGAGCGCGCTCTGGATCAGCGTCTCGTTGTCGCTGAGCCAGCTCATCACGCACGCTGCCAGGCGACGCGGGAGAACAGGCCCTGCGGGCGGAAGAGCAGCAGGATGATGATCAGCGCGAACGCGATCGCGTCCCGCAGGCTCGTGCTCGCGTAGACGTCGGTGGCGGTCTCCGCCAGCGCCAGCACGAAGGCGGCGAGGATCGCGCCGCGCACGCTGCCGACGCCGCCGAGGACGATCACCGCGAACGCCTTGAGCAGCAGCGGATCGCCCATCCGCGCCTCGACCGTGTTGAGCTGCAGTGCCAGCAGGATGCCCGCGGCGCCGGCCAGCGCGCCGCTGACGAACATCGTGGCGGCGGCGAGGCGGTCCGGCGAGATGCCGAGCAGCCCGCAGGCGTACGGATCGTGGGCCAGCGCCCGCAGCGCGCGGCCGTGGCGCGAGGCGCTGACGAAGCGCGCCAGCGCGACGCTCAGCACGGCGGCCACGATCACGATGACGATCTCGAGATTCGTGATGCGCACGCCGGCGACGTGCACGGCCTTGACCGCGAACGTCTCGGGGTTGATCCCGACCAGCTGGTTCTCGGTGACGTTCTCGGCGACCGCGACGAGCACCGCCGCGCAGCCGATGCTGGCGATCAGCGTGGCCAGCTCCGCCGAGTGGAGGTCGGCCACGCGGCGCCGGATCGGCCGGTAGGCGACGAGCTCGAGCACCACCGCGATCGCGCCGCAGGCGACCATCGACAGCGGGAGCACGATCCACAGCGACAGCGCGTGGCCCTTCGTGGCCAGATAGCCGACGAGTCCGCCGAACATGAAGATCGCGCCGTGCGCGAGGTTCAGCACGTTCAGCACGCCCCATGACAGCGTCAGGCCGAGCGCGAACAGCGTGTAGATCGAGCCGATGACGACGACGTTGACGAGGTCCTGGCCCACGTCTAGGCCTCCCCGAGATGCATGACTTTGGTCTCTCTCCTCATTCCCGAGTCGCGCGGCATTCGAGGGGGCGCGACCGAGGGCAAATTACCAAACGACCGGTTGGTCGTCAAGAGGCAGTTCGAACGACCGGTTGGTTCGGGCGAGGAAGGATCATCGAGCACGTGCACGTGGCCGCGGGCGCGCCCTGAGGCTCGGTCACGTACAGCCGCAGCGTCATCACGTCGAAGCGCCCGAGCCGCCGGCCCGACTTCTCCTCGATCGCGGAGACCTCGCCGGTCACCGCATATGTCGTCGTCGTCGAGAGGGACCGCTCCAGCGCGAGCTCGCAGGCGCCCAGCATGGGGCCGTCCTCCATGGCGACACCGGCCGCGGCGAACAGCGCCTCGATGCTCACGCCGATGCCGCCCATGGCGATCACCCACGCCGCCAGCGGATGCGCGCTCCCGTCCTGCGGCGCGACGCCGCCGAGCGCTGCGACCAGCTGGTCGTGTCGGTCGGCGCCGAGCCGGTAGGAGCCGGCTGGCAGGGTCGCGCCGGGCGCGATCGTCAGAGCGGACATGCCGCGTAGCCTACCAAACGACTGGTTGATATCGTTGCCGACCGGCAGCGCCGGCCCTGGCCGGCTGCACCGGATCAAGCGCGGCTGCTCCGGTCGCCGGAGGGTTCGCGCCCTCCGCGCGCTCGACGGTCGCAGGTTCGACCGCAGCGCTCAGGCGAGCGCTGCCAGCAGCGCGGCGGCGGCGCCGACGAGCGCGGCGATCAGCCCCCAGGAGATCTGCACGAGCAGCCGCTCGGCCGCCGCCAGCTCCTGCCGCAGCAAGAACGACTCCGCCGAGAGGTCGCGCCGCAACGACTCGGTCGCGTGCTCGAGCTGCTCGGTTGCCTCCGCCAACTCGGCCACCTTGACCGGCAGCGGGTGAAGCGCCGCCGCCAGATCGTCGATCCGTGCATCCGTCCATGCGTGTAGGGCCGCCATTCCGTCTCCTTGCAGGGGATTTTAGTCCTGCGAACATCGATTCCGACGGCCTGGGGGTTCGCACCCGGACATTTTTCGCTTGTCACTCCGCGGACAAGGCATCTGGTTGCAAGTACAACTATATGATATCGTTGCGGGTACAACCACAAGAGACTCGAAGGGCTTGCGACCATGCGACTCGAAGGCATCCACCACATCAGCGCCGTGACCGGCGACGCGCGCCGCAACGTCGACTTCTACACGCGCGTGCTCGGCATGCGGCTCGTGGCGAAGTCGGTCAACCAGGACGACCCGAGCGTCTATCACCTGTTCTACGGCGACGAGGAGGCGCGGCCGGGCGCCGACCTGACGTTCTTCGAGTACCCGTACGCCAAGCCCGGCCGGCCCGGGGCGGGCATGATCCACCGCATCGTCCACCGCGTGGGCTCGCGGGACGCGCTCGGCTTCTGGGCCGACCGGCTCGCGGCCGCGGGCGTCGCGGTCGAGCGTGACGCCGGCAGCCTGCGCTTCGCCGACCCCGAGCACCTCGCGCACGAGCTCGTCGTCGACGCGTCGGGGGACGCGCCGCTGGTCGCGGTCCACCCCGAGGTCGCCGCCGACATGGCGCTCCGCGGGTTCGAAGGCGTGCGCGCCTACAGCGCCAACCCGGCCCGCTCGGCGGCGGTGCTCGAGCGGCTCATGGGCGCGACGCGCGCCGGCGACGACCAGCGCTTCGAGCTGCGCGGCGCCCACCGCGGCGGCTGGATCGCCTTCGACCCCGCCCCCGCCGAGCGCGGGCGCCAGAGCGCCGGCAGCGTCCACCACGTCGCGTGGGGCACGACCGACGCCGACCTGCCGCGCTGGATCGAGCGCGTGTCGGATGCCGGCATCCCGAGCTCGGGCTACGTCGACCGCCACTACTTCCACTCGCTCTACTTCCGCGAGCCCGGCGGCGTCCTGTACGAGCTCGCCACCGACGAGCCCGGCTTCCCCGTCGACGGCCTGTCGGTCGACGAGCTCGGGACGCGGATCATCCTGCCCCCGTTCCTCGAGGACCGGCGCGCGGAGATCGAGACGCGGCTCACGCCGCTGCCCGACCCGCGCGCCGACTGGGCGGCGCGTGCGTAATGCGCCGCCGCGGCCGGGGCGTGGCAACATCGCGCCATCGTCGAGCGCGCGACATCGAGACCGCTTCAGCGCCGGGACGCCACGAACGCGCCGGCGCAACCGCTGACGCTCGGCACGGCCGGCCACATCGACCACGGCAAGACGGCGCTCATCGCCGCGCTGACCGGCGTGGACACCGACCGGCTGCCCGAGGAGAAGGCGCGCGGGATCTCGATCGACCTCGGCTACGCCCCGCTGCGGCTGCCCAGCGGCCGGCGGATGTCGGTCGTCGACGTGCCCGGCCACGAGCGGTTCGTGCGAACGATGGTCGCCGGTGCGACGGGCATCGACATGTACCTGATGGTGGTGGCCGCCGACGACGGGGTCATGCCGCAGACGATGGAGCACGCGGCTGTCCTGACCGCGCTGGGCGTGACCCATGGGGTGGTGGCGGTCACGAAGGCGGATCTCGCCGACCCGGCGCTCGCCGCGCAGGACGCGGCCGAGCTGATGGCGGGCGGCGGGCCGCTGGAGGTGGTCGCCTGCTCGGCGCGCACGGGCGACGGAGTCGCCGCGGTTGCGGCGGCGCTGGATCGGCTCGCCGCCCGCCTGCCGGGTCGCGGCGCGACGCCGGGCGAGCCGCTGCTGCACGTCGACCGCTCGTTCACGATCCACGGGGCCGGCACGGTGGTCACCGGCACGCTGTGGTCGGGCAGCGTGGCGCGCGGCGACGTGCTCACGCTCCTGCCCGCCGGCCGCCAGGTCCGCGTACGCGGCGTGCAGGTGCACGACGAGCCGGTCGAGCGCGCGGGCGCCGGGCAGCGTGTGGCGGTCAACCTGGTGGGCGTCGAGCGGCGCGCGGTCGCTCGCGGCGACGTGCTCGCCGCCCGGGGGAGCGTGGAGCCGACGACCGTCATCGATGCCGTCCTGTCGGTGCGCGGCGCCGAGCACGGCATGCGCGTGCACGTGCACCACGGCACGCGCGAAGCGCCGGCGCGTATGGCGGCGCTCGGTGACGGCCTGTGGCAGCTGCGCCTGGAGCGCCCGCTGCTCGCCCGCGCCGGCGACCATGTGGTCGTGCGGTCCCTCGCGCCGCCCGACACGCTCGGCGGCGGCGTCGTGCTCGACCCGCGCGCGCGGCGCCACGGGCGGCGGCCCGACGTCCTCGCGCGGCTGGAGCGTCTGCGCCGCGGCGAGCCCGAGCCGCCGATCGAGCCCGCCGCCGAGTGCGCCGCCGCGCCCGCGCCGGCCGCGCCCCCACCGCTCTCGGATGCCGCGCTCGCCCTGGAGGCGCGGCTGCGCGCCGCCGGCTACGAGCCTCCCAGCGAGGCCGAGCTCGGGCCCGCGGCCGCCGAGCTGCCCGCCCTGCGCGAGGTCGGGCGCGCCGTGCGGATCGGTCGCTCGCTGTACGCGCACCCCGACGCGATTGCCACCGTCCGCGAGCGCGTGGTGGCGATCGTCGAGGCCGAGGGCGCCGTGACCCTCGCTCGCCTGCGCGACGAGCTCGGCACCTCCCGCAAGTTCGCGCAGGCGCTGCTCGAGCACCTCGACGCCGCGCGCGTGACGCTGCGGCTGCCCGACGACCGGCGCGTGCTCCGCCGGCGGTCGGGGAACTGACTCAGGCCTGCGCGCTGAAGATGATCGCGGCCCGCAGCGCGAGCACGCCGATGAGGACGAGCGCGGGTGTCGCCGCCTGCGCCCGCTGCAGCGCCGCCGCCCCGCCCGGCGTCGCCCTCAGCCGGCTGGTGGCGAGGCCGCTGAGGCCCGGCAGCATCCCCGCCAGCGCGAGGAGCCACAGCGGGATCCAGGGCAGGTCGAACGCCTCGTCCAGCGTGCCGTCGCCGATCAGCGTGAGCAGGAGCGCCACGAGCAGCAGCAGCTCGAGCCCCGCGAACACCCGCTCGCCAACCTCCAGGAAGCCGCGCGAGGGCTCCGCGTCGCGCCGGTAGCGCGTCAGGAACAGCAGCAGCGCGGCCGACCCGGACAGGCCCGAGGCCAGAAAGAGGCCGCCCAGCGCCCAGGTGTCGCTCCAGATCGGCTGGTTCGAGACGGCGAGCAGCACCCCGGTGTAGCCGGCGATGAACAGGAAGACGACCGCCCCGGCGACGTCCCAGACCCGGCCCGCGAGGACGCCGGCGCGCCGGCCGCTGATCCGCCCGTCGCGCTCGAGCGCGTCGAGGAACGAGACGAGCGCGAAGACCGAGGCGATGAGCAGTGCCCAGACACCGACCGACATCGGGGTCCCGGTGTTGAAGTTCAGCCCGAAGCCGTCCGGCGTGGTGTTGACGAGCATGTGCCAGAAGCGCAGCGGCTTCTTGAGGTCGAGCGTCAGCAGGATCGGGCAGATCAGCGTGGCGGGCAGGGCGACGTAGAAGCCGAGCCTCGCCGTCGGCTCGTCGGCGGGCGTGCCCCAATGGCGCAGGAACACGGCGAGGAAGTAGCTGCCCCCCGCCAGCCCGGCCAGGAAGAAGTAGAACAGGATGTACCAGGTCCACTCGGGCGCGCCCGCGAAGTGCTCGGTCATGGCCACTCCCCCCCGGCCGCGTCGCGCCGGTTGCGCTCGCGGCGCGCGCCGACGAGCTTGGCGACCTGGAGGAACTCGTCGCGCGGGATGCCGGTGATGCGCTCGACCATCTCCGGCGTGTAGCGCCGGTAGTGCTCGCGCATCAGGTTCAGGACCGAGCGCGGGTGGTCGATGTCGGTCTTCGCGAACTGCCCCTCCGTCTCGTACTTCCAGGTCGTCGGGTCGTACCTGCTCGTCTCGGCGTCTGCTCGTAGTACAACCGGGCGACCTTGGCCATCAGCCGCAGCAGTGGGGTGGAGGTATGAATAGATATTCAGCCCTGCATGAATTCTTGTCAAGCTGCTTGACATGGTGTATCTTCCGCTCGACTGGAATTTCAAGAGTGAATGATTATTCACGCATGCTCTCTGCAGACATCCCCACGGCATACGAATGGAGCGCGCTCCGCGGGCGGCTCGGCAACGCGGGCGAGGAGGAGCGCGTCGGGCTGCTCGAGGAGCTGGCGGCCGGCGTCCGCCGCAGCGTCCTGACGATGATCCGGGGCGCCGGCCTCGGTCACGTCGGCGGCGACCTCTCGGTCACGGACATCCTCGTCACGCTGTTCGGGGCCGTGCTGGACGTGGATCCGACCGAGCCCGGCCGTCCGGAGCGGGACCGCTTCATCCTCAGCAAGGGGCATTGCGCCGGCGCGCTGTACGCGACGCTCGCCCACTGCGGCTTCTTCGCGCGCGCCGAGCTCGGCACGTTCATGGCGCCGCTGTCGGCGCTGAACGGTCACCCCAACCGCACGAAGGTGCCCGGCGTCGAGACGAACACCGGGCCGCTCGGCCACGGATTCCCGGTGGCCGTGGGATGCGCGCTCGCCGCCCGCCTGCGCGACCTCCCCTACCGGACCTTCGTCGTCCTCGGCGACGGCGAGCTGCAGGAGGGCAGCAACTGGGAGGCCGCGATGACCGCCGCCCACTACGACCTCGACAACCTCACGGCGATCGTCGACCGCAACCGGCTCCAGCAGGGCGCGCGCACCGAGGACACCAAGCGGCTCGAGCCGCTCGCGGACAAGTGGGCGAGCTTCGGCTTCGAGGTGCGCGACGTGGACGGCCATGACATCGCCGCGCTGCTCGGCG
>JBIOTP010000367.1:0-8443 GCA_044865965.1 Solirubrobacteraceae bacterium
CCCGCCGGCCGCGGACGTGCGGGCGACGGTCGGGCCGGCGGGGGTGGCGCCGCCCGCCGCGGCGGGGCTGTCAGTCGCGGGGGCGCGCGCGATCGTCGGGCCGGACAGGGCCGGGGCGTCGGACGCGGGCGTGCGGCCGGCCGTGGGCGCCGCGGTGCGGCCGGCCGGGCCGCCGCCGGCAGGGCTGTCGGGGGCCCCGCTGCGCGCGACGGTCGGGCCGGCGGGCGCGGCGGTGCCGCGCGCGGGGGTGCGCGCGACGGACGGGCCGCCGGGCGTGGTGGACGGGGGGGCCGTCGCGGGGGCGCGGGCGAGGCGGCGGCGCGGGGCCGGCTCGGCCTCGGGCGCCGGCACCTCGGTGCTCGTGGGCGGCGCCGCGGCCGCCGGCGTGCGGGAGATCTTCATGGGTCCGGTGGGCTCGCCGCCGGACTCCGCCGGCGACTGTTCGCCCAGCCCGAGCTGCTGGCGCGAGATCGGGCCGGTGCCGGAGCCCTCGACGATGCGGGCGCCGCGCGAGCGCTCGAGGCCGCCGCGGGCGATGAAGCGCGCGATGCGCTCCTCCTTCGTCGGCTCGGGCATCTTCTCGGCCGCGCTCATCGAGACGAGGCCCTCCTGCGCGGCGCCCTGATCGCCGAACATCCACTGCGCGGCGAAGTCGCTCATCCACGTCGGCGCCCAACCGGGGCGAGAAGCCTCGGGCGCGGCCGGCGCCGTCGCGACGGTCGGAGCGGCGGGCGCCGGCGCCTCAGGCTGGTACTCAAACGCCGGCGCAGGCGGCGCAGGCGGCGCGGGCGGCGCCGGGTGCGCCGCGCGCGCGAGCGTGGGCGGCAGCGCCGGCTCGGCGAGCCGGACCGACGCGGCCAGGTGCTTCGGTGCGCGCGCCTCGGTGACGGCGTGCGCGAGCTGCTGTCCGCCGGCCCGCCCCGCCGTGTGGCGCGAGAGGACGCGCAACCCCATCCGCACCGGCGGGCGGCGGGGTGTCGGCTGGTCGGGCGGCGTATCGGGCATCGGTCAGTAGTGGTCCTGGTACTCGGTTGTGGTCAGGCCTGCAAGGGCGTCCGCCTCGCGGAGGAACCGGCGGCGGTCGGCGTGCTCGAGGTCGAGGATGGTGTCGAGCGGCCAGTGGAGGTGATACGCGAGCCGGGCCGTCTCCGCGAGGAGCTCCTCGGGGGACGGCCGAGTCATTCCCCCAGGCGCCCGTCCTCTATTTCGGTGAGGTCCACCTCGAACTCGTTGGCGCACGCCGGGCACGCGACCACCCCCACCGCCTCTCCGTCGGTGTTGATCCGCTCGTAGAGCCGCTGGAGGTGGTCGAAGTCGGCCGCGAACAGCCCCTCGATCAGCTCGGGGGTGATCTCGGTGAACTCCCCGATCCGCGTGATCGTGCGCGCCAGCAGCAGGACCGAGAGGTACGCCTCGTTCTGGCGCACCTCCGGCTGCCGCAGCGGCTCGATCTCGTCGCGGGCCGTCGCCAGCCGCATCGTGCCCTCTCGGTGCACGTTGCCGGCCGCGTCGACGAGCCCGCGCGGGAGCGTGAACGCGTACTCCGACTTCAATGCGTGTCCGTCGGTCACTGCCGGAGGCCTACTGGATCTCGAAGCCCTCGTGGCAGAGCGTCAGGCCCTCGACGGCGACCTCGTTCGAGTCCGCCTTCAGTCCGACGCCCGTGTACTTCTTGGGCCACGCGTTGATCACCGAGTAGGTCACGACCGGCGAGCCCTCGTAGTCGAGCATCGTGATCGTGCAGTCCTTGCGGGCTTCCTTGAGCTTGCCGTCGACGATCATCTTGCGCCAGTTCCACAGCGTCTTGTCCTGATCGACGCCGCGCTTGAGCTCGATGTCGCCCCACTTGGTGTTGCCCATGGCCTTGATCACGTCGGTCCGCCCGTTGGGCATGGACCGCTTGATCTCGGTCACCTCGCTCTCGGAGTCGAAGCCCGTCGCCTCCTTGAAGAAGCCCGCGGCCTCGGCGCCGCCGATCTTCAAGGTGAACCAAATTGGGACGTGTGCTTCCTTGTCATTGGCCGGCATGCCGGTCGTTCCTTTCGATTAGGCGTTGACTTCGACTACTCGGCGACCGCGGACCCCTCGCCCCCGCTGAACTGGCTCAGGCGGAAGACGACGAACTCGGCCGGCTTGACCGGGGCGATGCCGATCTCGCAGATGACCTGGCCCGCCTCGATGACCTCGGGCGGGTTCGTCTCGGAGTCGCACTTCACGTAGAAGGCCTGGCCGGGCGTGGAGCCGAACAGCGCCCCGTCGCTCCAGACGCGCGTGAGGAAGTTCGTGGCCGCGATACGGAGCTGGATCCACAGCTTCTCGTCGTTCGGCTCGAACACGCTCCACTGCGTGCCCTCCATGATCGACTCGGAGACGAAGTTGAAGAGCCTCCGGACGTTGATGTAGCGCCACTCCGGGTCGCTCGACATGGTCCGGGCGCCCCACACGCGGATGCCGCGGCCGGGGAACGCGCGGATGCAGTTGATGCCGACCTTGTTGAGGCCGCCCTGCTCCGGGCCGGTGACCTGGAAGCCCAGGCCGTTGGCGCCGAGCACGACCTCGTTGGCGGGCGCCTTGTGGACGCCGCGGGTGGAGTCGGTGCGGCACCACAGGCCGGCGACGTGACCCGACGGCGGAACCATCATCGCCTGGTTCGTCAGCGGGTTCATCACCTCGATCCACGGGTAGTAGAGCGCGGCGAACTTGGAGTCGTAGCCGGCGGTGTTCATCCGCCACTCGAGGATCTCCTGCGGGAGCATGTCCGGCGGGCAGTCGAGGATCGCCATCCGGTCGCCCGAGTTCTCGCAGTGGGCGATCATCTTGCCCTGGAGGTCGCGGACCTGGGCGTCGTCGCCGTCCTCGCCGGCCAGGGTCATGATGTCGGGCATCACGACGATCGTGATCTCGTCGACCGCCGCCAGGCCGCCCATGCCGCGCCGGCGCGCGACGTCGCCCTCGAAGTGCGTGGGCTTGACCTTGCTCGGGTCGATCGACGGGGCCGACAGCGAGTAGGTGCCGGCGGCCGGGATGCGCTGCGCCTCGGGCAGCGACGCGCCGGTCTCCTCGATCTTGATGAGCTTCGACTGCGCGTTGACCTTCGTCGCCAGGTTGTTGCGGCCCTTCTTGAGGCTGAGCCCGGTGAACTCCTCCTTGTCGGCGCCGGAGGTCACGCGGACCGTGTACGTCTGGTCGGCGTTCTCGCCCGCCGAGGGCTCCTCGACGACCTCGACCTTCACGTCCTCCTTGCCGGCCTCGAGCGCGACCGCGCTGTACGCCTCGACGCCGGAGTCGGCCGCCGCCGGGAGCGCCGCGCGCGCCTGCGCGCCCGCCCCGTTGGAGCCGCCGTCGTCGCCGACGCGGACGACCCAGCACAGGTTCCCGCCGTTCTGGAAGAAGCCGTAGACGCTGTGCGCGAGGTAGGCGCCCTCCATGAACGGGCCGTTGTCCGGCTCGTTGGGATCGCCGAAGATCTTCGCGAACTGGGTCCAGTTCGAGATCCGCATCGGCGTGTTCACCGGCCCACCCGGCGCGAGGCCCACGAACGCGGCGATGGACGTGCTCACGCCCTCAATCGGCTTGTTCGCGGATGGGACTTCCTCGACGTAAACGCCGGGAGTCAGGTACGTGGGCATGTCACTCCTTCACTCGTGTACGTGCTGGCTGCTGAGTTCGCCGCGGAGCCGCTCCAGGATCGGGGCGGAGACGAGGCGCGATGCGCTCGAGACGGGCTCGAGGACCTCCATGAAGTCCTCCTCCCGTGCCCAGAGCACGACGGTGGTCTCGGGCGAGGCTCCGCGCACGAGCTGAGCCAGCTCGTGCGACGACCCTCCGTCGAGGTCGAGCACCACGATGTCGGGGCGCAGCCGGTGGGCTGCCCCGACGATGGCGCTGGGTCGGTCTTCTTGACCGACGACGTGGCAGCCCTGCTCGCTCAGGACGCGATTCATGCCAACCCGCATGATCGGGCCCAGGTTGCCGAGCAGGACGCGGGGACCGAGCTCACTGGCCATGGTCCAACCTTCTCCGCCCGCGTCCCCGCGGGCCAGGGGCTGCGGGGCAGCCATTCGGGCAATCCGTGCCTCCCGAATCGGTCATCCCTTCTTGCCGTCGATCACGAGGTCGACGCCGGCACCGGGGACGACGATGTGCGCGTCGGCCTGGCGGCCGTCGGGCGTCCGGGCCAGCAGACGGTGGCGGCCCGGCGGCAGGCGGTCGAACCGGAAGCGCCCGTCCGCCTTGCTCGCGGTCCAGCTGCCGACGTCCGGCAGCGTGATCCACACGTCCCCGATCGGTTGCCCCTTCTTGTCCTGCACGCGCCCGACGGAGCGGTGCATCTCGACCACGGCGCGCGCCGGCCCGTCGGCCAGCCGCGTACGCACGGTCTGAGTGCGGACCTCGGGCCCGCGCTCGAGCCGGGCGCCCGACTCCACCGACAGGCGCACGACGTAGTCGAGGGACACTTTGTACTGACCGCCGACCGCGCTCCAGAAGTCGGACTTCTCGCCCTTCCCCTGGCCGATGCGGGCCTTGATGGGCCACGCCTGGGAGCCGTTGGCGAGGCGGCCGTTCAGCTTGTCCTGCGGCAGCTCGGGAAACGCGTAGAGGATCGCGAGCACCTGGGAGAGCAGCCGGTGCTCGTCCTCGACCGCCTGGGTCCACGCGGTGACCGCGTAGGAGCATTCCATGACCATCGGCGGGCGGCCCTCGAAGGTGCGGCCGTCGCGCTGCATGCGCGACCACTCGCTCGTGCGCAGCGTCTCCGCCTCGCGCAGGTCGTACAGGAACAGGTTGACGGCCGGCTTGGAGAGCTGCCCCGACCACTCGCGCGCGGGCGCGTCGAACGCGATGTCGACGCCCTCGAAGCCGTGCCGCTCGAGCTCCGAGCGCATGAGCGCGCGGATCGTCTCGTCGAGATCCGCGAGCATGGTGTTGAGCGGGACATCTACGGTCAGCACGGGCCGACCCTAACCGCGCCGCGGGCGCCCGTGTGAAAAATGCAGTCCTTATGAGCACGCCCTACGACGAAGTGAGGTACTCGAACTACCCGTACGCGCAGACGCACCCCAATCGTCTGGCGACGGTGGCGATCCTGCACGGGCTCACGCCGCCCGATCCCGAGAGCGCGCGGGTGCTCGAGCTGGGCTGCGGAGCCGGCGGGAACCTGATGGCGATGGCGGCCGCCACGCCGGGGGTACGCGCCGTCGGCGTCGACCTCGCGGCGGCGCCCATCGAGGAGGGCCGCGCGGCGGCCGCCGAGGTCGGCCTCACGAACCTCGAGCTTCGCCACGGGGACGTGCGCGAGCTGACCGCGGGCGCGCTCGGCGAGTTCGACTACGTCATCGCGCACGGCCTCTATGCATGGGTGCCGCCGGACGCCCGCGAGGCGCTGATGGCGAGCGTCGCCGCCCACCTCGCGCCGGAGGGGCTCGGCTACGTCTCGTTCAACGCGTACCCGGGCGGCTACTTCCGCCGCATGCTGCGCGACATCGGCCTGTGGCACGCGCGCGGGATCGACGACCCGCTCGAGCGCGCCGCGAAGGCGCAGGAGCTCTACAAGTTCCTCAACGAGCAGCGCGCGACCGAGGCCGACACCTTCGGCGCGGTGCTCGAGCGCGAGGTGCCGCCGCTGGCCGACGGCCCGCTGTACCGGCTCGTCCACGACGATCTCGCCGACGACTGGGACCCGGTGTGGTTCGCGGACTTCGCGGCCCACGCCGCGCGCCACGGACTCGCGTTCGTCGGCGAGGCCGACCTCAGCGGGCTGCGCAGCGAGCTGCTCCCCGAGGATGTGGTGGCCGACGTGTGGAAGATCGCCGGCGGCGACCGCGTGAGCTTCGAGACCTTCAGCGACCTGCTGATCGCGCGCCACTTCCGCCAGCCCGTGCTCTGCCGCGCCGGCGCGCCGGTCGAGACCGAGCCCGCGCCGGAGCACGCCACCCGGCTCCACTGGGCCGCGCGTCCACACGCCGAGCCGCCCGAGGGCGCTCTCGCCGCCGAGGCCTTCGGCGAGCTGCACCGGCGCCTCCCCCGCGCGATGGGCTTCGAGGAGCTGCGCGCGGCGCTCGGCGCCGAGGCCGGCGCGCTCGGCGACGCGCTGCTGGAGGGCTTCCGGCGCGAGCGCCTGATCCCGCACGCCGTGCCGCTGCACGCCGCCGAGGAGCCCGGGGAGCGCCCGGTCGCCTCCCCGCTCGCGCGCTGGCAGGCCCGGCAGGGGCCCTCGCTCACGTCGCTCGCCTACACCACCGTGCGCATGGAAGAGCCGGCCGCCCGGCTGCTGATCACGCTGCTCGACGGCACGCGCGACCGCGCGGCGATCCTCGCCGACTTCCACGCCCGGACCGGGCTCGAGCTCACCGCGGAGGACCTCGACACGAACCTGACGGAGCTGGCGCGCCTGTTCCTGCTCGAGCCGTAGCGATCCCATCTTCCGGCAAGACGCCGGGACATTCCGATTTGTTCCACTACTTGCCGTTGGTCTTGCCGCCGCCCACGCGGATGACCTCGTGGAAGCGCTCGAAGTCGGCCTCGAGCGTCAGGCGGCCCTGCTTGCCGTACTCCTGGGCGACGGCGCGGACGAGGTGGCGCATCTCGATCGGGCCGTCGTCGTCGGCGGCCTGGAAGGCGGCGGCCAGCGAGCAGTTGCGGATCGCGCCGCCGGAGAGCTTGAACTTCTCCGACAGGAACACGAGGTCGATGTCGGGCGCCTTGGGCGCCTCCTCGGGCAGCACGCGCTCCCAGATGCGGCGGCGGTCCTCGGCCTCCGGGAACGGGAAGTCGATCACGAAGTCCAGGCGGCGGACGAACGCGTCGTCGATGTTGCGGCGGAAGTTCGTGGCGAGGATGACCGCGCCCGGGTAGCCCTCCATCTTCTGCAGCAGGTACGCGACCTCGATGTTCGCGTAGCGGTCGTGCGAGTCGCCGACCTCCGAGCGCTTGCCGAACAGCGCGTCGGCCTCGTCGAAGAACAGGATCGCGTTCGACCCCTCGGCGGCGCCGAAGATGCGGTCGAGGTTCTTCTCGGTCTCCCCGATGTACTTCGAGACCGTCGTCGCGAGGTCGACGCGGAAGATCTCCAGGCCGAGCTCGGCGGCCATCACCTGCGCGGCCATCGTCTTGCCGGTGCCGGACTCGCCGGCGAACAGCACCTTCAGGCCCTGCGTGCGCGCGACCGTGCGCTCGTAGCCCCAGTCCGACAGCACGCGGTCGCGGTGGCGCAGGTAGGCCGAGATCGACTGCAGCAGCACGCGCTGGCGCTCCGGCACGACGAGGTCCTCCCAGCGGTAGCCGGGCGGGAGGCGGGCGGCGAGCTCGCCGAGGCGCGAGGACGACGCCTGGCGGGCGCCGAGGTCGAGGTCCTGCGGCTCGGTCTCCTTGGCGCCGCGCGCGGTGGCGGCCAGCCGCGCGACCTCCGCCGCCTCGACGATCTGGTTCATCGAGAGGCGGAACTTGGCCGCGACGTCGCCGGTCCGCTCGGAGCCGGTGAGATCCGCCCACGCCTGGCGGCGCTCGGCGAACGAGGGAGCGGCCGCCTCCACGAGCAGCACCGTGCGCTCGCCCAATGCCAGCGCGGCCGAGCGCGTCGGAGCGGCCAGCACCGTCCGCTCCGGACGCTGGTCGATCGCCCGCAGCAGCCGGCCGCGCTCGCCCGGCTCGATGTCCTCGAGCCCCTCGAAGATGATCGGGCGGTCCTCGAGCGCGGACACGAGCGCCGCCTCGGCCATCACGTCGCGCTGGTCGAGGTCGCGCACGTGGACGGCCACCAGCGGCCGCCCGTAGGCGGTGGCCAGCAGTGAGTCGGCGTCGGGGCCGGCCATCACGATCGGCAGGTGGCTGGGGCGGGCCAGCAGCGCGGTGACGATCTCCACCGCCTCGTCGCGCCCCGGCGCGTGCCCCGGCAGCGGCACGGTGCGCAGCCGCGTGGGCGCGCTCGGCTCGTCCATGCGCCCGCCCAGCAGCGCCGCCGCGAGGCGGTCGGCGACCTTCACCGGGCGCTCGGCGAGCGGAGTCTGCGCGTCGCCCAGCAGCTTGATCGCGCCGAGGTGGCGCAGCCGGCCGTCGGCGTCGAAGGCGCCCATCACGTCGGCCGGCGAGAGCCCCTCGCCCTCGAGCAGCTGGCCGACGAGGCGCGGGCTCGGGAGCTTGCGCGTGACGTCGTCCTGCAGGTACGCGTACAGGCGGCCGTAGCGCGGGTTGAGCTCGGCCGCGGCGCAGACCGCGAGCACCGCGGCCTCCAGCAGGTCCAGCCCGAGCGACTGCACGACGGCGCCGAGGCGCTCGTCGGCGTCGGACACCGACTCGCCCTTGGTCAGCCGCAGCGCGACCTCGTCGGAGATGTAGAGGCCGCGGAACGGGTCGCCCGGGTCAGGGTCGGAGCCCGCCACGCGCTCGACCGCCGTCATCACGCGGCGGTCGATGAAGCCGAACGAGATCGTCGGCGCGGCGGGCG
>JBIOTP010000368.1:0-5286 GCA_044865965.1 Solirubrobacteraceae bacterium
GCTGCTCGTGCGCGAGCCGCTCGAGCGCTTCCTCGACGCGCACGGCCTCGGCGAGGGCCCGCTCGAGGCGGCGCAGGTCGGCGAGGGCCACTCAAACGTGACGTACCGCGTCACGCGCGGCGACACGCGCGTGGTGGTGCGCCGGCCGCCGCGCCCGCCGCTGCCGCCCTCCGCCCACGATGTCCTGCGCGAGGCGCGGGTCCTGCGCGCCCTCGAGGGCTCCGAGGTGCCCGTGCCGCGCGTGCTCGCCACGTGCGAGGACGAGTCGCTGCTCGGCGTGCCGTTCTACGTGATGGAGTTCCTGGACGGCGTGACGCTGACGGCGGCGACGCCGCCGGGCCTGCGCGACCCCGCCCACCGGGCGGCGCTCGCGCAGCAGATGATCTCCGCGCTCGCGGCGCTGCACGCCGTCGACTACGAGGGTCACGGGCTCGGCGGCCTCGGCCGGCCGCAGGGGTACCTCGAGCGTCAGATCCGCCGCTTCGCCGGGCTCTGGGAGATCGGCCGCACGCGCGAGCTCCCCGGGCTCGACGAGGTCACCGGGTGGCTGCGCGCGAACCTGCCCGTCAGCGGGGACGCGACGGTCGTCCACGGCGACTTCCGGATCGGCAACCTGATCTACGCGGGCATGCCGCCGGTGCGGCTGCTCGGCGTGGTGGACTGGGAGATGGCGACGCTCGGCGACCCGCTCGCGGACGTCGGCTATCTCTGCGCGAACCTCGCCGAGCGTGGCGATCCGGGCACCGTCATGACCGAGCTGCAGCCGGTGACCCGCGAGGACGGATTCCCGGACGGCGAGGCGCTGGCCGCGCGCTATGCCGAGCTCACCGGTCGCTCGGTCGACGGACTCGCCTGGTACCGCGTGCTGGCCGTCTGGAAGTCGGCCATCTTCCTGGAACAGAGCTACAAGCGCTTCCTGTCCGGCAACGAGCACGACCCGTGGTTCGCCGCCATGGGCGAGGGCGTGCCCGGCCTGGTGGCGAGGGCACGCCGCGAGGCGGGGCTGGAGGGATGAACATGCAGAGCGAGATGACGGGCACCGGGCTCGACCCGCTGGCCCGGTTCCGATTGGACGGCAAGGTGGCGATCGTCACGGGCGCGAGCTCGGGGCTGGGCGCGCGCTTCGCCCGCGTGCTCGACGCCGCAGGCGCGAAGGTCGTGCTGCTGGCGCGCCGCGTGGAGCGCCTGGAGGCGCTCGCCGCGGAGCTCGACGACGCGCTTCCGGTGGGCTGCGACCTACAGGCGCCGGGCGACATCGAGCGCGCGGTGGACGCGACGCTCGAGCGCTACGGGCGCATCGACGTGCTCGTCAACAACGCCGGCGCGGTCGACGCCGAGCCGGCGCTCGACGAGCCGCTGGAGCGCTTCCAGGAGGTCCTCGCGATCAACCTGGTGGCGCCGTTCGCGCTCGCCCAGCGCGCCGCCCGCGCGATGCTCGAGCACGGCCAGGGCGGGGCGATCGTGAACATCGCCTCGATCCTCGGGCTGGTCGGCGTCGGCCAGATCCCGCAGGCGGGCTACGCGGCCTCGAAGGGCGGGATCGTGAACCTCACGCGCGAGCTGGCCGCGCAGTGGGCGCGCCAGGGCATCCGCGTGAACGCGATCGCTCCGGGCTGGTTCGAGAGCGAGATGACCGAGCACATGTTCGCCGAGGAGAGCGGCCACAAGTGGGTCGCGCGGCGGGCGCCGATCGGGCGCCACGGGCGCGAGGGCGAGCTCGACGGCGCGCTGCTGTTCCTCGCGAGTGAGGCCAGCACCTACGTGACCGGGCAGACGCTCGCCGTCGACGGCGGCTGGACGGCCGTGTAGCGCGATGCGGATCTTCTCAGCCGCCGCGCCGGTTGAGCGCGATGAAGGTGTCGTAGACCTCGAGCAGCGCGCGGCGCTGGCGGCCGGTGAGACGGTCGTCGGCCTCGATCGCCTCGCGCGTGCCCGTGTCGTCGTCGTCCTCGTCGCGGCGGTGGAGGCCGGCCTGCTCGTAGAGCGCGTCCGCCGACGTCTCCAGCGAGCGCGCGATCGCGTCGACCACGCGCTCGGACGGCTCGCGCAGCCCGTTCTCGATCTGCGACAGGTATGGGTTGGAGATCCCGGCCATCGTCGCGAACTGCCGCATGGAGAGCTCGTGCAGCTCGCGCTGGCGGCGGATCACCTCGCCGAGCGACGGGAACCGGGCCATGGGGCGAGCATACGGCGGTTCCGGAGCGCTTGCAAGATTCGTGCTTGCAAATTTGCTAGGCAAGCGCTAAGCTGCTAGCACAGCAAGTCAATCCGGAGCAAAGGAGCCCGAGATGCCGACGCAGACCCAGACCAAGACCGCCGCCAACGAGGCCGAGGCCGCCGCCGAGCAGATCCGCGAGGTCAACGAGCAGGTGCTCGACTTCGGCCGCAGGGCCGGCGGCACGTTCCTCGACGCGTACGAGACCACGGTGAAGGCGGTCGCCGACTACCAGGACAAGGTCGCCGACTCGAGCCCGATCGACTGGCTCGGCACCGTCGGCCACGCGCAGGCGAACCTCACCCGCGAGGTCGGCAAGGTCTACGCCTCGACCGCGCGCGAGCTCCTCAAGTAGCCCTCCCGCGATGGACGCCGGCGGCGACGCCGGCGTCCACCCGCACCGCGCCAGTGGTTCCGGCCGGCGCGAGCCGGCGCCGCCGGAATGCGTTGAACCTCCGGCCGCGGCCACTAGCCTCGCGCGGCACAGGTGCTTGTGCCCGCGGTCGACATCGTCGTCTCGGCCCGGTTCGACCCCACGCTCATCCTCTGGCTGAACCTCGCCGGGACGTTCGTCGTCGGCCTCAGCGGCGCGGTCGCGGGCGTGCGCGCCCGCCTGGACCTGGTCGGGGTGGTGGCGCTGGCCGCCGTCGTCGCCCTGGCCGGCGGGATCATCCGCGACCTGCTGATCGGCGTCCCGCCGGCGACCTTCCGCGACCTGCGCTACCTCGCGGCCGCCGGCGCGGCGGGGCTGATCGGCTTCGCCGCCCGCCCGGCCCTGGACCGCGCGCAGCGCAGCATCCTCCTCTTCGACGCGATGGGGCTGTCCGTCTTCTGCGTCGCCGGCGTCAGCAAGGCGATCGACTTCGGGCTCGGGCCCGTGCAGGCGACGATCCTCGGGGCGGTCACCGCCATCGGCGGCGGCCTCGTGCGCGACGTCCTCCTCGGCGAGGTCCCCAGCGTCCTGCGCCACGAGCTGTACGCGATCCCGGCGCTCCTGGGCGCCGCGATCATCGCGGCGGCGCACGAGGCGGGCAGCTCCAGCGGCCTCTTCGCGATCTCGGCGCCGCGGTGTGCTTCGCGATCTCGGCGCCGCGGTGTGCTTCGCGATCCGCCTCGCCGGCATGCGCTTCGGGATCCACGTCCCGATCGCGCCGAGCGAGCGCCGGTAGACGTCTTTTTGATTCCGTGATTCCGCCGCCGCGACGGGTCGGGCGAACAGCTTGCAAGTGAGGGGGAGCCTGGAGTGGCTCGGCGCCAAAACGAACAGTCCGCGCGAAGAGCGCCGTGTGGGCGCGCGATCTCGCGTGCGACGAGGCCCTCCGGGCTCCCCTTCACCTGCAAGAAGTTCGCCGGACCCGCCAAGCGGCTATCCCGCCGCGAGCCGCCCCCACATGAGCAACCGCGGGAACGGCAGCAGGTAGGGCCGGCGGTCGTCGAGCCGGGGCAGCAGCGTCGCGCGATAGGTCGCGAGGAAGTCCGCGAACGCCTCGGGCGGCAGGTAGCGCTCGTACTCGGTCAGCAGGCTGCCGCGGAACCACTCCACGACGTCGTCGCGGCTAGGCAGCACGTGGGCGTACACCCGGCGCACGACGACCTGGCGCTCGAAGCCGAGCTGGTGCAGGAGCACGGCGTACTCCTCGGAGGAGAGCAGCGCCCCGCGCCGGTCCCGGCCCGCGAGGTGGGGCGCGAAGCGCGGGTCGCGGCCGACCTCGGCGGCGGTCCGGTGCGTGAGGGCGTCCATGTTGTCCGGCATCTGGATCGCGAGCTGCCCGCCGGGCGCCAGCCACGACCGCAGCCGCCGGAGCAGGCGCGGGTGGTCGGGCAGCCAGTGGAGCGCCGCGTTCGAGAACACGACGTCGAGCGGGCCCGCCGGCTCGTAGTCCGCGATGTCTGCCTGGATGAAGGTCAGCCCGTCGCCGGCGTGGGGAGCCGCGCGCTCGAGCATCCGCGCCGAGCTGTCGACCCCGACCGTCTCCGCGGCGCCGCTGCGCCGGTGCAGCTCGGCGGTCAGCTCGCCGGTCCCGCAGCCGAGGTCCACGGCCGCCCCGGCCTCGACGGGCGCGACGAGCGCGAGCAGGTCCCAGAACGGCTGCGCCCGCTCGCCGCCGAACCGCTCGTACTGCCCCGGGCTCCAACTGTCGGCGCTCATGGCCGGACTTTGACGAACCGACTCGTCCTGTCGGGGGCCGTCGGCGCGCATGGCCGGGCATTGACGGACCGCTCGTCCTGTCCCGGGCCGTCGGCGCGCCTGGCCGGGCATTGACGGACCGCTCGTCCTGTCCGGGGCCGTCGGCGCGCCTCGCCGGACTCTGACGTAACCGGACTCTCACGCAAGCGCCGGCCGGCATGCGAGAGGATCGGCGCGTGCGCGTCCTGTTCACCTGCCGCCGGCTGACCGGTCACCTGCACCCGCTGCTGCCGCTCGCCTCCGCGGCCACCGGCCGCGGCCACAGCGTCGCGTTCGCGACCGCCGACCCGGCTCTGTCGGACGCCCGCGACCGCGGCTTCGCCGCCTATCCCGCCGGCCCCGGCCCCGAGGCGCGGGCGGAGTTCGAGCGCCGCTTCCCGCGCTTCCGCACGCTGCCGCCGCAAGAGCACCGGACGCTGTTCTACGTGGAGCTGTTCGTGGGGCTCGAGCTGCCGCCGCGGCTGCAGGCGCTGCGGGCGATCGTCGAGGACTGGGCGCCGGACGTCATCGTGCACGAGACCGCCGAGCTCGCCGCCCCGATCGCGGCCGCCGAGGCCGGAATCCCTTACGTCACGGCGGGCTTCGGGCCGCTGGTGCCGCTCGAGGTCGCCGCGCGGGCCGGCGCGGCGGCGGCCCCGCACTGGGAGGCCGCGGGCCTCGAGCCGCATCCGCGCGCCGGGCTCTTCGAGCACCTCTACGCCGACGCGTGCCCGCCGTCGCTGCAGCGAGAGGCGATCCGCGACCTGCGGGCCGTCCCGGTCCGCCTCACCGCGCTATCCGCCCCGGCCGCGCCGGAGCCCCGGCCCACGACGGTCTACGTCACGTTCGGCACGGTGTGGAACGGCGACCTGGACGTCTTCCGCGCCGTGCTGGACGCGCTGCG
>JBIOTP010000369.1:0-2693 GCA_044865965.1 Solirubrobacteraceae bacterium
AGCGCGCCGGGCGCCTGTTCGCCGCCGCGGAGGCGGCGTGGCTCGCGGGCCACACCGAGCGCGCGCAGGACCGGCTCGAGGAGGCGCGCGAGATCTGCCAGGACCCGGCGCTGCAGGTGGAGGTCGAGCACCTCAGTGACCACACGCGCTTCCCGGACGATGATCGAGCGGTGAGTGCGGGCCATGATTGCATCTCCGTGGCCCGTACCTGTCGGTCTCCCTGCACCAGGCCACGGGTGCAGAGCCGGTCGACGCGGGGGACGACGGCGCGAGGCACCGCCGGCTCACCAACTCCCCCTCCCCACAAGCCCGCCGTTCCCGGCTCGATGACGCCACGGCGCCCACCGATGCCACGGCCGGTGTGACGACCTCGCCCCACCCACACAAACAGCAGGAGCGCCCGACACCCGGCGCGCGGCGAAGATGGCCGACCACGCCGCCCGCGGACAGCCCGCGCGAGACCTCCGCTCCGCCTTACCTGCTTGTAGTTCAGTACACGGCGCGGCCGCACAACCCCACGGCGCTCACGGATGCCACGCGGCCGCAGGAATGTGACTGAAGATCGCCCGCGCGAGGCCGAACACCCGGAAGACTATGGACGCCCTCAAGCGCACGTTCTCGATGGTCTTCGCGGCCGTGTTCCTCGCCGCCGGCCTGGCACTCGGCGGCGAGTTCGCGGCCGTCGGCGCGCTGATGGCCGCCGCCTGCTTCCTCGGCGCGGTCAGCTGAGCGATGAATCCTGACCGACGGGCCAGTCTTGCCCTGACATGAGCAACGGAACGGTGCTGGTACACCGCACGATGTCTCTGGACGGCTACATCGCCGGGCCGGAGCACGAGATGGACTGGATCTTCGAGCACGCCGCGCCGGAGGGCGCGCGCGATGTGATGCTCGCCACTGGGGCGATCGTCGCCGGCCGCAACACCTACCGCGTCGGCGAGCGCGACACGGGCAAGCCGACGGAGGCGCCGTACGGCGGAGCGTGGTCGGGCCCGATCTTCGTCCTCACCCACCAGCAGCTCGACGTGCCGGACGGCGTGACCGTGATCTCGGGCGACATCCGCGACGTCGTGGCGACCGCGAAGGCGGCGGCGGGCGGCAAGACCGTCGAGCTCTTCGGCGCCAACGTCGCCGCGCAGGCCTTCCAAGCCGGCCTGGTCGACGAGGTGCTGGTGCACGTCGCCCCGGTGCTGCTCGGCGAGGGCATCGCGTTCTCGCCCGGCTCGGGCCGCGTCGACCTCGAGCTGATCGAGACCACTCGGACCGGCGGGCTCATGAGCCTGCGCTACCGCGTGCGGCGGTCGCGCTAGCGTCTTATCGTGTGATCGCGCTCGTCACCGGAGCGTCGCGCGGCATCGGCCGCGAGAGCGCCCTGCGGCTCGCCGCCGACGGACACGAGATCGCGGTCGGCTACGGCCGCGATCGCGAAGCTGCCCAGGCGCTCGCCGCGGAGCTCCCGACGCGCGCGATCGCGGTCGGCGGCGACCTGGGCGAGCCGGAGACCGCGGAGCGCGTCGTGGACGAGACCGAGGCGGCGCTGGGACCGGTCGGCATCCTCGTCGCCGACGCGGGCGTCAACACGCCGCCGCGCCGACTGGAGGAGATCGACCTCGACGAGTGCAACCGCATGCAGGAGGTCCACCTGCGCGCGCCGTTCCTGCTCGCGCGCCGGGTCCTGCCGGGCATGATCGAGCGCGGCTTCGGCCGCATCGTGCTTCTGTCCTCGGTCGCCGCCTCCACCGGCGCGCATTACGGCTACCTCACCAACCAATCGATCCTGCTCGACGGCGGCTGGCATCCCACGTGACGTTCGACGTCCAAGAGCTGACGCTGCACGGCCATTCGGTCACGTACCGGACGGCCGGCAGCGGCCCCGTCCTCCTGCTGCTGCACGGAATCACGAACTCTTCGGAGACGTGGGAGCCCGTGGCGGACGCGCTCGCGCAGCGGTTCACGATCATCGCGCCCGACCTGCTCGGGCACGGGCACTCCGCGACCCCGCGCGGCGACTACTCGCTGGGCGCCCACGCCAGCGGCGTGCGCGACCTCCTGAGCGCGCTCGGCTGCGAGCGCGCGACGGTGGTCGGGCACTCGCTCGGCGGCGGGATCGCGATGCAGTTCGCCTACCAGTTCCCCGAGCGCTGCCAGCGGCTGGTCCTCGTCTCGAGCGGCGGGCTCGGGCGCGAGGTGCACCTGCTGCTGCGGGCCGCCGCGCTGCCCGGCGCCGACTGGGTGCTCCCGCTGCTCACCTCGCGCGGGGTCCGCGGCATCGGCACCGGTATCGCCGCGGCACTGCGTCAGGGCCGGATCGCGCCCAAAGGCGACATCGGCGTGCTCGCGCGCGGGTTCGGCTCGCTCGACAACGGCGGCTCGCGCCAGGCGTTCCTGCATACGCTGCGGGCGGTCATCGACACCGGCGGCCAGCGCGTCAGCGCCCAGGACCGCCTGCATCTCGCGGCCGTGCTGCCGACCCTGATCGTGTGGGGCGAGCGGGACTCGATCATCCCGCCCGCCCACGGCCGCGCGGCACACGAGGCGATGCCTTCGAGCCGGCTCGAGCTCTTCCCCGGCGCCGGCCACATGCCCCACCACCACGACCCGGAGCGCTTCGCGGCGATCCTCGCCGACTTCTGCTCTCGCACCGAACCCGCCAGCCTCACGGCCGACCACTGGCTGCCGCTGCGCGCCGACTA
>JBIOTP010000370.1:0-4403 GCA_044865965.1 Solirubrobacteraceae bacterium
CTCCCCGCGAACGGCCTCGAGCGTCCACCGGCTCGCGTGGACCGAGACGTTCATCGCCGCCGTGACCTGCCCGCTCGCGTCGCGGATCGGCGCGGCGAGCGAGCGGACGCCCTCCTCGAGCTCCTGGTCGACCATCGCCCAGCCCCGCTCGCGCACGCGGTCCAGCTCGGCTCGCAGCGCCTCGCGGGTGGTGACGGTGCGCCGCGTGAACCGCCGCAGGTCGACGCGCGCGAGGTGGGCGGCCAGCTCCTCCTCGGGCAGGCCGGCGAGCAGGACGCGCCCCATCGAGGTCGCATACGCCGGGAAGCGCGTCCCGACGCTGATCGACACGCGCATGATGCGCGAGGTGGGCACGCGCGCGACGTAGACGATGTCCTCGCCGTCGAGCACCGACATCGAGGACGACTCGCGCACCTCGGCGACGAGCGCCTCGAGGTGCGGCTCGGCCACCTCGGGCAGCGTCAGGCTCGCGAGGTAGGTGTAGCCGAGCTCGAGCACGCGCGGCGTGAGCGCGAAGCGCCGGCCGTCCGTGCGCACGTAGCCGAGGTCCGCGAGCGTGAGCAGGAAGCGGCGGGCGGCGGCCCGGGTGAGGCCGGTCGCGCGCGCCACCTCGCTCAAGGTCAGCTCGGGCGTGCTGGCGCCGAACGCGCGGATGACGGCCAGGCCGCGCTCGAGCGACTGCACGAAGTGCGCGCCGCGCGGCTCGGTCACGGCGCCTCGATCGCTCCCAGCTCGGCGAGCGTCTTCTGCGCCAGCGCGAACGCGCTGTTCGCGGCCGGCACGCCCGCGTAGACGGACGTGTGCAGCAGCACCTCGCGGATCTCCTCCGGCGTGAGGCCGTTGCGCAGCGCGGCGCGCACGTGCATCGGGATCTCGTTCTCGGCGCGCAGGGCGGTCAGGATCGCGAGCGTGATGCAGCTGCGGGTGCGCCGGTCCAGCCCGGGCCGGGTCCACGCCTCGCCCCACGCGGAGCGGGTGATGTACTCCTGGAACGGGCGCGAGAAGTCGGTGGCGGCGGCCGTTGCGCGGTCGACGTGCTCGTCGCCGAGGACCTCGCGGCGCACCTTCATCCCGGCCTCGTAGCGGGGGTCGTCTGAAGTCATGCTCGTGCGCGGGCCTCCAGCGCGCGGTCGACGAGCGCGCCCGCCGACCCCAGGTAGGTGGTGGGATCGAGCAGCCGCTCGACCTCCGCGGCGTCGAGGTGGTCGCCCAGCGCCTCGGCGAACGGGCGCTCGTCGGCCATCGCGCGCTCGCTCAGGCGACGTCCGACACGCTCGGCCATCAGCAGCCCGCCCGTGGCGTCGAGGTTCGCCCGCATCCGCCGGGCGTCGACCTCGAGGCCCTCGAGGCACGTGCGCAGCCACGCCGCCGCGGAGCCGGTCGCGCCCAGCAGGTCCGAGAACGGAGCCCATTCAGCGTGCCAGCTTCCGGCCGCGCGCTCGTGCTCCTGCTCCATCGCCGCCAGCAGCGTCGCGACGAGCCCGGGCGCGCGCTTGGCGCAGCCGAGGGCGGCGACCGCAGCGACGGGGTTCTGCTTGTGCGGCATCGCCGACGAGCCCCCGGCCGCGCCCTCGCGGACCTCGCCGACCTCGGTCTGGGCGAGCAGCGTGACGTCGCGCGCCGCCTTCGCGACGGCGCCGGCGGCGACGCCGAGTGCGCCGGCGAGCTCGCCGATGCGCCCGCGGAGCGTGTGCCAGGTCAGCGCCGGCTCGGGGAGCCCGAGCGCCTCGGCGAAGCGCTCGCGCACCTCCAGCCCCGCCTCACCGAGCGCGGCGAGCGTGCCGGCGGCGCCGCCGAGCTGCGCCGCAAGCCGCGTCTCGCGCAGCTCCGCGAGCCGCGCGCGCGCCTCGTCAAGCCCCGTCATCCAGCCCGCCGCCTTCAGGCCGAATGTGGTCGGGACCGCCTGCTGGAGCAGCGTCCGGCCGGCCATCGGCGTGTCGCGGTGCTCGGCCGCGAGCCGCGCCGCCGCCTCCGCGGCGCCCGCCAGGTCGTCGAGCAAGGGCGCGAGCGCGCGGCGGGCGACGAGCATGGCCGCGGTGTCGAGGATGTCCTGGCTGGTGGCGCCGCGGTGCACGGGGCCGTCCACGGCCGCCCGGAGCGCGTTCACGAGCGGGCCGACGGGGTTGCCGATCCCGGTGGCCGCGGCGCCGATCTCGGCCGCCTCGAAGCGGTCGGCGTCGCAGGCGGCGGCGATCGCCTCCGCGTCGGCCGCCGCGATCACCCCGGCCGCGGCCTGCGCGCGCGCCAGCGCGGCCTCGGCGTCGAGCATCGCCTGCAGCCACGCGCGGTCGCCGACCGCGTCGGCGACCGCGCCGCGCGCCAGGACCCCGGCGAACAGCTCAGATCGCGAAGAAGACGGTCTCACTCTCTCCCTGCAGGCGGAAGTCGTGCGCGTAGCCGTCGTCGCTCGGCTGCGCGATCAGCGTGGCGCGCTCGTCGCCGAGCGTGCTCAGCAGCGGGTCGGCGGCGTTGGCCTCGGGCTCGTCGGCGAAGTAGATGCGGGTCACGACGCGGTTCAGCAGCCCGCGCGCGAACACCGACACGTCGATGTGCGGCGCCTGCGTGGTCCCGTCCGGCCCGGCCACGGGGCCGGGCTTGAACGTGAGGATCTGCCACCGGCCCTCGTCGTCGGTCGGGCAGCGGCCGAAGCCGCGGAACCCGCCGTCGAACCGGCCGTCGGGGCCGGCCTGCCACGTCTCCACGAGCGCGTCGGGGACCGGATCGCCGGCGCCGTCCAGCACGGAGCCGCGCAGCCAGATCGCGCCCGGCGTGCCCGCCTCGACGACATACGGCCCGTCCGGCCACGGCAGCCCGATCGCGAAGAACGGGCCGACGGTCTGCGATGGGGTCGTCCCGAGCGTCATTCGAACGGGGTCGACTCCTGGCCGCGCAGCACGATGTCCCAGCGGAAGGCCAGTGCCCACTCCGGCTGGGTGCTCTCGTAGTCGAACGCGCAGATCATCCGCTCCCGGGCCTTCGGGTCGCGCACCGAGTTGAAGATCGGGTCCTGGAAGAACAGCGGGTCGTCCGGGAAGTACATCTGCGTCACGAGCCGCTGGGTGAAGGCGCGTCCGAGCAGCGAGAAGTGGATGTGCGCGGGCCGCCACGCGTTCGCATGGTTCCCCCAGGGGTACGCGCCGGGCTTGATCGTGACGAAGCGGTAGTGGCCGCCGGCGTCGGTGAGGCAGCGCCCGTAGCCGCTGAAGTTCGGGTCGAGCGGCGACGGCCAGCGGTCGTTGCGATGGAAGTAGCGGCCGCCGGCGTTGGCCTGCCAGACCTCCACGAGCGTGTTCGGGACCGGCCGGCCGTCGTCCTCCAGCACGCGCCCGTGGACGATCATCCGCTGGCCCTGGGGCTCTCCCTCGTGCTGGCGCGTGAGGTCGTGGTCGAGCTCGCCGATGCGCCCCTCGCCGAGCAGCGGGCCGGTGATCTCGGTGAGCGTTTGGACGATCGGCCGCAGCGGCCGCTTGGGTGCGCGCAGCCGCGTGGACTTGTAGTCCGGCCAGTCCAGCGGCGGATGCGATGCATCGTCGCGGCGGTAGCTCACCGCGCCTCCAGAACCATCGCCAGGCCCTGCCCCACGCCGATGCAGATCGCGGCGACGCCCCAGCCGCCGCCCCGCCGGCGCAGGGTGTGGGCGAGCGTGCCCAGGATGCGGGCGCCCGACGCGCCCAGCGGATGCCCGAGCGCGATCGCGCCGCCGTTCGGGTTGAGCTTGTCGGGATCGAGCTCGCTCCACTCCTCGAGGCAGGCGAGCGACTGCGACGCGAACGCCTCGTTGAGCTCGGCGACGTCGATGTCCTTCCAGCCGATGCCGGCCCGCTCGAGCGCCCGGTTGGCGGCCTCGACGGGGCCGATCCCGAACACGTCGGGGTCGACCGCGAACGCGCCGCGGCCCGCGATCCGCGCGAGCGGCTCGAGGCCCGCCGCCTCGGCCCCGCGCGCGCTGCCGACGAACAGGCCGGCGGCGCCGTCGTTGAGCGGCGACGCGTTGCCCGGCGTGACCGTGCCGTCCTTCTTGAACGCGGGCTTGAGCTTGGCCAGCTTCTCCATCGAGGTGTCCGGCCGGATGCCCTCGTCGCGCGTGAGCTCGGTGTCGGGGACCGGGACGACCCAGTCGTCGTAGAAGCCCTCGTCCCAGGCGGCGGCCGCGCGGCGGTGGCTGCGGATCGCGAACTCGTCCTGCGCCTCGCGCGAGATCTCGTACATCTCGGCGAGCTTCTCGGCGCTCTCGCCGAGCGAGATCGTCCACTGCCCGGGCATGTTGGGGTTGACCATCCGCCAGCCGAGCGTGGTCGAGTGCAGCGTCTCGTGCGCGCGCGGGAAGCCCTTCTCGGGCTTGAGCATCACCCACGGCGCGCGGGACATCGACTCCACGCCGCCGACGAGCGCCAGCGACGCGT
>JBIOTP010000371.1:0-2745 GCA_044865965.1 Solirubrobacteraceae bacterium
GCGAGGAACGCCAGGTCGCCGCCGACCTGCTCGCGTTCGGCGCCGCCGAATCGATCGCCGAACCCACCCTCATCGACGGCCTCACCCGCCTGTTCGACACCCCGCGCGCCGCCGGCGCCGCCCCGCCAGGCGACGTGGCGTCCTCGGCCGGGGCCTCACGCCCCGCCGGCCCCGCCCCGCAGGGCGACGTCGCGTTCTCGGCTGACGCCTCGAGGCCCGCCGATGGCGCCGCGCCGGGCGACGCCGCCTCTCCGGCTGCGGCCGCCTCGCCGCGCGATGTCGCCTCCTCGGCCGGCGCCTCGCGCCCGACCGTCGCCGCCCCGTCCGGCGCCGCCCCAGCTGCCGACGGCACCCCAGCTGCCGACGCCACCCCGCCTAGCGGCGCCGCCCCGCCTGGCGGCGCTGCCCCGCCGCGCGCGCCCGATCACCCGCGGTCCGGCGCGTCCCGCGACACGCTCCAGCGCGAGGCGGCGGCGACCGCGGTGCGGCGGCGCTTCGCGGTGGTCGCCGGCGGGCCGGGGACGGGGAAGACGACGACGGTTGCGCGGATCGTCGCGCTGATCGCCGAGCAGGCCGAGGCCGCCGGGGCATCGCCGCCGCTGGTCGCGCTCGCCGCGCCGACGGGCAAGGCAGCCGCGCGGCTCGAGGAGGCGGTCCACGCCGAGGCGGCGACGCTCGACGTGTCACCCGCGATCCGGGAGTTGCTGCTCGCGCTCAACGCCTCGACGCTACACCGGCTGCTCGGCTGGCGGCCCGACAGCCACAGCCGCTTCCGCCACAACCGCGGCAACCGGCTGCCGCACGACGTCGTGATCGTCGACGAAACCTCGATGGTCTCGCTCTCGCTGATGGCCCGGCTGATCGAAGCCGTCCGGCCGGAGGGGCGGCTCGTGCTGGTCGGCGACCCCGGCCAGCTGACCTCGATCGAGGCCGGCGCGGTCCTCGGTGACATCGTGCGGGCCGGGGGAGAGGGCGTCGTCGTCCTCGAGCACGTGTACCGGTACGGCGCGGGCATCGACGAGCTCGCGGCCGCGATCCGCGCCGGCGACGGCGATGCCGTGATCGCCGCGCTGACGGCGCAGCACGAGGACGTGCGGTGGATCCCGGTGGACGTCGGCGATCCGGCGGCGCAGCCGGCGCTCGCGCCCGTGCGCGACGGCGCGGTCGCCGCCGCCCGCGCGGTGATCGCGGCCGCGCGGGCAGGCGACGGGCGCCGGGCGATCGACGCGCTCGGCACCTTCCGCGTGCTCTGCGCGCACCGCCGGGGGGCGTACGGCGTCAGCGTCTGGACCGCGCGCATCGAAGGCTGGCTGGCGGGCGAGCTCGCGCGCGGCCGCTGGTACCCGGGCCGCCCGCTGCTGGTCACCGAGAACGACTACGGCCTGCGGCTCTACAACGGCGACACCGGCGTCGTCGTCGCGACCGACCGCGGGCGGACGAGCGCGGCCTTCGAGCGCCAGGGCGCGGTCGCCCTCTTCCCACCCGCCCGGCTCGGCGCCGTCGACACCGTGTATGCGATGACCGTCCACAAAAGCCAGGGCTCGCAGTTCGGGACCGCCGCCGTCCTGCTGCCCGCGGCGACCTCTCAGGTCCTGACGCGCGAACTGCTCTACACCGCGGTGACGCGCGCGCGATCGCGCCTGATCCTCGCGGGCACGGAGGAGACGATCCGCGCGGCGGTCGCGCGACCGGTCGCCCGCGCGTCGGGCCTCGGTCGACGCCTAAGGTGAGGCCTGTGATCGCGGTGACCGGAGCGACGGGGGAGGTTGGGCGCCGGGTCGTCGCGCGCCTCGTCGAGGCGGGCGCGCCGCACCGCCTCGTGGTCCGCGATCCGAGCCGCGCGACCGCCAAGGACGTCCGCGTCGCCTCCGGCTACGGCGCGCTCGCCGAGATGCGCGTGGCGCTGGAAGGCGCCGACAGCGTCTTCCTGATTCCGGCCGCCGAGTCCCCGGACCGCGTCGAGCAGCACAAGACCGCAGTGGACGCCGCGCTGGCCGCCGGCGTGCCGCGAATCGTTTACCTCTCATTCCTCAGCGCCGCCCCCGACGCGACCTTCACCCTCGCGCGCGACCATTGGGCAACCGAGCAGCACATCCGCGCGACCGGCCTGACCTGGACGTTCCTGCGTATGAACCTCTACATGGACTTCATCCCGCGGATGATGGGCGAGGACGGCGTGATCCGCGGGCCGGCAGGAGAGGGGCGCGTGTCCGCGATCTTGCGCTCGGACGTCGCGGCCGCCGCCGCGGCGGTGCTGATGAGCAACGGCCACGACGGCCGGACCTACGACCTGACGGGACCCGAGGCCTTCACCCTCGCCGAGGCCGCCGCGCTGCTGGGCGGGCGCTACGAGGACGAGACCGACGAGCAGGCCTACACCTCGCGCGCGGTCTACGGCGCACCCGACTGGGAGGTCCGCGGGTGGGTCAGCTCCTACCAGGCCATCCGCGACGGCAGCCTGTCCGTCGTCAGCCCTGCCGTGCGCGAGCTGACCGGCCGCGACCCGGTCTCGCTCGCGGACTACGTGGCTCAGGCCGCGTAGCGCTCGGCCGCACGGGCCCTGGCCTTCGCGGCCTCCTCCTCCCGGTTCTTCGGCGGCGCGGTCGTGACGAGGCTGGCGAGCAGCCTCTGCGTGGCCGCGGCGACTTCCTCGACCGCACGATCGAAGGCCGCCTGATTCGCCTGCGAAGGCTTGGTCGAGCCGCTGATCTTGCGCACGTACTGGAGCGCGGAGGCATGGATCTC
>JBIOTP010000372.1:0-3328 GCA_044865965.1 Solirubrobacteraceae bacterium
GGGCGGCCGGTGCTGTTGCTGTGCTCCGGGAACGCGCTCGGGCTCGCGGACATCCGAAGGTGCGCCAGGCGGCGGCGGACGCGGCGATGCGCTGGGGCGTCGGCGCGGGCGCGGCGCGCGTGTCGAGCGGGACGATGACGCTCCACCGCCGCCTCGAGGAACGCCTGGCCACGTTCACGCGCCGGCGGGCCGCGCTGCTGTTCGGGTCGGGCGCGCTGGCCAACATGGGCGCGATCGCGGCGCTGGCGCGGCGCGGCGAGGTCGTCCTGCACGACGAGCTCGCGCACGGCTCGATCGTCGACGGCTGCCGGCTCTCGGGCGCGGAGGTCGTGGCCTACCGGCACGCCGACGCCGAGCACCTCGCGTGGGCGCTGCGCCAGTGCGACGGCCGCGCGACCTTGATCGCCACCGACGGCATGTTCGGCATGGACGGCGACGTCGCCCCGCTCGAGGAGATCGTCTCGCTCGCGCGCCGCTACGACGTGCGGGTGCTGGTCGACGAGGCGCACGCGCTCGGCGCGCTGGGTCCGCGCGGCCGCGGAGCGGTCGCCGAGGCCGGCCTCGAGGGCGAGATCGAGATCGTCACCGGCACGCTCGGCAAGGCGCTCGGCTCCTACGGCGGCTTCGTCACCTGCGACCACGTCACCGCCCGCTTCCTGGTGCACAGCGCGCGCACGCTGCTGCACTCGACCGCGCTGCCCCCGGTCGCCGCCGCCGCCGCGATGGCCGCGCTGGACCTCTTGGAAGAGCAGCCGCGCCGGGTGGACAAGCTGCGCGCGAACGCCGAAGCCCTCCGCGACGGCCTGGCGCGCGAGGGCTTCGAGGTCTCCGGCGCCGCCGCCCACGTCGTGCCGCTCGTGGTGGGCGACGCGGAGTTGGCGAGCCGGATCGTCGACCACGCGCTCGAGCTCGGCGTCTTCGCGGAGGCCGCCCGCCCATCCGCCGTCCCGGAGGGAACCGCGCGCGTGCGCGTCTCCGCGATGGCGTCCCACACCCGCGCTGAGCTGCGCGGCGCCGCGACGGCCCTGGGCCGCGCGGCCCTGCGCGCCGGTTTCCGCCCGGGCGCCGGCCTACCGGTGGCGGCGGCCCACGGCCTCGCCCGAGCCGCCTAGCGCGGCTGGGGGGGGGCGCGGTGCGGCGGCGCGGCGCGGCGGTGCGGCGGCTCGGCGCGCGGCGGCGGCTCGGCGCGCGGCGGCGGCTCGGCGGGGCGGCGGCGGCTCGGCGGGCCGGCGGCGGCTCGGCCCGGCGTGGTCGTCGCCCCGGCCCGCGTGTACAACCCGCCTCGCCGAATCTCGGCCCGCGGTCCAGATGCAAGCCCCCGCGCGCACAATTCAATGCGCCGCATGGCTGCTCATGCCGTTGAGCTACACGTGTTACCCCATGCCGCGACCGGTGGGTGGACCGTCGATGCGGCGGGTGCCGTTCCGGCGTGGTTCGCGACCCTGGGCGAGGCCCAGCAGGCCGCTTTGCGCCAGGCCGGCGCGCGCGACACGCCGGTGTTCCTGCACGATCGTTATCACCGCGTCCGCCCGCTGTTCGCGCGACGCGGCGGTGGTCAGGCGTAGCGCAGGACTGTCTCCACGACGAGCGCCGCGTTGTCGGGAGCGCGGCGCCCGTCGGGGAGCGTGAGCACGTCCTCGAGACCGATCCGGATCTCGCGGCCGATCGGCACGGCCGCATCCAGGACCGCCCAGGTCGCGGGCCCGACGCCGTGGTGCAGGCGCGCGGTCGGGATCGCGGCGGCGTCGAGCGCGACGTCGATCTCATGCGCCACGGCGACCGCATCGGCCGCGTTCTCCGAGCGCGGCTCGACGAGGACACGGTGCACGGGCGGGTGATGGCGAGTACCACGCGCGCCCTTGCCCCACATCGCCACCAACCCGCTCTCCGCCAGGACTTCCGCATCGCGGGCCGTCCAGACGCCGGCCTCGATGCCAATCCCGCGTTCGGACAGGAGCTCCGCCAGCTCGCGCCATCCCTCCTCCGAGAGGTTCAGCGAGACGAGATCCGGCCGCTCCGTCCAATTCGCGATCGCCCGCGCCCGCGCGTCCACGTCCCCGTGCGTGATCCACAGGCCCGTCGAGAAGGAGACCTCGACGCGCGGGGTCGCCGCGCGCAGCGCACGCACCGCCGCGGCAATATGGCCCGGATCGAGCGTCTCGTGACCGTCTTCGTCGCGGGGATGGACGTGCAGCGCGACCGCGCCCGCCGCCACACACGCCCGCGCGTCTTCGGCCAGTTCGGCCGGCGCGCGCGGGACGCCGGCCTCGCGGCCGCCGTTCAAGCACGCCTGGAGGACCATGCCAGCACCGGAGCGGAGACGAGCGCCAGCAACGCAGCGCAGATCAGGAACGTCCAGCGGGTGCCGAGCCACGGGATCAGCGCGAGCGCGGCCGCGAAGTTGCCGACCAGACCTCCCGCGGTGGCGAGCGCATACAACCGCCCCGTAGCGGAGCCGGCGTCGGCCACGCTGCGCACCCGCAGGCGGATCGCCCACGGCGACAGCGCGCCCAGCACCAGCACCGGGGGCGCGACCAGCACGACCTGCACCAGAAGCGACCCCGAGAACTCGCCGAGCGCATCCTCGGTCACGTCCAGCAATGGCACCGCGACGAGCGGGATCAGCGCCACCAACACCGCGCCGAGCAGCGTCGTCAAGGCCAGCCCGCGCGCGTGCGGATGCCGGTCGGCGAGCCGCCCGCCGAGCCAGTAGCCGCCGGCGAGCGCGACGAGCACGATCGCGATCGTGTTCGCCCACACGACCGTCGAGGCCCCGAACGCGGGCGCGACGAGCCGCGCCGCCGCGATCTCGGCCCCCAGGGTCGAGATCCCCGCGACGAACACGACGGCCTCGGCGAACCCCCAAGCCTCGCGGCGCGGCGCAACCGAAGCGCTCATCCGCCCTCCCCCGCCGCATACGACACGATCGAGGCGTCGATCAGCCACTCGACCGGCGCGCGGTCGTCGGTGAAGACCGACCCGCCCCGCAACGCCGGCGCCAGGCGCCCCGCGCTCTGCGCCGCCAGCGCGGACAGCTCGCGCGGCAGCGGCGCCGCGCGCAGCGCCTCCGCACGCAGCGGCGCATCGGAGGCGATGACCAAGGAGTTCAGCGCCTGGATCGGATCGCGCCCCACGTGCGCGAACACCTCCCCGAGCGTCGCGCTGAGCGCCTTCTCGAGCTCCTGCGAATCGCGCGGATGACCGACGTTGATGATCACCGTCCCGCCCGGTCGCAGCCGCTCGCGCACCAACGAGAAGAACTCCCGCGTCGTCAGGTAGAACGGGATGTACGGCTGGCGGTAGGCGTCGACGAAGATCGAGTCGTAGC
>JBIOTP010000373.1:0-26454 GCA_044865965.1 Solirubrobacteraceae bacterium
CCGGGACCCGCGGGGCACGGCGTGCCGGGCGCGGCTCAGACGACGCCGACGCGGCGCCAGGCCGACCGCACGACCTGGGCCGCCTGGCGCGGCACGGAGCCGTCGCGCGCGAGGATGCGCGCCTGCGCGGCGAGCACGGCCGCGGCGTCGGTGAACACCGCGGTCGGCCACAGGTTCTGGAGGCCCGCGTACCAGATCGCCCCCGCGGCATCCGTGCCGAGCTCCTCGGCGGTCAGGTAGAAGGCCCGGTTCGGGATCCCGCTGTTGATGTGGACGCCCTGGTTGTCGGCCGGGCCCGCGTAGTAGTTGTCCATGTGGTCCGGCTGCGGGTCCTGCCCGAGGATCGAGTTGTTGTACGCGGTCCCGGGGTGGGCCATCGAGCGCAGCGCCTCGCCGTAGAGGCCGGGCGCCATGATCTCGTCACCGATCAGCCAGTTGGCCGTGTCGAAGTCCTCCCCCTTCAGCCGCTGCTCGATGAGGCTGCCGAACACGTCGGCGTATGACTCATTGAGCGCGCCCGACTGGCCCTGGTAGTCGAGGTTCGCGGTGAACTGGACGACGCCGTGGCCGAGCTCGTGGCCGACGACGTCCGGCGATGCGGCGAAGTCGACGAAGATGACGCCGTCGCCGTTGCCCATGGTCAGTCGCACACCGTCCCAGAACGCGTTGTTGAACTGCGTCCCGTAGTTGACGTTGACGCTCACCGTCATGCCGAGGTTGTCCGCGCCGTCGCGGTTGAGCACGTCCTTGAGGAAGCTCCGCGCCGCGCCGGCGTGGTCGAAGGCCTGGTTGACGTTCTGCGCCGCGACCGCCGGGTCGTGCTCTCCGCGGACGAGCTGCACGTCGAAGTTCCAGGTGTTCTGATCGTCGTAGATCTCGCGGTCGGTCTTGCCGGGCACGGCCGGCATGAGCGTCGCGAGCGCGCCGCCGGCGGTGGAGAGCCGGTTGCGCTGGCGCTCGGCGGCCAGCTGGCGGGTGACGATGGCGGTGCGCTGGCTGGGTCCCGGCTCGGCCGACTCCTCCGCGTCACGCGCGGCGAGGGCGTCGAGGATGTGCGGGGGGACGAACGAGCAGCAGGCCCACGAGTCTCTTCGCGTCGCCGCACGCGCACCATCGGCCACAAGATCGAAACGGGATGGAGGCGGAGGGGCGTAAGCCGCCTCCGCCCTTGGATGGATCGGCTCAGACGCCCGCGCGCGCCCGCGCGGCGGCCTCACCCCGGCGGCTGGCGCCGAGCTTCTTGAGGATGTTGTGGACGTGGGTCTTCACGGTGGGCACGCCGATGAAGAGCCGCGCGCCGATCTCCTTGTTCGACAGGCCCGCCTCGAGCAGGTCGAGGATCTCGCTCTCGCGCGCCGTGAGGCGCCCGTCCGCCGGCGGCGGCTCGGACGCGAGCACCGCCACGCGCTCGAGCAGCGCGGCGGCGGCGCGCGGCGAGCAGACCGCCTCGCCGCGCTCGACGCTCTCGATCGCCGCCACGAGGTCGGCCTGCGAGCCGTCGCGCGTGACGTAGCCCGCGATCCCGGCCTCGGCGAAGCGGAGCAGCTGGCCGTCGACGTCGGAAACTGTCAGCACAATGACCCTGGACGCCGGCGACGCCTGCCGAACGGCGCGGATGGCCGCCACGCCGTCCGCCATCGCGGCATCGACGAGCACCACGTCCGGCGTCCAGTCCGCGACGACCGCCTCCAGCGAGCCGTTCGCGGCGGCGACGCGAAAACGCGCCTCCGATTCCAGCAGGCGGCCGATGCCCTCCCGGTACAGCCGGATGTCAGACACGACGAGGACGCGGATTGGGGGCGGACCGGACTCGCGACGCGTGCTGAGCATCCTTCACCTTGCGGCCCGTTCTGGCCTCCCGGCGACTCTAACCGCTGGCCGGGCGGCTCGCCATCATCGGGCGCTCACCACTCCACCGGGCGACCGTCCCTGAAGAAGCCGCCGGTCGGGCCGTCGTCGGGCAGCGTGACCGCCCACAGCACGCTGGCAGCGCCCTCGGACACGGGGCGCCCTCCCGGACCGCCCATGTCGGTCGCCACCCACCCGGGGCAGACGGAGTTGACGAGGATGCCGGTGCCGCGCAGCTCGGCCGCGAGCAGGCGGGTGAGCGCGTTCAGCGCCGCCTTGGAGACGCTGTAGGCGGGCGTCCCGCCGCTCATCGTCGCCAGCGAGCCGCCGCCGCTGGAGACGTTGACGATCCGTCGCGAGCCCTCGGTCATCAGCGGGAGCAGCGCCTGCGCGGCGCGCCAGGCGCCGAGCACGTTGGTGTCGAACGCCTCCTCCACCGTCGCGAGGTCGGCGTCGACCGCCCGCTGCCAGGTGTCGTAGAGGATCGCCGCGTTGTTGACCAGCACGTGCACCGCGCCGAAGCGCTCGCGCAGCTCGTCCGCCAGCGCGCCCAGCGTCGCGGCGTCCGCGACGTCGAGCCGCCGCGCCTCGACTGCGCCTTCGATGCCGGCCGCGGCCGCGCGCCCGCGCTCCAGATCGCGCGAGCCGAGGATCACGTGGTAGCCGCGCTCCGCGAGCTGGCGGACGACCTCGCGCCCGATCCCCCGGTTGGCGCCCGTGACGACCGCGATCACGCGTCGTAGTACAGTGCGAACTCCCAGGGGTGCGGGCGCTGGCGCACCTGGTCGGCCTCCGTGTGGCGCTTGTAGCGGATCCAGGTCTCGATCAGGTCCTCGGTGAACACGCCGCCCTGGAGCAGGAACGCGTGGTCGGCCTCAAGCGCATCCAGGGCCTCGTCGAGCGAGCCGGGCACCTGCGGGATCCCCGCCAGCTCCTCCGGGGTGAGCTCGAACACGTCGACATCGGCGGGCGCGCCGGGGTCGATCCGGCTCTGGATCCCGTCGAGCCCCGCCATCAGCAGCGCCGAGAACGCCAGGTAGGGGTTCGCGCTCGGGTCGGGCGGGCGGAACTCGAGCCGCTTGGCGCGCGGCGCCGCGGAATAGACGGGAATCCGCACCGCCGCGCTGCGATTCCGCTGTGAGTACACGAGGTTGACCGGCGCCTCGTATCCGGGCACCAGCCGGCGGTACGAGTTCGTCGTCGGCGCGCAGAACGCCATCAGCGCGCGGCCGTGCTTCAGCATCCCGCCGATGTAGTTCAGCGCCTCGCGCGAGAGCTGCCCGAAGCCGTCGAAGTCGTACATCACGTTCTCGCCGCCGCGGAACAGCGACTGGTGCACGTGCATGCCCGAGCCGTTCTCCTCGAACAGCGGCTTCGGCATGAACGTCGCCGACTTGCCCGCCCGGTGCGCGACGTTCTTGATCACGTACTTCTGCATCTGCGTCTGGTCGGCGACGCGCAGCAGCGTGTTGAAGCGGACGTTGATCTCGGCCTGGCCGGCCGAGCCGACCTCGTGGTGCTGGAACTCGCAGTCGATCCCCATGTCCTCCAGCGCCACGACCATGCGCGCGCGCAGGTCGCCGTGGACGTCGGACGGCGAGGTCGGGAAATAGCCCTGCTGGGAGCGGATGTGGAATCCGAGGTTGCGCTCGGGCGCGGTGCCCCCGAAGCTCTCGCCGCGGTTCCAGTAGGCCTCCACCGAGTCGACCTCGTAGAACGCGGTGTTCGCGCGCTGGTCGAAGCTCACGTGGTCGAACACGTAGAACTCCGCCTCCGGGCCCATGTAGCAGGTGTCGGCGATCCCGGTCCGCAGCAGGTACTGCTCGGCCTTGCGCGCGACGTGGCGCGGGTCGCGCGAGTACGACTCGCGCGTGATCGGGTCGATCACCCCGCAGATCAGCGACAGCGTCGTCTGCTCGTGGAACGGGTCGATGACCGCGCTCGCGGGGTCCGGCACGAGCACCATGTCGGACTCGGCGATCTCCTGGAAGCCGCGGATCGAGGAGCCGTCGAACCCGAGCCCCTCGGTGAACGAGTCCTCCTCGAGCGCGTTGATCGAGAGGCCGAGGTGCTGCCAGGTGCCCGGCAGGTCGGTGAACTTGAAGTCGACCATCCGCACCCGGTGCGCGCGTGCGAACTCCAGCACGTCGGCGGCCGTCGCCGGGCGGTCGCGGACGTAGCGCTCGACCGACAGCGGCGCCCGCCCGTTGTGCGACGGATCGGTGCGCAGCCGGGTCACGTGAGCTCCTCCGCGTGGCCGTCGGCCTCGCTCCGGATGCCGGGCACGCGCCGCGCGAGGTCGCCGAGCTTCATGCCGGTGAGCGCCTCGAGCACCTCCGGCAGCTTCGCGACGATCTCGGTCACGTCGCCGGTGATCCGGGCCGCCCCGCTGGAGGAGCCGTTGCCGCCGATCATCACGATCTTCTCGGTCTGCGCCAGCGGCGCCGACACGGCCGACGCCAGCGCCGGCAGCACCTCGAGCACGCGGTCGGTGATCGCCGCCTCGTTGTAATCGCCCCATGAGCGCGCCTTGGCCGCCATCGCCTCGGCCTCCGCCAGCCCGCGCAGCCGCAGCGCGTCGGCCTCGCCGGCGCCGAGCGCGGCGACGCGCTCGCGCTCTGACTCCGCCAGCGCGATGATCTCGCGCGCGCGGGCGAGCGCGGGCGCAACGACGTCGGCCTCGAGCTCGTGCTTGCGCCGCTGCACCTCGGCCTCCATTAGCTCGATCATGCGGCGCCGCTCGACGATCTCGACCATCAGCTCCTCGGCGCGGACCTGCTGGCGCGTCGTCGCGTGCTGGAGGTCGTAGGCGAGGTCGGCGTCGGCCGCCGCGCGCCGGCCCTCGGCCTTGAACGCCGCGCGCGAGACCTCGAAGTCGCGGCGCGAGGACTCGATCGCGAGGTCGGCCTCGTAGCGAGACGCGCGCGCCTCGCGCTCGGCCTCGGCCTCGCCGCGGATCGCGTCGCGCTTGACCTGCGCGGTCCGCGGCCGGCCGAGCGCCTCCAGGTAGCCCTGCTTGTCGGCGATCGAGCGGATCGTCAGCGACACGGTCGTGAGGCCCATGCGCCGGAGGTCGGGCTCGGCGAGCTCGCGCACCGTCGCCACCAGGCGCTGGCGCTCGCGGTAGATGTCCTCCACCGACAGGCCGCCGACGGCGGCGCGCATGTGGCCCTCGACGGCCTGCATCGCGGTGCGGACGATGTCCTCGGGGCCGCGCGAGAGGAACTGCTCGGCGGCGCGCCCCACGCCCTCCTCGCTGCCGTCGATCTTGACCATGCAGACGCCGTCGATCTGCACCGGGACGCCGTGCATCGTGTAGGTCTCGCCGATGCGCACGTCGAACTGCATCAGCTCCAGCGAGAGGCGCTGGACCTTCTCGCGGAACGGCCGCACGTAGGTGCCGCCGCCGCGGACGATGCGCGGCGCGCGGCGCCCGGAGATGATCAGCACCTCGTTGGGGCCGACCTTCGTGTACTGGTGCGCCCACACGATGAAGGCGGCGAGCGCCAGCACTGCGAGCACGCCGCCGGCGATGATCAGGGCGAGGATCATGTGATCGCCTCCTGGAAGTTCGAGATCGAAGCGGGGTCGAGGCGGTCCGGACGCGGCGGCTCGGCCGCGCGGACCTCTACGTCGTCGGGGCTGCGCAGGAAGCCGGCGGCGGCCAGCCGCCGCCCGACCGCCGCGGCGAGCTCGGGCGCGTCGGGGGCGAGCAGGACCGTGATGCCGCGATCCTCGATCGCCGTCGCCACGTCACCGGCCGCGGTCCGCCGGATCGGCAGCTCCAGCGCCTGCAGGTCCTCGAGGTGGGCGACCAGGCGCGCGCGCTCGGCCCGCGTGCGGCCCTCCGCGAGCGCCCAGGCGTCGGGCCGGACCGAGGCGGCATACAGCGCGCGCGGGTCGTCCAGCCCGCGGCCGACCGCCCACTCGCCGCGCAGCGCGCGCAGCAGGCCGATCACGTCGTCGGCGACCGGCATCTCCTCGCGCCGCGCCGCGCGGCGGCGCCCGCCGAGCGCGACCGCGTGGTCGAGCAGGCCGACCACCGGGCCCTCGTCGGAGACGCCGTCGACGCCCGGGATCCACACCCCGGGATCGGCGTCGCAGCGGTAGATCGCCGCCGGCGACACGCGCCGCAGGTCGCGCGGCTGCAGCACGCCGACGGTCACCTCGTCCTCGTCGTGCGCGTAGCCGGCGGTGATGAGGTGGCGGCAGACCATCACGCGGATGCCCGCCAGGTCGCGCGCCTTGAGCTTCGAGCCGCCGAGGATCGGGCACACGATCTCGTCGCCGTACTCGTACACGGGCAGCTCATACGCCGCCCGCGGGACGCCGAACCAGCACAGCGGCAGCGTCCGCGCCGGCGCGATCGAGTCGAGCTGGACCGCCACGCGCACCCGCAGCGCGTGCACGTTGGCGGCCTCCAGCAGCTGCCCGGCGACCTCGCACGAGTAGATCTCCTTGAGGATCGGGTGCGGGTTCGCGTTCGGCCGCCGCCGGACCGGGATCCGCGCCGCCTCCTCGCCCCCCAGGCCCGCGCGCAGCCCGAGCCGGAACGCGAACTCCTCGCCCGTGCGCTCGAGCTCGATCGGCACGGGATCCTCCTCGCCGGTGTCCGCGAGGACGCCTCGGATCCAGGTCCGCAGTCCCAGCGTCAGTACCCCCAGCCGACGCGCGTCTCGTGGCGCACGGTCTGCTCGCCGCGCTCGCCGGTGCGGATGCGGACGGCCTGCTCGACGTCGCACACGAACAGCCGGCCGTCGCCGGTCTCGCCGGTGTAGGCGGCGGCGATCACGGCGTCGACGACGCGGTCGACCATGTCGCCCGACACGACCGACTCGACCTTCAGCTTCGGCAGCAGCGAGATGTTCGCGCGCGAGCCGCGGTACTGCTCGGTGTAGCCCTTCTGGCGTCCGCAGCCCATCACCTCGCTGACGGTCAGCCCGGACACGCCGAGCTCGTCGAGCGCGTCCTGGACCTGCTGCAGGCGGTCCGGGCGGATGATCGCCTCGACCTTCTTCACGTCGTCTCCCTCGCGGCGGTGATGCCCAGCGGGACGGCGCTCGGCCGCGGCCGCTGGGCGGGGCCGGCGGGCGGGTGGTAGACCGAGCCGGGCACCGGCATGAACTGCTCCGGATAGCCCCACATGCCGTGCTCGACGATGTCGAGGCCGTAGCGCTCGTCCTCCGGCCGCACGCGCAGGCCGATCGTGGCCTTGATCGCGAAGAAGACCAGGAAGGACACGGTGAACACGGACGCGAACGCCGCCGCCACGCCGAGCCCCTGGGCGGCGAGCTGGTCGACCGAGCCGGTGTAGACGATCCCCGGCTTGCCGACCGCGTTGTAGGAGGCGAGCCGCGGCGACGTGAAGAGGCCGCACGTCAGCGTGCCCCAGACGCCGCAGACGCCGTGCGAGGACAGCGCGCCGATGGGGTCGTCGAGCTTGCGGTCGATCGCGATCACGCACACGACCACGAGGAAGCCGGCGACCAGCCCGACCGGCAGCGCGGCCCAGTACTCGACGTAGCCCGACGGGGCGGTGATCGCCACCAGCCCCGCCACGACGCCGTTGCCGGTCATGCCGATGTCGAAGCTGCGCGTGATCAGCCAGATCGTCGCCATCGCGCCGAGCGCGCCGGCGGCGCCGCCGAGCAGCGTGACGATCGCCACCTCGGCGAAGCGGCCGTTGGCGGCGCTGAGCGTGGAGCCGGGGTTGAAGCCGAACCAGCCCAGGAACAGGATCAGCACGCCGAGCCCGACGAGCGGCATCGAGTGGCCGGGGATCACGTTCGGCGTGCCGTCGCGGCCGTACTTGCCCAGGCGCGGGCCGAGCAGCAGCAGCGCGGCGAGCGCGCCGGTGGCGCCGATCAGGTGGATCACGGTCGAGCCGGCGAAGTCCTGCATCCCGAAGTTCACCTGCAGCCAGCCGCCGCCGAAGATCCAGTGGCTGATGATCGGGTAGATCAGCGCGCTGAAGAAGACGGCGTAGATGAGGTACGCGCCGAACTTGATGCGCTCGAGCGTCGTCCCCCACACGATCGCCAGTGAGACCGCGCAGAACGCGAACTGGAAGAAGAACTTCGCCGACGGGTCGGCCGCCGAGGCCGCCATCGCCGGCAGGTCTACATCGTTGAGGTGGTAGAGGAAGAAGCCGTCGTTGCCGGCGAACCAGCCGGCCGTGTGGCCGGCGGCGGGCATCTTCGTCGCCCCGAACGCGAGCGCGAAGCCGACCGCCCAGTAGCAGACCGCGGCGATCGACAGGTTGCCGATCACCTTCGCGACGATCGTGCCGGCGTTCTTCATCCGCGAGAAGCCGACCTCGAGCAGCAGGAAGCCCGCCTGCATGAAGAAGACCAGCACGCCGGCGAGCAGCACCCACAGGGTGTCGACGCGCGCGGCGACCTCGTTGAGCGTCACATCCACAAGCCTCTCCTCGGGCGGCACGGTGCCGTGGGAGGGGCGCGGAGACATTGGCCGCGGGTACAAGGTTTCGCGCCGCCCCCTTGGCCCGGCGGCCAAGGGCGGGGTTGAATAGCGCTGTGACGCTGCCCGCCCCGCTGACCTCGCTGATCGGACGCGAGCGCGACCGCGAGAAGGTGGCGGCGCAGCTGGCGTCCGCGCGGCTGGTCACGCTCACCGGCGCCGCGGGTGTCGGCAAGACGCGGCTCGCGATCGAGGTGGCGGCGCGCGGCGAGCATGACGGGGTGTGGTGGATCGAGCTCGCGGCGCTCGGCGACTCCGCCGCGGTCGTGTCCACGCTGGCCGCGGCGCTGGGGGTGCGCCCGCTGCCGGGCGCGAGCGAGCTGGACGCGGCGATCGGCTTCCTGTGGTCGCGCCGCGCGCTCGTGGTGCTCGACAACTGCGAGCACGTGCTGGAGGAGGTCGCCCGCGTCGCCGCGGCGCTGCTGAGCGCGTGCCCGTCGCTGTCGCTGCTCGCGACGAGCCGGGCGCCGCTGCGGATCCCGGGCGAGACGCGCTGGGAGGTTGCCCCGCTGTCGGTGCCGTCGGGCGACGGCCTCGCGGCGCTGTCGGGCTCGGACGCCGCGCGCCTGTTCATCGACCGCGCCGGCCGCGTCGGGCGCCGCTGGCCGCTGAGCGACGACGGCGCGCGCGCGATCGCCGAGATCTGCCGCGAGCTCGAGGGGATGCCGCTCGCGCTGGAGCTCGCCGCGGCGCGCGCCGCCGTGCTCTCCCCGATGGCCATCGCGCGCGGGCTCGACGACGCGCTCGGGCTGCTCACGGCGCGGTCCCCCGCGACCGTCGGCCGTCACCAGACGCTGCGGGCGTCGCTCGACTGGAGCTACGGGCTGCTGCCCGCCGACGCGCAGACGCTGCTGCGCCGGCTGGGCGTGTTCGCCGGCGGCACGACGCTCGAGCTGGCGCGCGAGGTGTGCCGGATGGAGCCGCTCGCCGCGCTGGAGACGCTCGTCGAGCACTCGCTCGTGCAGGTCGAGTCGGACCGCTACCGGCTGCTGGAGACCGTCCGCCAGTACGCGGTCGAGCGCCTCGAGGAGGCGGGCGAGCGGGACTCGCTGCGCGACCGCCACCGCGACGCGTTCCTGGCCCTCGCCGAGCGCGGCCGGCGCGAGGCGCTCACCCCGCGCCAGCCGGAGGTGTTCGCGGCGCTCGACCCGGAGGCGGCGAACCTGGCGGCGGCGCTCGAGCACGCGCTGGAGACCGATGCTGAGAAGGCGCTGCGCGTGTGCATGGCGCTCGACTTCTGGTGGCGCGCGCGGGCGCGCTTCCGGGAGGCCGACGGCGCCTTCGCGCGCGCGCTCGCCGCGAGCGAGCCTCCGCCGGCGCGCGCGCTGGCTGCGTGGGCGTGGATCGTCGGCAACGGCGGCGACTTCGCCCGTGCCAACGAGCTGGCGGCGCAGGCCGCGCGGCGCGCCGAGGCGGAGAGGGACCCGGACGCGATCGCGATCACGCTGCTCGTGCTCGCCAACCATCGGTTCTTCACCGACCCGCTGGGCGCACTGGACCTGCTGCGCCGCTGCCGCGACCTGGGCGTGGACGACGCCTACATCGCGGGGCGCGCCGAGGCGCTGGTGCGCGGCGTCGCGTGGTTCCAGCAGGACGCCGAGGCGTGCCTGGCGGGGTTCGACGAGCTGCTGGCCCGGCTCGAGGCGCTGGGCGACCGGGAGACGCTCGCCTGGTTCTGGTTCGAGCAGGGCGCGATCCGCTACCCGCTGGGCGAGCACGCGGAGGCGGCCGACGCGTTCCGGCGCGCGGTCGCCGTGGCCGCGGAGATCGGCGAGCCGACCGCCGACCGCGCCGCGCGGACGTACCTCGCGCTGCTCGGGGTGGCGGCCGGGCACGCCCAGTGGGCGCTGGGAGAGATGCTGGCGATCCACGCGCAGACGCTCCTGCACGGCGGCAGCTTCGCGTTCCCCTGGATCGAGCTGCTGGTGGCGCAGGCGGAGGCGGCCGGCGGTCGAGTGGAGGCCGCGCGCACGCGGCTGGCGACGCTCGTGGAGATCGAGGCGTGGGGCGCGGCGCACGCGTTCGCATGGGCACTCTGTGAGCTGGCCGAGGTGCGCCGGCTGCTCGGTGAGGATCCGTCGGATGAGGCGTCGCGCGCGGTCGCGGCCGCCGAGGCGCTCGGGAACCCGTGGCTCGCCGCCAAGGCGCGGCTCACGCGCAGCCGGCTGGCGGCAGGGCGCGGCGAGTGGGCGGCGGCCGAGCGGCTCGCGCACGAGGCGCTCGGAGCGATCGCCGAGCACGGCTTGCGGCTCGAGCTGCCGGCTGCGTTCGAGGCGCTCGCGGAGGTCGCGGCGGGACTCGAGAGGTCCGCCGAGGCCGCGCGGATCCTCGGCGCCGCCGCGCGGGCGCGGGACGAGCTCGGGCTCGTGGCCTGGCCGGCCCAGCGTGCGGAGGTCGACGCCCTGGCGGAGGGCCTGCGCGAGCTCGACGGCGCGCGCGCGGAGGGCGCGGCGCTCACGCGCGACGAGGCGGTCGCCTGGCTGCGGCGCGCCCGCGGCGAGCGCAAGCGCCCGCGGCACGGATGGGAGAGCCTGACGCCGACCGAGATCGCGGTCATCCGTCAGGCGGCGGCGGGCCTGACGAACCCGCAGATCGCCGAGCGGCTGTTCATCGCGCGCGCGACCGTCAAGACCCACCTCTCGAACATCTACGCCAAGCTCGGCGTCCAGAACCGGTCGCAGCTCGCCGCCCAGGCCGCGTGGCGCCTGCCGCCGGACGATTAGAAATACGCCACCTGGCGGAGGTAGTGGCGGCGGCGCGCGCTTACGGTCGCCCGACCTTGAGCACCGAACTCGCCATCGAGGGCCGCGAACGCGTCCCGGCGCGCACGCCGCCGCACGTCGTAGCCGACGTGCTCCCCGCCCCCCAGCGGGCGCTGCAGACCCCGGCGCAGGCGATCGCCCTGCAGCGGACCGCGGGCAACGCCGCGGTGGTCGGGCTGCTGCAGCGCTCCCCGGACACGGTCACCCCCGGGCAGCCGGACGAGCTGCTCACGCGCGTCCTTCAGGGCGCCGCCGCGCGCGCCGGCGAGGCGCACCTCGTGCTCAAGCCCGCGGGCAAGCCGGACGCGCCCAAGCGCTTCGCGTCCGCGCGGACCGACCTGCTGGTCCAGCTCGACGAGGCGCTGCTCCTGTCCGGGAAGCCGGGCACGGGCCGCGGCGCCTTCCAGGCCGCATCCAGCCTGTTCGGCGCGGCGGCCCCGCTCGTCGCGCTCGCGGAGAGCCGTGGTTGGGAGGGCGCCTCGGCGCTGAAGGACAAGCTGGCGGCGCTGAAGGCGAGCCTGGAGAAGCAGGGATACCGCGCCCCGGCCGCCGGTGCGAAGACCGAGGAGCCGCACTTCCCCGGGACGCGGGACCTCGAGCGCACCGCGCGCCTCGGCTTCGCGGCGGCTCGGACCGAGCTCGAGGCGGGCCTGAAGAAGCTCGCCGCCGAGAAGAAGGCCGGCCGTCGACCCACGCAGCTCTACGGGGGTCCGGAGAGCGTCGTGCACCTCAAGACCGCGGCGGTGCAGCTCGGAGACGTCACCTCGCTGTCCGACGATTACCGCTACGTCGTCGGCGACCTGGAGGGCATCGGCGAGCTGGCCTTGAACCTGCTCAGACAGGGCGAGGGCCTCGACGGCGCCAAGGCGCTCCTCAGCGAGATCAACCTGCTCAACCGCCACTTCGGCCTGGACGCGATCACGCCGTTCGGGTCGCCGACGGCCGCGAGCGCCACGGAGGCGGCGGCCGAGCGCGAGACGGGCAAGGCGCAGGCGGAGGCGCGCAAGGAGGTCACCACGTTCGAGCGCGAGGCCACCGACTTCGCCAAGAAGGAGCGCCGCTGGGAGGAATCGAACTTCATCGACTTCCTCACCAAGACGAGCCAGAATCCGCGCGTCTCGTGGGGCCAGGGGACGGCCTTCGGCATCTTCGCCGAGGCACTCAGCAGTGCGGCCGGCGCCGGAGTCGTGACGTTCTTGAAGCATCGCGCCACCAAGGCGGCGGCCGGCGGGACGGGCGCGGCCGTCGGCGGCGCCATCGGCAATGTGCCCGGGGCGGCGGTCGGGTTCGTCGTCGGGATTCTCGTCGAGTACGGCGTGACGTTGCTGCTCGACCACATCACCGGCAAGTCGGACGGCGAGGCTCGCGCGGCCGCCCAGGCCGTCGCCCAGAACAACCAGCTCATCCAGTCGCAGCTGGCCGTGCTGAACGCCAAGGAGGACAAGGCGACCGCCGCCACGCGGACGGCCGCCAAGGATCTCACCGCACGCGTGGACGCCGCCGCGAATCCCCAGGAGGTCAGCGGGATCCGCCACGACCTGAAGGTGTCGACCGACGCCTTCGCCACCAAGCCGTCGGCGAGCGACCGTTCACTGATGACGAGGATGCTCGCGGACTGGGTCCTCCAGCACGCCGGCGACGAGAACGAGGCCAACACCGACACGTCCGACGACCAGTGGGACGATGCCCGCACCCTGGCCTTCGGCAAGGGCCGGTCGCTGGACAGCCACCCGGAGATCTTCGCCCACCAGACGCTCCTGCACTGGGAAGACCTCGGACTGCCGGGCCAGGCGCTGACCGCCCCGATGATCAAGGACGCGACCGCGGCGGGATCGAACGGCGCCGAGCGCATCATGGACGCCTACGACGGCAAGGCGTTCGAGTTCACCCGCACCACGAAGCCCGACGCGTTCATCAGGTTCGTCGAGCACGGAGAAGGCCGGAGCCTGACCGACGACGGCAAGCAGGCGATCCGCGAGGGCCGCTTCAAGCTGAAGGCGACGTTCGACCTGCGCGAGTACCACGGCGCCGTGTACGTCGACAAGTGGGACTACGACCTCGAGTTGATCGGGCCGGACATGACCCAGTGGTGGGAGATGGCCCATTCCGGCCGCAGCGCGACCGCGGGGGCGATCAACGCCCACAAGGCCCGCGAGTCGAGCGTCGACTTCGACGTCAACCCGGACGACGACTGACGCCGCGCCTCCTCCTTGGCCGCGGCGGGGCGGGCGAACGGCCCGCCCCACGGCCCCGACGGCGCGGGAAGCTACGCGGCCGGCTCGAGGAAGCCGGTGACCGCGCGCAGGCGGCCGTCCTCGGCGACGGTGCCGAAGTCGACGCCGGTGGCGACCGGGCCGTCGCCGCCGTGCAGCTCCCACGCGAAGCGCACGACGTCGTGGTGGGCGTCCGGGCCGGCGGAGAGCCGGAACCGGTGGCCGGGGAACTGCGCCTGCGCCCCGGCGATCATCGCGTCGATCCCGTCGGGCCCGTCGCCGGACATCAGCGGGTCGACGTAGCTCGCGTCGTCCGCCCATGTCTGCGCGATGAGCGCGCGCCGGCGGTCCGCGTCGGTCTCGTTCCAGATCGCGATGTAGCGATCGACGGTGGTGGTGATGTCGGTCATGCCGGGCACCGTGCCACCCGCGGGGCGGCCTGTCGATTACCTGCGGGGTAAGTGCGGAGGCTCGGCGCCGCCGCTATGGTCGGCCGCCATGACCGACGTCGCGACGCGTGTGCGGGTCGGGCCGCTGCTGCGCGACTGGCGCCGGCGGCGGCGCCTCAGCCAGCTCGACCTGGCGCTCGAGGCGGGCGTGTCGGCGCGGCACGTGAGCTTCGTGGAGACCGGCCGCGCGCGCCCGAGCGCGGAGATGGTCCTGCACCTCGCCGAGCAGCTCGAGGTGCCGCTGCGCGAGCGCAACCAGCTGCTGCTGGCGGCCGGCTACGCGCCCCACTACGGCCAGCGCGCGCTCGACGAGCCGGAGATGGCGCCGGTCCGCGAGGCGCTCGAGCTCGTGCTCGCCGCGCACGAGCCGTATCCGGCGGTCGTGGTCGACCGCGGCTGGAACCTCGTGTCCGCCAACCGCAGCGCGGCGGGGCTGATGGAGGGCATCGCGCCGGAGCTGCTCGGGAACGTGCTGCGCGCCACGCTGCACCCGGACGGGCTGGCGCCGCGGATCGTGAACCTCGGCGAGTGGCGGGCGCACCTGCTCGAGCGGCTGGCCCGGCAGGCGGCGGTGACGGGCGACGCGTCGCTCCTGGCGCTGCACGAGGAGCTGCGCGGTTACCCGGCGCCGGCGTACGACGGCGCGGTCGGGCCCGCGGGCGACGTGTTCGTGCCGCTGCGGTTGCGCTCTCGCGAGGGCCGCGAGCTTCGGTTCTTCAGCACGATCGCGACGTTCGGGACGGCTGTGGATGTCACGGTCGCCGAGCTGTCGATCGAGTCGTTCTTTCCCGCGGATGCGGCAACCGTGGCGGTGTTGCGCGGGTGAGCGTGGCCGCGCGGCAGGCCCGGCGAACTGCGGGCAGGGTAAGGGGGAGCTCGGATTGGCGCGCCGTGCGCGAAACGATCAGCGCCGTGCGGGGGTGTGTCAATCCAGTTCGACCCGATCGAACTCAATTGACACACACCCCGAGACGCCCGATCGAGCATGATCGATCGCGTGCGCGCCGACCGCGAGCGCGAGGTAGACGGCCGGGGGTCGATCACGCGATCGGCTCGACCCCTCCTCACTTGCCCGAAGTTCGCAGGCCCCGCCGCGGCGATCGGCTCGCACCCCCTCCTCACTTGCCCGAAGTTCGCCGGCCCCGCCGCGGCAACCAACCCCTGCTACCCGCGCAAGCGCGCGACCGCGCCCACACACGACGCGCCCCCAACCGCCACGACCGCCTCGTTCGGCAGATCGCGCGACGAGCTGCCGGCGAGCACGCGATAGCAGCCCGTATCGACGCGCCACCCGTGCGCCGCGACGTCCCAGTACGCGAACGCCCGCTCGTCGAGCTCGATCGAGACGGTCTGGCGGTCCCCCGGCGCGAGCACGACCCGGCCGAACCCCTTGAGCTGCTTCGGCGGCTCGCCGGTCCCCGCCGGGAAGCCCACGTAGACCTGCGGCACCTCGGCCCCCACACGCCGGCCGGTGTTCACCGCATCGACGCGCACGGTCGCCCCGCCGGCCGCGGGCTCGATCCGCAGCCGGTCGACCGCGAACGTCGTGTATGACAGGCCGGGAACGCCGGCTCGATCCCTTGGGCGTCGAACCAGCGGTAGCCCACCTGCAGGCCCTCGGAGTAGAGGGCCTTGCCGTCCCTGCCCGGGTACTGCTCCGGCGTGCGGGTGGGCAGCTCCGCGGCCTACTTCGCGGTCGCGCCCGCGAGGAACGGGTCCTTGCCGAAGTACTCGAAGTTGCGCCCGTTCATCGGGACCCGCGCGATGTTGACCGTCGGCCCGAGCAGCACGTTCGCGCCCTTGCCGAGCGCCTCCTGGCCCATCGCGGCCCCGAGCCGCTTCTGCAGCGCGACGTCCCTGGTCGCCGCCTGCGCCATGCCGACCGGATAGCCCGTGACGCCCGTCTGCGTGCCGCCGAAGCCGCCCGCGATGCCGGCCGGCCCGTCGGACTGCACGAACGCCGGGATGCACAGCCGGTCGTTGGCCGGGACCTCGCCGGCGAAGCCGTAGCGGCTGAGCCTCCCGGCGGTCAGCGCGACCTTGTCGTCGATCGTCATCGCCGCCAGCAGCTCACCCGCCCGCTGCTCCGGCGGCTTCGGCGCATCCATCCACGGGCACTGCGCGGTGGACTGCGCCGCGGCGGGCGAGCCGAACGCCAGCACGCCCGCCGCGATGGCGAGGGAACCGCGCATCGACGCCTACAACGCGCGCGGCCGCGAGAACTGGTGGCAGCGGCCGAACGTTCGACGCATTGCGGCGGCGAACTGCTGGCCGCGGCCGCTAGCGCTGCTCGAGCACCTCCCGCAGCCGGTCCAGGTTCTGGACCTCGGACCGCATGCTCTTGCTCACGCCCGGCCCCATCAGCCGCTTGGCGCCGCTCAGCTCGCACTCGAGCGCGAAGCGGACGCGCGTACCGCCGTCGGCGGGCGTGAGCTCGTAGCGCCCGCGCGGTCGGACCGGCCCGGCGGTCACCCTGAACGCCAGCCGCCGGCCCGGCTCGTACTCGGTGACCTCGTAGTCGGCGTCGAGGCGGCGGCCGAACGGGCCCTTGACGCCCTGGCGATACCTCGCGCCCGGGCCGTCGCCGGAGACCCGCGTGACGTCGAGCACCGCCGATCGCCACTGCGGGTCGTTCTCGCCGTCGGCGAGGAACGCGAACACCTCGTCGGGCGCCCGCCGGATGGTCACCTCGTGCTCAGCCTGCGGCATCGCTCGCCTCCTCTTCCTCGAACACTCGCACCAGCTTCGGGAGGCCGCTCTCCCAGCCGCGGCGGTAGGGCTCGCCGTCCTGGAGGCTGTCGAAGTCGCCGTGCGTGACCACCACCTCGGTGCCGCCGTCGACCTCGGACAGCTCGACCGTGACCAGCGACTCCGGCGCGTTCCGCCACGCGATGTCCCACGTGAACACCAGCCGCCGCGGCGGATCGACCTCCCGGTAGATGCCGCGCAGCGCCATCGGTTCGCCCTCCGGCGGCTGCAGCAGGATCCGATACTCGCCGCCGGGGCGCAGGTCGATCTCCGCGCTCGCGACCGTGAACTGCCCGGGGCCGAACCACAGCCGCACGCGCTCGGGCACGGTCCAGGCCCGGAAGACCTCCTCGCGCGGCGCCGGGATGATGCGCACGATACGCACCCGTTGGTTAGTCAAGGCCGTCCCTGAACAGGTCCGCGAGCGCGTCCATGCGCACCTCCCAAAAGCGCCGGTAGTCGCTCAGCCACTCGTCGGCCTGGCGCAGCGGGGCCGTCACGAGCCGACAGCGCCGCTCGCGCCCGCGCCGCCGCTGCGTCATCAGCCCCGCCCGCTCGAGCACGCGCAGGTGCTTGCTGACCGCCGCGAGGGACATGTCGAACGGCTCGGCCAGCTCTCCCACCGACGCCTCGCCGGCCGCGAGCCGCTCGACGATCGCCCGGCGCGTCGGATCGGCGACGGCGCCGAACACGAGGTCCAGCGCGGCCTGGGCCATCACATCTCCATGATCTCGCGCACCTCGACGTGGCCGCCCTCGCCGAACGCCGGGCAGTCGCGGGCGAGCCTGGACGCCTCGTCGATGTCCGCCGTCTCGACGACCATGTAGCCCGTCACCGCGCCGGACGACCACTCGAACTCCCGCGAATCGTCCGGCGTCCCCATCACGCGACCGCCGCCGAGCGGAGCGCCCTCGCGACGGCGCTCGCCCAGGCCCCCGACCCACCGCATCCAGTTCTGCATGCTCTCCTGCGGGTCGATGCCGGACGTCTCGCCGGCGTGGAAGACGTACGCGAACCTCGCCATCCGAAGCTCTCCTCTCTCAACCGTTTGGTTAAGAGTATGCCGGATGGAGCTCGACGACGTCGGCGTCGATGTCCGCCGCGCCCAGGGCGCGGGCGACGGACACGCGATGGTGCCCGTCGGCGACGAAGTGCTCGTCGCCGACCCGGTAGACCGCGATCGGCGGCAGCGAGGCGCCCCGCTCGGCCGCGACGCACATCTGGGTCCAGCGCCCCCGGCTCCACTTGGGCGGCCGGAAGTCGCGGTCGAAGGCGACGGCCTTGTGGCCGTCGACCGTGCCGACGATCGACTCGACCGCGATCGGCTGGACCCCCAACCGGCGCCGCCGCGCGACCGCCGCCCAGCCGGTGTCCAGCGGCAGGTACGCGAGCTCGCCGCGCCGGTGACGGGTGAGCCGGCGGAAGCGCTGCTCGGCGCCGGTGGCGGTCGAGCCGCCCACGCGGTCGAGCGCGCGGTCGAGCACGACCACGACCGCCATGAACCCGAGCAGGACGCCCGCCAGCCCACGGGCCGCCGCGGCCGCCGCCAGGAGCCCGAGCGGGAGGAGGAGGTCGGTGGGGAGCCGGGCGCACATCGCACCTCCCACTTCGGACGAGGCGCCCGGCTTGTGACCGCGAGCTACCAGCGCGCGGTGAGCCGGTCGACCGCGCGCAGCAGGAACGGCCCGAGCGTCGACGAGAAGAGCCCGGTGAGGTGCGTGTTGTCGCGGCGGACCAGCACGCCGCCGACGACCGGGAAGCACTCGCGGCCGTCGCAGAAGAAGCGCGTGAGGTCGACGGTCTGCACGCGCGGCGAGCGCAGCCGGGCGGCGGCCGCGATCGCCGGGTCGCGGTCCAGCGCGCGCCCGCGCGGCACGGCGCAGCGCGGACCGGCCGGCTCGCGCCGCGCGATCGCGCGCTGGACGCAGGCGTTCGTGTCGGCCCGCCCCTTCGGCGTGTCGCGGATGACGACGACGTGCGCCACGGACGCCGGCAGCGACGCCCACGCAGCCTCGTAGCTCGAGACCGCGGTGGCGAACTCGTCGCGCCCGCCGCGCGGGACGACCCCCGACCCGCCCGTGAGCCCGGCGACGAACACGGTCCCGACCTCCGGATGCGCCGCGAACCACGCGAAGACCTGCCGCTTCCAGCGGATGCACCGCCCCCGGCGCGGTTCCGGGAGGTCCCGGAGCGCCTTCTGGAGCGGGCAGCTGCTGTGCGTGATCGACAGGCCGCGCCAGCGCTTCGCGCGCGCGACGACGGCGAGCGCCGCGCGCCAGTGCCCGGCGTGGCTGTCGCCGACGAGCGCGACGGCGGCGACGGCCTCGGAGGGGCGGACGCCGAACGCGCACACCGGCGGGCCGCCGTGCCGCGCCAGCGGAGCGCACGGGCTGTTGGGCAGGCTCGGCGCGTCGGCCGGCGAGGGCCTGACTGCGAGCCGCAGCGCGGCGTCGTGGCACGGCCGGCCGGGATCGCGCGCGGCGGCGCCGAAGCACCGCGGGTTCGTGTCGGACACGGCGCCCGCGGCGAGCAGCAGACCGGCGGTCGCCGCCGCCGCGGTGACAGGGAGGGAGAACAGCGCGCGCCGTGTCTACCCCCTGAGGCGCGGCCGCTACCGGCGAGTCCAGTGCGCCAGCAGCCGGTCCACGTCGCGCAGCAGATAGGGGCCGAGCGTCTCCGCGAAGATGCCCACGACGTGGGTGTTGTCCTTGTAGACCAGGGCGCCGCCGATCACCGGGAAGCACCGCTGCGAGTCGCAGAAGAAGCGCGTGAGGTCGACGCTCCGCACCCGGGGCGAGCGCATCCGCGTGACGGCGGCCACGGCGGGGTCGCTGTCGAGGGCTGAGCTCCGCGGCACCGCGCACGCCGTGCCGGCGGGTTGGCGGCGGGCCATCGCGCGCTCGACGCAGCCGAGCGTCCACGGCTTGGCCTTGGGTGTGTCGCGGATCACGACGATTCGCCGGACGGACCGGGGGAGCGCGTGCCAGGCGGCCTTGTAGCCCTCCACGGCCGCGCCGAACCGGCTCTGCCCGCGCCGCGGGACGAAGCCCGACCCGGCGGAGAGCTCCGAGACGAACACGGTGCTCACCTCGGGGTGGCGGCCGAACCAGCGGAAGACCGCGCGCTTCCAGCGGGCGCAGTGCGAGCGGTTCGGCTCGGTCAGGTCCCGCAGCGCCTTCGAGAGCGGGCAGCTCGCGTGGCCGAGGTGGATGCCCCGCCAGCCGTGCGTCCGCACCACGGTGTCGAGCGCGGCGCGCCACATGCCCGCGTGGCTGTCGCCGACGAGCGCGACGGTCGCCGTCGCCCGGTCCGCTCGCGCGCCGAACTCGCACACGCGCTTGCCCACGAGCGTGCCGGTGTCCCGGCAGGGCGTGCCGCTCGGGTGGGCCTCCGCCTCCTTCGGCGTGGGGACGACCGACAGGTCCAGCGCGCGGTTCCGGCACGGCCGGCCGGGATCCCGCGAGGCCGCGCCGAAGCAGCGCGGGTGCCCCGCGGGCGCCGCCGCGCGGGTCTCCGCGTGCCAGCCGGCCAGCGCCGCCGCCGCCCCCGCCGCCAGGACGCACGCACGCCACCGCATGCCGCTCACGATGCCCCGAGACGCCGCTGCCCATTCACGACCCGATCAGCCTGTCGAGCTCGCGCTGAGCGTACGGGCCGAGGGTCGTGGCGAACGGGCCGAGCATGTGCGTCGTGTCCTTATAGACGAGCGCGCCGCCGATCACCGGGAAGCACCGGCTGCGGTCGCACAGGTAGCGCGTCATGTCGAGGATCTGCACGCGCGACGAGCGCATCCGGGCCGCCGCGACGGCCGCCGGATCCTGGTCGAGCGCGCCGCTGCGCCGCATCGCGCACGCCGTCCCGGCGGGCCGCCGGCGGGCGATCGCCCGCTGGATGCAGTCGGCGGTCCCCGGATCGGCCTTCGGGGTGTCACGGATCACGACGATGTGCTTGACCGTCGGCGGCAGGGACTTCCAGGCGCTCGTGTAGCCGGCGATCTCGGCCGCCAGCGGGCTCTGCCCCGGCCGCCGCAGGACGCCGCGGCCGCCGGAGAGCTCGGAGACGAACAGCGTGCCGGCCTCCGGGTGGGCCGCGAACCACTTGAAGACCAGCCGCCGCCAGGCGGTGCAGCTCGAGCGGTTCGGCTCCGGGATGTCCCGGACGGCCACCGACAGCGGGCAGCTCGCGTGCCCCATGTGCACCCCGCGCCAGCGATGCGCGCGAGCCACGACGTCGAGCGCCACGCGCCACATGCCCGCATGGCTGTCGCCGACGAGCGCGACGGTGTCGGTCGCCCGCGCGGCGGTGACGCCGAACTCGCAGACCTTCTTGCCGTGCATGGTCCCGATGCGCCGGCACGGCGCGTTGGGGAGCGTGCGCGCCTCGATCGGCGTCGGCACGACCGAGAGCCGCAGCCGCGGGTTGACGCAGGGGCGGTCGGGGTCCATCGCGGCCGCGCCGAAGCAGTGCGGATGGGCGGACAGGATGCGCTGCGAGACCTGCCGGCTCGCGCGGATCTGGTTCTGCACGTGCAGCGACGCCTGGGCGGTGACGGCGATCACGCCCGCCGTCGCCGCGCCGGCCACCGCGAGCGTGAAGGACGCGCGCCGGCGCGTGAGGAACCTGGCCGCCCGGACCGGATCCTCGATGAGGATCTTGGAGAGCCAGGCGAGGAGCACGGTGAGCATGAGGATCACGATCCTGGTGTCGGTGTGGACCTCGCGGCCGGTCACGAACGGCGCGAGGGTGAGCAGGGGCCAGTGCCAGAGGTAGGCGGAGTAGGAGATGCCGCCGAGGAACTGGACGGGGGCGAAGCCGAGCGCCCGCGTCGGGGCCCCCGCGCGGACGGCCGCGACCGTGCCGAGCACCGGCAGCAGCGCGGCGGCGCCGGGGAACGGCGTCTCCACGGTGTAGGCGAACGCCGCCGCGACGATCGCCCCGAGGCCGGCGGCCGAGAGCACGGCGGACGGCCGGGCGCGCGCCGGCGCCCAGGCCAGCAGGCCGCCGGCCCCGAACTCCCACGCCCGCGTCGGGGTGATGAAGTAGGCCGCGGCCGGGTTCGCCGCGGTGGTGCGGATGGAGTAGCCGAGGCTCAGCAGCGTGAGCGCCGCCATCACGAGGCCGACGGACCACCGCCGGGCGCACGCGCCCAGCAGCAGCACCGGCCAGACGAGGTAGAACTGCTCCTCGACGGACAGCGACCAGAAGTGCTGCACCGGCGAGTGGACGCTCGCCGCGGCCGCGAAGTAGTCGACGGCGGTGGCGGCGAGCCGCCAGTTCTGCACGTAGGCGGTGCTCGCCCGCAGCTCCGCGAAGAACTGCGGCCAGTCGTTGAGCGGGACCCAGACGATCGTCGCGACCGCGCACACGGCGAGGGTCACGAGCGCGGCCGGGAGGATGCGGCGCGCGCGGCGCGCCCAGAAGCCCGGCAGCGAGATCCGCCCTGTGCGATCGATCTCGCGCAGCAGCAGCGACGTGATCAGGAAGCCCGAGATCACGAAGAAGACGTCGACGCCGATGAAGCCGCCGGGCAGGACCGCCGGCCACAGGTGGAAGACGACGACGAGCGCCACAGCGAGCGCCCGCAGGGCCTGGATCTCGGCACGAAGCATGGCGCGAAGCTACGTTCGCGCCCGCCGCGCCACATCGGACGATCATCCGATTTCGCGCGGCTACGGCACCCGATCCTCGGGCGCCGCGCGCCCTAGTGGCCCCGCCCGCAAGTGCGGAACCACTACCCGCGGCCCACGTAGGGCATGCCGTTGGCCATGATCGTCATCGTCAGCACGTTGGCGTCGAGCGGCAGCCGGGCGATCTCGGTGACCGCCCGCGCGACGTGCTCGACGTCCATCGTCGGCTCGGCCGCGATCGACCCGTTCGCCTGCGGGACGCCGGTGCGCATCGCCGCCGTCATGTCGGTGGCGGCGTTGCCGATGTCGATCTGCCCGCACGCGATGCCGTGCGCGCGGCCCTCCAGCGAGAGCGCCTTGGTGAGCCCGGTGATCGCGTGCTTGGTCGCGGTGTAGGCGATCGCGTAGGGGCGCGGGACGTGCGCGGAGATCGAGCCGTTGTTGATGATCCGCCCGCCCGGCGGGTCCTGCGCCTTCATCGCGCGGAACGCCGCCTGGGCGCACAGGAAGGCGCCGGTCATGTTCGTGTCGACGACCGCCTGCCAGTCGTCGTAGGCGAGCTCCTCGAGCGGCCCGGTGCTGCCGAACGTGCCGGCGTTGTTGAACAGCAGGTCGACGCGCCCGAACCGCTCGCGGGTCGCGGCGAACAGCGCGTCGACCGACTCCGGCCGGCCGACGTCGGCCGGCGCCACGAGCACGGCCTCGCCCTCCGCCGTCTCGCGCAGCGGCGCCTCCCGGCGCCCGGCCAGCACGACGCTCCACCCGTCGGCGAGCAGCGCCCGGGCGGCCGCCCGCCCGATGCCCGAGCCTGCTCCGGTGACGACCGCGGTCCGCTCCATGCGGCGGGAGGCTAGTGGCCTCCCGCCGCATGGCGGAAGGTCATCCGGTGATCGCCTTCCAGGTGATCGCGCCGGTGTCGCAGGAGTCTGCCGCCGCCCCCGCCGCGTCGGTGTCGGCGACCGTCACCTTCAGGCTGCCGCTCGCCTTGGTGCGCGTGATCCTGCCGGTGAGCTGATAGCCGAAGCGGCGGTCGCCGCCGGCATCCCGCGTGAACTTCTCCTCCCAGGAGTCGCCGAAGCCGCCGGCGGGCTTCAGGAGGAAGTTGCTGAAGTGCTCATGGAAGCGGAACCCGTTGCCGGAGGCGCAGCTGTTCGTGCTCCAGCCCATGAGCAGGTCGGTCACCTTCTTGCGCTTCGCGTCGATCCGCGCCACGAACGGCTCCTCCTGGGAGGTCTTGCCGGCGTAGACGGTCCCGGGCTGGCGCGCCGCGGCCCAGCGCACGTTGCCGGAGCGGCACGACCCGACCTCGGCGCCGGTCTGCTTGTTCACGATCTTGATGTCCACGGAGAGCGTTCCCGAGGCGCGCGCCGGGGTCAGCTTGCCCGCGATCTGCGCCGAGATGGCGGCCGCGGCGTCGCCGAGATCCCAGCCGCCGAGCTCGGTCCCGGCGAAGCGGCCCTTCGCGTTCCGCGACATGGCGAGGTCGCGGTACTGCGGCGTGAAGCCGGGCGTCGGCGCCACGGCCGTCACGGCGATCGACACGGGGAACATCCGCCCGTCGCTGCACTTCGCGATCCACGGCACCACGGCGGACTTGAGCTTCGCGGTGGCCGCGTCGGACTGCAGGACGATCGGGTCGCCCGTGCTCGTGCTGCCGCCGAACACGGCGGGGGCGGCGAGGGCCGCCGGGGCGGCCGCCAGGCTCGCGGCGGCCGCCGCGGCACCGGCCGCCAGGCGCCCGGCCCGCAGGAAGGGAGAAGACATCGGGGTCCTCCTACTCAGCGAACGGCTTTGTCCGCGGTCACGCGGACCTTGTCGTAGTCCTCGCCCGGCGTGTAGCACTGCCGGTCGGTCTGCAGCGTCGGCGCCGCGACTGCGGCGGCCGGCGCGAACGCGGCGGCCGCGCTGAGGCCGCCGATGACGATTCCTGCTCTCATGTCTCCTCCGATCGGCTCGGTCGAGAGCGTGGGCTCGACGCTACGGTCGCTCCGGCCGCCGCACATCGGGCGAACGCTCGATCTCGGGTCGCCCCGCCACCCGATCTCGGGTGGCGGGGCGCCCTAATGGCCCCGCTTCAGGCGTGCGTCTGCGCCGGCGCGGCGTCGGTGTCGGCGTGCGTCTGGGCGTGCGTCTGGGCCGTGGCGGCCGTGCCTGAGATGGCGGAGATGAGGACGAGCGAAAGCAGTCCGGCGATGAGCCGGCCCTTGCGGATGACGGGCATGAGCCCTCCTGATCGATCGGCGCCCCCGTGGCGCCGGGACGTCAGTCAGAGTCCGTCAGGAGGCCCTCCGCCACGGAGATCGCAAAGGTGGGCAGTCCCGCCACCCGAGGGTGGGAATCGCCGTCACCTTGGTACTAGTGGCCCCGGCCGAGAGTTCGACGCATTCCGGCGGCGCCGGCCCGCGCCTGCCGGCCTCCCGGCCGGAACCACTAGCAACGTCAGCGCTCGACGACGCCGAGGCGCTGCGCCCGGGCGGCCGCCTCGACGCGGGTGTGGACGTCGAGCTTGCCGAAGATGTGCGCCATGTGGGCGGCGACGGTCTTCTGGCTGATGAACAGCCGCGCGGCGATCTCTCGGTTAGTCAGCCCGTCGGCGAGCAGCGCCAGGACCTCGGCCTCGCGTGCGGTCAGGCCGGCCTCGTCCGCGGCGGAGGGGGCCGGCGGGCGCGGCGGGGGTGTGGGGTCGAGCCGCGCGCGGCGCGCCAGCGCCTGGATCTCCGTGCGCAGCGGCGCCGCGCCCAGCGCCTCGGCGGTCGCGTGCGCCGCGGCCAGCGGCGCCGCGGCCGCGGCGCGCTCGCCGCTGCTCTGCAGCGTCGCCTCCGCCTCGCGCAACCGCGCGTACGCCGCCGGGTACGGCTCGCCGAGCGCGTCCCAGGCGTCGCCCGCGGCCCGCCAGCGCTCGGGCTCCGGGACGCCGGCGACGCGGGCGCGCTCGGCGTGCACAAGCGCCCGGTGGGCGAGCGCGTCCGGCGGGCGCGCGTCGCCGGTGCCGCGGGCGAGGATCGCGTCCAGCTCGGCGAGCAGCGCGTCGATCGGGGCGGCGTCCGGCGCGCGCCGCCGCGCCCGCTCGCGCTCGGCGATCTCGGCCTCGGCGCGCGCGCCGAGCGAGTGCAGGAGAGGCGTGTAGAGCGTGTCCTTGGCCTCGCCGACCGCCGCGAGCGCCTCGCCGACGTGACGGCGCGCCGCCTCGGGATCGCCCTCGGTCAGCGCCAGCGTCGCCCACGCGGCGGCGATCGGGGTGACGAACTCGCTCGGCAGCGGCTCGCCGTTCTCGCCCGCCGCCTCGAGGTGCGCCCGCGCGAGCGCCGTCTCGCCCCGCTGAGCGTGGAGTTGCCCGGCCGTGGCGTGCAGCATCGCCGCGGCGGTCAGGCTGAGGTCCATCCGCTCGGCCTCCGCGAGCCGGGCGAGCGCCTCGTCCCAGCGTCCCAGCCGCAGAAGGTCCTCGGCGGCGTTGACGAACATGAAGTGGCCGAACGAGCCGCGCATCCCCAGCCGGGCGGCGGCCTCCTCGCCGGCGATCATCGTCGCGAGCGCGCCGGCGTGGTCCCCGCGCAGCCTGAGCAGCTCGCCGAGGTGCATGTGCGCGCGGGCGGTGTCCTCCCCAGCGTCCAGCCGCTGCGCCGTCTCCAGCGCGCGCCGCAGGTGGGCCTCGCCCGCGTCCGCCTCGCCGAGAAACGCGAGCACGAGCCCGAGCGTGATGCCCGCGGCGGGCTCCTCGGCGGCGGCGCCCGCCTCCTCCGCAACCGCCAGCGCCGCCTCGCAGCGCCGGCGCGCCTCCTCCCAGCAGCGCAGGCCCATGAGCGCGTGCCCCTCGGCGGCGGCCCTTCACCGGCGCGACGACCCGCACCGTCGGCCGGGTATTGCCGGCGCTGACGGGAACGGAGGCGACGGCCGTCTTCCCCGACGCGTTCGTGACGGTCAACGTTGTGGTGAAGTTCCCAGCCGTCTCGTAGGTGAAGGCCGGCGCGCGCGCAGTCGAGTCAGGAGTGCCGTCGGACGTGAAGTCCCAGGAATAGCTGATGGGCTCGCCCGATGGATCGACGGAGCCGGCGCTGGAGAAGTGGACCGTAAGCGGCACGCTCCCGGAATCGGGCGTGACGCTCGCTTGCGCGATGGGAGGCGGCGTCTCACGCGTGAAATCGATGCGGTAGAGACCGGAGTCGCCGTTGTCGCCCCAACTGCTGCCCCACTCGAGCAGGTATAGCGCCCCGTCCGGGCCGAAGTCCATGTCGATCGGGCGCCGGAAGCCGGTACCCGGCATGAAGTCCTCGATGCCGGCTACGGCGCCGCCGTCGTCGAAGCGGACGAGCTTGATCCACGCTCTCGA
>JBIOTP010000374.1:0-13895 GCA_044865965.1 Solirubrobacteraceae bacterium
CCGCCGCCGCGAGCAGCGCGACCGCGACGACCCTCAAGTGGTTCCGTCCGTGTGCCCGCCTGGCAGTGCGTGGGTTCGCGGACGGGGCCACTAACGCGGAGTGGCCTCCGCCTGTCGCGACACCAGCCCGCTCGAGCGCAGGCGCCAGATGCCCGGCATCGCGGGCACCGCGGCGGTGAAGGTGCCCTTCAGGGAGCTCACGGGCACGACCTGCACGGTGCGGAACGCCGCGCCCGCGGACGGGGCGTTCTGGATCTCCACCTGCAGGGCGGCGCCGTCCGGAGCCGGGCGAACCTGGCCGTAGACGGTCAGCTCGGCGCCCGTCCCGGACACCCAGATCGGCAGCTTGTACGCGGCGTAGGAGGGCTTGACCGAGCCGTCGGTGAGCCGCAGGCCGGACTGGAATGAGCCCTGCTCGACGTCGTCGATCAGCTTGTACTGGGCGACCGCGACGACCCGCGGGTTGCGGTAGGAGATCCAGTCGGACTGGTTGATGTACTCCGCCTGCTGCGCCGGCAGCACGCCGAAGATCCGGTCCGGCGGGTTCGTCTGCCAGCCGTTCTCCGTGTACCAGACGGGGAGCCCGGGCGGGATGCGCTTGGCCTTGGCGGCCTGGTCGAGCAGCCGCGTCAGCCGCGACGCGCTGCCGACGGTGATCTCCCCGCGGCCCGGCTTGGACAGCGGCGGACGCGACCCGCCGCGGGTGTACGGATGGTGGGCGAAGCCCGTCACCGCGAAGCGGCCGGGCCGCGTGCAGTGGCGCGCCCGCGCCGTGGCGCCCCGCAGGCGGCGCCCGCGCGAGTTCAGGCAGAACAGCTCGGCGATGAACTGCTGCGGCGGCACCGGGCGCACGCGCGGCGAGCTCGTGAAGCGCCCGATCGGCGACGTCTCCCCGAGCAGGATCTGGTCGGCGCGATGCCCCGTCCCCCGTAGCCCGGCGATCGCGGAGCGCGCCACGGCGCGGTAGAGGTCGGCCGCGACCGGGACGAGCCGGCCGCCCGCCGACTCGTACTGCGGCTGCAGCCAGCCGGGCTGGTTCGGCTCGTTCCAGATCGACCACAGCTTCACGCTCGGATAGCGCGTGCCGACGGCCCGCACGAACGCGCCGAACAGCTGGGGGTTCGGCTTGCACGTCCGGCGAATCCGCACCGAGCCGCCGCACCGCGACGCCCACGCGGGGATCGGGCCCGTGGGCGTCAGCATCAGCTGCAGGCCGCGGGCCTGCGCGCCCGCCACGAGGCCGTCGAGCGGCCCCCAGGCGCCCGCCGGGTAGGCGTTCGGGTCCTTGCCGTCGAAGCGCCGCGGGCGGCGCTTGGAGTTCGGGGCGGGGGCGATGCGCGACCAGATCACGTTGGCGCGGATGACGTCGGCGCCGAGCGCGGCGGCGTCGTCGAGCGAGCGGGTCTGGGCGGCGGGTCCGAGCTCGAGCATCTGGTGCTCGTCCTCGAGCACGGACAGCTGGTCGGGCGAGGCGAGGGCGGGCGCGCACAGCAGCGCGGCGCAGGCCAGCGCCCCGGCGAGCGCGCCCGGGGCGCGGCGTCGGAAGCTCTGCATCATCGGAGACATTCCAACTCCGCGCCCGGACGGTAGTTGCGGACCGCCGCTCAGACGGCGGCGAAGCGCTCGGCGACCTTGCCCCAGTCGACGGTGTTCCACCACGCGTCGATGTAGTCGGGCCGCCTGTTCTGGTACTTCAGGTAGTAGGCGTGCTCCCACACGTCGACGCCCAGCAGCGGCGTCTGGCCCTTGGAGACCGGGTTGTCCTGGTTCGGCGTGCCGACCACCGCGAGCCCGGAGCCGTCGTGGACGAGCCACGCCCAGCCGGAGCCGAACTGGTTGACGCCGGTCTCCTTCATCTTCGCCTTGAAGTCGTCGAAGGAGCCGAACGCGGAGTCGATCGCCTGCGCCAGGTCGCCGTCCGGCTGGCCGCCGCCGTCCGGCGACATGCTCTCCCAGAACAGCGTGTGGTTGTAGTGGCCGCCGCCGTTGTTGCGGACGACGCCCTGCTTGTCGGCGGGCAGCGAGTCGAGGCTCTTGAGCACCTCCTCGATGTCCCTGCCGTCCCATTCGGTGCCCTCCAGGGCGCCGTTGGCCTTGTCCACGTAGGCCTGGTGGTGCTTGTCGTGGTGCACGCGCATCGTCGCCTCGTCGATGTGCGGCTCGAGCGCGTCGTAGTCGTACGGCAGCGGCGGTACCTCGTAGGCCATGAGACCTCCTGGAAGCTTCGAACCCTTGCGGGGCTGCGTTCTATCACCCGGGCAGTGGTTCCGCCCGCACGCTCGCGCGCGGCCAGGTGGTCGCTGGCGCCGCCTGGCAAGGACGCAGGAAGGGTGCAAGGGCAGCGCCCTTGCCCCTGACGAGGACACAGCCAGGCGGTGATCAGCGGCCGCCTGGCAGTGCGCGAGCGTGCGGGCGGGACCACTACGCTCTGCCTTCGCATGACGCGTCTGAGCGAGTACTTCCTTCCCACCGAGAAGCAGGCCCCGGCCGACGCGGAGGCGCTCTCGCACAAGCTCCTGGTGCGCGCCGGGCTCGTGCGCCAGGTCGGCGCCGGGCTGTGGAGCTGGCTGCCCGCCGGCTGGCGCGTGCATCAGAAGGCCGTCCAGATCGTGCGCGAGGAGATCAACGCGATCGGCGGCCACGAGCTCCTCATGCCGGTGCTCAACCCGGCCGAGCTGTGGCAGCGCAGCGGGCGCTACCAGTCGATCGGGGCGGAGCTGTTCCGGCTCAAGGACCGCCGCGACGCGGACCTTGTCCTGGCCATGACGCACGAGGAGGTGGTGACCACCCACGTCGCGCAGGTGGTGCGCTCCTACCGCGACCTGCCGCTGATCCTCTACCACTTCCAGACCAAGGAGCGCGACGAGCCGCGGCCGCGCGCCGGCGTCCTGCGCACCCGCGAGTTCATCATGAAGGACTCCTATACGTTCGACCGCGACGCCGAGGGGCTCGAGGTCGGCTACGAGAAGCACCGGGTCGCCTACGACCGCATCTTCGACCGCTGCGGCCTCGAGTGGTACCGGGTGGAGTCCGACGTCGGCATGATGGGCGGCACCGGGGCGCACGAGTACATGGCGCCGTGCGCCGCGGGCGAGAACGACGTCGCGCTGGCCCCGGGCTACGCGGCGAACGTCGAGGTGGCGAGCGCGGAGCCCCAGCCGGTCGAGCTGCCCGACGGGCTCCCCGCGCCCCAGCAGGTCGCGACGCCCGGGCTGGTCACGGTCGCCGAGGTCTCACAGGCGCTGCACGTCCCGCCCGGCGCGCTGCTGAAGGCGTTCCCCGTGATGGTCGAGGACCGCGGGCTGGCGCTCGTGCTGGTCCGCGGCGACCACCGCGTCAACGACACCAAGCTCACCAACACGCTCGGCACGCGATTCCGGCCCGCGCGCGAGGAGGAGTTCGCGCACCGGATCGGCCCCGCCGGCTACATCGGCCCGGTGGGCGCCGACGTGCCGATCCTGCTCGACGACGCGATCGCGCCCGGACCCTACATCACCGGCGCCAACCGCGAGAACACCCATCTCCGGGGCGTCGAGCCAGGCCGCGACTTCCCGTTCAAGCGCGTCGACGTGCGCACGGTGGAGGCCGGCGATCGCGTCAACGGCCACCCGGTCCGGATCGAGCCCGCGATCGAGGTCGGCAACATCTTCAAGCTCGGGACGCGCTACTCCGAGCCGCTGGGCGCCACGTATCTCGACGAGTCCGGCGTCGCGCGGCCGATCTGGATGGGCTCCTACGGCATCGGCCCCGCCCGCATCGCGGCCGCCGCGGTGGAGCAGTTCGGCGACGAGCAGGGGATCGCATGGCCGCGCTCGCTCGCGCCCTTCGACGTCGAGCTCGTCGGCCTCGGGCGCGAGGGCAGCGAGGAGCGCGCGCTGGCCGAGATGCTCTACGCGGACCTCCTGGCGGCGGGGCTCGACGTGCTCTATGACGACCGCGACGCCGGCCCGGGCGAGAAGTTCGCCGACGCGGAGCTGCTCGGCTGCCCGGTCCGCTTGACGGTCGGGCGGCGGACGATCGCCGCCGGGGAGGTGGAGGCCCAGGTGCGGCGCGGGCGCGAGACGCGCGCGGTGCCGCTGGACGGCGCGGCGCAGGCGGTCGCCGACCTGTGGAGGAGCGTCCCGTAGCGGGCCGGCGGCTCGGGTTCCGCCGGCTCTCAGGCCTCGACCGCTCCGGCCCGCCGCCGCCGCAGACCACGGCGGGCGCGCCGCTGAACCCGTGGACGATCCCGAATGCGATCGGCTACGCGCGCCTGGCGCTGATCCCGGTGTTCGTGGTGCTGGCGCTGTCGTCGGAGTCCGGGACCGACGCGCTGCCGGTGATCGTGTTCGCGATCATCGGCTGGAGCGACTACCTGGACGGGATCGCGGCCCGCCTGACCGGCCAGTACTCGCGCCTCGGGGCCCTGCTGGACCCGCTCGCGGACCGGCTGCTGGTGGTCGCCGGCGTGATCGTGTGCTGGCGCTTCGACCTGCTGCCCCGGTGGGCGCTCGCGCTCCTGGCGGCGCGCGAGCTGTTCATGCTGGCGCTCGCCCGCTACGGGATGACGCACAAGGTGGACATCAAGATCAACTGGCCCGGCCGCCTCGGCGTGTGGCCCGTGCTGGGGGCGCTGTTCTTCGCGATGGCCAATGTTCCGGACCTTGCGCGGGTGATGCTCTACGCCGGGCTGGCGCTGGTTCTCGCAGCGACCGTGCTGTACGTGCGCGACGGGTGGCGGGAGGTCGCGGCGCAAGGGTCGACCTGAGCTTGATCGACGCTATGCTTGCCGTTCCGTCTCGTCGCCCCGAGGAGAGGACGCCTTTCGTATGGACACCTTCCCCGATCTGGGTTCGCTCTCCGATCAGGAGCTCAAGGACCTCATCCAGCAGCTCACCGACGAGGAGCAGGAGGTGTCCTACCGCCGGCGGATCCTTCACGGCAAGATCGACATCCTGCGCGCGGAGCTGGTCAACCGCCTGCGCAAGAAGCACGAGGGCGGCGAGGACGTCATCTCCGGGGCCGACGTCCAGCGTCTGACCGACATCCTGGCCGGCCGCGCATCGGGCGGCGGCGAAGAGATCTAGCGCGGCGGCGGGGGAGGCCGTTGGCGCGTCACTGCCCCGAGTGCGGGTTCGTCGTCACGGAGGGCGCGAACTACTGCCAACGCTGCGGCGCCTACGTCGGCCAGCGCGAAGCCGCGCGCGACGACGTGACGACCGCGACGTACGTGATCGACGAGCAGACCGGCGAGCTGCGGCCCGTCGACGTCGGCGACGTCGCCGCCGCCAGCGGCGCGCTCGTGGTCCGCTCCGGCGGCGGCCGCGTCGGCCAGTCGTTCCCGCTGCACGGCGAGCGGATGACGATCGGCCGCTCGCCCGACGCGGAGATCTTCCTCGACGACGTGACCGTGTCGCGCGACCACGCGGTGCTCGTGCAGCGCTCCGGCGAGTGGTTCCTCGACGACTCCGGCTCCCTGAACGGCACGTACGTCAACCGCCGCCGGATCGACTCCCACAAGCTCGAGGACGGCGACGAGTTGCAGGTCGGCAAGTACAAGCTCACCTATCTCGCCCGTTGACGATCGACGTGACCGACGACCCCGCCGCGGGCGAGACCGCACCCCCCGCCGCCGCTCCCGAGGAGGCTCCGCGGCAGGCGAAGGCGCTGACCATCGGCGCGGTCTGCAAGGCGCTCTCGCAGGAGTTCCCGGACATCTCGATCTCCAAGATCCGCTACCTGGAGGACCAGAAGCTGATCGCGCCGCGGCGCACGCCGGGCGGCTACCGGCTGTTCTCGCCCAACGACGTCACGCGCCTGCGGACGATCCTGCGCCTGCAGCGCGACGAGTTCCTGCCGCTGCGAGTGATCCGCCAGGAGCTCGCCGCCGGCCGCTCGATCGAGGAGGAGGTGCCGCCGCCGGCGGCGGACAAGGGCGGGCCTGCGACGGCGGGCGACGGGCGCCCTGGCGCGGCGCTGCGGCGGCTGACGTTCTCGCTGCGCGACCGCGGCGCGCTGTACTCGCTCGAGGACGTCGTGGAGGAGACCGGCGCCGAGCCGCGGCTCGTGCAGGAGCTCGAGGAGTACGGGATCGTCAAGGGCGAGCCGCGCGGCGGCACGCGCTACTACGACGAGACCGACCGCGAGATCGTGCGTGCGGTCACCGAGCTGGCCCGCTACGGCGTGGCGGGGCGCAACCTGCGGGTGTTCAAGAGCTCCGCCGAGCGCGAGGCTGCGCTGCTGCAGCAGATCCTCGCCCCGTCGCTGCGCTCCCGCAACCCGGAGCGGCGCAAGGAGGCCGTGGAGGCGCTGGAGAACCTCGCCGCGGTCGCCTCGCACCTCAAGCACCTGCTGCTGGTCCGGGACCTGCGCCGGATCGCCAAGTGACCGTCGACCTGCGCGCCCACATCCGCGACATCCCGGACTTCCCGAAGCCGGGGATCGTGTTCAAGGACATCACGCCGCTGCTGCTGGACCCGCGGGCGCTGGACGCGGCCGTCCGGGGCCTGGCGGACTGGGCGCGGCCGCTCGAGGTGGACCTCGTGGTCGCCGCCGAGGCGCGCGGCTTCATCCTCGGCGCGGCGCTGGCGCGCGAGCTCGGGGCCGGCTTCGTGCCGGCGCGGAAGCCCGGCAAGCTCCCGAGCCGGACGGTGTCGGCCGAGTACGTGCTCGAGTACGGCGTGGACGCGCTCGAGATGCATTCCGACGCGCTCGCCGACGGCACCCGGGTGCTGCTCCACGACGACCTGCTGGCCACCGGCGGCACCGCCCGGGCGCTCGCCGCGCTCGCGGAGGGCGCGGGCGCGGTGATCGCGGGCTGCGGCTTCCTCGTCGAGCTCGGCTTCCTCGGCGGCCGCGAGAAGCTCGCCGGCTACGAGGTCCACGCGCTCGTCTCCTACTGACGGTGGACGCGCGCCTCCCACGGCGCCAGCGTGAGCTGCGCCTGCAGCGGGGCGGGATCGGGCACGTTGCCGAGGATCAGCTCGGCGCCGGCCCAGCTCGCGGGGACGTCCACGATCGCCGGCGTGCCGGAGACGTTGGCGAGCACGAGCAGCTCCGTGTCCTCGTGGCTGCGCGTGAACGCGTACACCTGCTCATGGTCGGCCAGGATCATCGTGAAGCGCCCGTGCGCCACCGCAGGCTCGGTGTGGCGCAGCTCGATCAGCCGGCGGTAGTGGTGCAGGACCGAGTCCTCGTCGGCGAGCGCGGCGCGCGCGTTGATCTCCGTGTGGTTGGGGTTGACGGGCATCCACGGCGTGCCGGTCGTGAAGCCGGCGTGCTCCGAGCCGTCCCACTGCATCGGCGTGCGCGCGTTGTCGCGGCTCGCGACGCGCAGGCTCTCGAGCACGTGCTCGGGCGGATCGCCGTGGGCGGTCGCCTCGGCGTAGTGGTTGAGGGACTCGATGTCCTGGAAGTCCCCGACGGATGCGAACGGCGCGTTCGTCATCCCGAGCTCCTCGCCCTGGTAGACGTACGGCGTCCCGCGGTGCAGGTGGAGCACGGTTCCGAGCAGCTTGGCCGCGCGGACGCGGTGCCCGCCGTCGTCGCCGAAGCGCGAGACCACGCGGGGCTGGTCGTGGTTGTTCCAGTAGAGGCTGTTCCAGCCGACGTCGGCGAGGGCGACCTGCCAGCGGTTCAGCGACGCCTTGAGGTCGCGCAGGTCGAGCGGGTGGACGTCCCACTTGCTCTCGCCGTGGTCGAGCTGGACGTGCTCGAACTGGAAGACCATGTCGATCTCGCCGCGCGCGGGGTCGGTGTACAGCCGCGCCTCGTCGACCGTCACCCCCGGCATCTCGCCGACGTTGAGCAGCTCGCCGCCGTGGGCGACGAACACCTCACGGTGCATCTCCTGCAGGAACTCGTGGATCCGCGGGCCGTTGAGGAAGTACGGCCCGCCGTCGCCCAGCCGCCCGTGCTGCGAGTGGCCGTCGGGCAGCGCGGTGTCCTTGGAGATCATGTTGATGACGTCCATCCGGAAGCCGTCGACGCCGCGGTCCAGCCACCAGCGCATCATCGAGTAGACCGCCCGGCGGACCTCCGGGTTCTCCCAGTTGAGGTCGGGCTGCTTGCGCGAGAACAGGTGCAGGTAGTACTCGCCCGTGGCGCCGTCGAGCTCCCACGCGGGCCCGGAGAACCACGATCCCCAGTTGGTCGGCTCGGCCCCGGGATCGCCGGCGCGCATGCCCGCGCGGGCCGGCCGCCACCAGTACCATTCGCGCTTCGGGTTGTCCTTCGAGGAGCGCGATTCGATGAACCACGGGTGCTCGTCGGAGGTGTGGTTGACGACGAGGTCCATCACGAGCTTCATCCCGCGCTCGTGCACGGCGGTGAGCAGCGCGTCGAACTCGCCCAGCGTGCCGAACGTCGAGTCGATGTCCTGGTAGTCGCTGATGTCGTAGCCGGCGTCGTCCTGCGGCGACGGGTAGATCGGCGACAGCCACAGCACGTCCACGCCGAGCGCGGCCAGGTAGTCCAGCCGCGAGGCGATCCCCGCCAGGTCCCCGATCCCGTCCCCGTCGCCGTCTGCGAAGCTGCGCGGCCAGATCTGGTAGACGACGGCCGTCTTCCACCACGCCTCCATGCCGGCGCATGATCCCAGAACGTGAGCGCGCGCGGCCGCGAGTTCCACGCATTCCGGCGGGCCCGGCCCGTCCTGTCTCGCCTTCGGCTCGCCACCGGCTTCGCCTCGGGCGGCACCCGGCAGGCGCACACGTGCAACCAGCATGCGAGCGCCTGCCGTGCACCGGCAGACACGACCCGGACAGTCGCCGGATTATGCGCGGAACCCACGGCCACCCGCGCTAGGGTCGCCCGATCGTGCGGCGCGAGCAGGTGTTCTGGGGGTGGGGCGAGCCGGGCGCGGGGCCGTCGCTGTCGGCGCGCGCGGAGGCCGTGCTGCGCGAGGAGCTGGGGCTGCCCGGCGGGTTCGTGTCGCGGCCGGTGGACCTGGAGGACGTGCGGCTGCGCCCGCCCGCGCTGGGTGCGCGGGCGCGCGAGCGGCTCGAGGCGGCGGTCGGCGCGGAGCACGTCCGCGACGACCGGGAGGCGCGCGTGCTGCGCTGTCGCGGCAAGAGCTACCTGGACCTGCTGGCGCAGCGCGCCGGCGACTGCGAGGCGGCGCCCGACGCCGTCGTCGCGCCCGGCGACGCGGAGCAGGTGGCCGCGGTGCTTCGGGTGTGCACGCAGGAGGGCGTCGCGGTGGTGCCGTTCGGCGGCGGGACGAGCGTCGTCGGCGGCTTGGAGGGGCTGCGCGGGCCGTTCGAGGCGCTGATCTCGCTCGATCTCGGCCGGATGGACCGGATCCTCGGGATCGACGACGCCTCGCTGACCGCGGTGGTCGAGCCCGGGCTACGCCTGCCGGAGGCCGACCGCGCGCTGCGGGCGCGCGGGCTCGCGCTGGGCCACGTGCCGCAGAGCTTCGAGTGGGCGAGCGTCGGCGGCTGCGTGGCCACACGCTCGGCGGGCCAGACGTCGACCGGGCACGGCCGGATCGACGAGCAGGTCGTGGCGCTGGACTGCGTCACGCCGGCGGGGCGGCTCGCGACCTTGGATGCGCCCTCCACCGCCGCCGGGCCCGCGCTGCGCGAGCTGGTCATCGGCTCGGAGGGCGCGCTGGGCGTGATCACGCGCGTGGCGCTGCGGGTGCGCCCGCGGCCGGAGGCGGTCCGGCACGAGGCGTGGGCGTTCGGCACGTTCGCCGAGGGCGTGGACGCGCTGCGCCGGCTGGAGCGCGACCGGCTGGCACCTGACGTGGCGCGGCTGTCGGACGAGGCGGAGACGTCGCTGGCGCTCGCGCTGACCGGCGCCGGCCGGGTCGGCCGGCTGCTCGTACCGGGCTGCCTGCTCGTGTGCGGCTGGGAGGGCGCGCCCGAGTCGATCGCCCGCCGCCGCGGAGTCGTCGCGGCGCGCCTGCGCGGCTGGGGCGGGCGCCGCCTCGGGCAGCGTCCCGGCCGCGCGTGGGAGCGGTCACGCTTCGCCGGCCCGCACCTGCGCGACGACCTGCTGGACCGCGGCGCGCTCGTGGAGACGCTCGAGACCGCGACCTCGTGGACCAACCTCGCCACGCTCCACCGCGCGGTGCGGGACGCGCTGCCCGGCATGCACGTCGGCTGCCACGTGTCTCATCTCTATCCCACGGGTGCTTCGCTGTACTACACGGTGCTGGGCGTCCAGGAACCGGAGGACCCGACCGGCCAATGGCGCTCGGCGAAGGAGGCAGGGACGGGCGCGATCGTCGCGGCCGGCGGCACCATCTCCCACCACCATGCCGTCGGCCGCGACCACGCGCACTGGCTCGAGGCCGAGGCGGGAACCCTCGGCCTCGAGCTGCTGCGTGCGCTGAAGGAGCGCTGCGACCCAGCCGGGATCATGAACCCCGGCAAGCTGCTCCCTCAGCGGGACCCGTCGTATCAGCAGGATGCCTTGTAGAGCGCGTCCTGGTTCTGGTCGAGGTTGTCCTTGGTGACCGACGTGAACCCGGTGCCGATCTTCTTCTCGGTCGGCTTGCCGGTGAGCGCGTTGTAGGCCTGCTCGACGCCGTCGGCGCCGATCTCGGCCGGCTTCTGCGCGATCAGCGCCTGCACCAGGCCGGACTTGAGGTCCTCCACCTGCTTGGGCCCGGCGTCGAAGCCGACGATCTTGACGGCGCCGAGCTTGCCGGCCTCGCGGAGGCCGGTCGCCGCGCCCTCGGCCGAGAACAGGTTGGTGGCGAAGATGCCCTTGATGTCCGGATCCTTGGCGAGCGCCGCCTTGGTCTTGGCGGCCGCCACCTCGGGCTTGTCGTTGGAGTACTCCAGCCCGACGTAGTCGAGCCCGAGCTCCTTGGCCTTGGCCTCGAAGCCCTTGGCACGCAGATCGGTGGTGGAGATGCCGGGCTTGACGTTGATCACCCACACCTTGCCGGAGCCGCCCATCAGGTCCTTGAGCGTCTCCGCCGCCGCGGCGCCGCCGCCCTCGTTGTCGGAGGCGATCTGCGAGACCGCGAAGTCGGACTGCTCGAGCGTGGTGTCGACGAGCACGACCTTCGAGCCGGCGTCCGCGACCTGCTTGATCGGCGCGTACATCGCCTTCGTGTCGGTCGGCGCGATCAGCAGCGCGTCGGGCTTCTTGGCGGCCACCGCGTTGACCACCGGCGTCTGCAGCGACGCATCGAACTCGTCGGGGCCCTGGAAGTCGAGCGTTACGCCGAGCTCCTTGGCCTTGGCCTGGGCGCCGCAGTTCATCGTGATGTAGAACTCGTCGCCCTTGACGCCCGCCAGCAGCGTCATCTTGTAGTTCTTCTTGGCGGCGCCGGACGAGCTGCCGCCGGTCTTCGCCTCGTTGTCATCGGAGCCGCAGGCGGCGACCCCGGCCGCCAGGCTGGCGACGCACAGCGCCGCGATCCATCTCCTCATCGTCTCCTCCTCTTAGTCCCTGTACTGGGTTCTTCTTCGCAGCTGGTCGAGGTACACGGCGATGACCAGCACCGCGCCGACGGCGACCTGCTGCCAGAACGCCTGCACGCCGACGATCACGAAGCCGTTGCCGAGCACCGCGGGGATGAACACGCCGACGACCGTGCCGCCGATCGTGCCGATCCCGCCGAACAGCGACGTCCCGCCGATCACGACGGCGGCGATCGCATTGAGGTTGTCGGTGGCGTGCCCACCGATGGTCGTCGTCGAGAACCGCCCCAGGTTGAGAAAGCCGGCGAGCCCCGCGAGCGTCCCCGACAGCGCGTACACCTTCATCAGGTGCCGGTCGACGGAGATGCCGGCGCGCCGCGCGGCCTCGACGTTGGAGCCGACCGCGTACGTGTAGCGCCCGAAGCGCGTCCGGGCGAGGACGATCCCGAACACGAGCGCCACCGCGGCGGCGATGATCACGAGGTACGGCACCTGGCCGAACAGCTTTCCGAGGCCGACGGTGTCGACGAGCTTGGTCGGGACGGTGCGCTCGTCGACGCCGCCGGTGATGAGCAGCGCCGCGCCCTGCGCCATCCCGAGGGTGCCGAGCGTGACGATCAGCGGCGGCACCCGCAGCTTGGTGATGAGCGCCCCGTTGAGCGTGCCCCACGCGAGCCCGGCGGCCAGCGCGGCGGCGAGCCCGACGAGGATCGTGCCCCACGAGTTGCCGCCGGCCTCGTTCATCAGCCGGGCCGCGATCACGCCCGAGAACACGAGCACGGCGCCGACCGACAGGTCGATGCCGGCGGTGATGATCACGTAGGTCATCCCGACCGAGATCACCAGCAGCACGGACGCGTCCGTGGCGACGTTGCGGACGTTGGAGACCGTCGCGAACTGCTCGAAGCGCAGGGCCGAGAACACGACGATCATCCCGACGAGGATCAGCAGGATCGACGTGGTGGAGCCGAGCGCGAACCGCTGCCACCTCGCGATGTGCGGGATCTCGGCGTCGTCGGGAAGCTGGCCGGAAGGATCCTGCTGCGGGGCCTCGATGGTCATGCGGCCCCTTGCGTCAGCGCGCCCGTCATCGAGCCCACGAGCTCCTCCATCTTGAACTCGCCGCGCCGGAAGATGCCGACCCGTTCCCCGAGGCGCAGGACCTCGACGCGGTCGGAGACCTCCATCACCTCGGGCATGTTGTGCGAGATCAGGACGACCGCCAGCCCGCGGTCGCGCACGCGGCCGATCAGGTCGAGCACCTTGCGGGTCTGGACGACGCCGAGCGCCGCGGTCGGCTCGTCCATGAACACGACGCGGCTCGCCCACGTCACCGCGCGCGCCACCGCGACGCCCTGGCGCTGACCGCCCGAGAACGTCGCCACCGGCGCGGTCACGTCCTGCACGCCGACGCCCAGGTCGCCGAACGCGTCCCGCGTGCGCCGGCGCATGGCGGCGTTGTCGAGGAACCCGAGCCAGCCCAGCGGGCCCGGGCGGAGCTGCTCGCGCCCGAGGAACAGGTTCGCCGAGGACTCCAGGTCGGGCGCCAGCGCAAGGTCCTGATAGACGGTCTCGATCCCGAGCTCCCGCGCCGCCTCCGGCGACGGGATGGAGACCGGGCGGCCGTCGAAGATCACCTCGCCCGCCTCGGGGTGGTAGACGCCCGAGAGGCACTTCACCAGCGTGCTCTTGCCGGCGCCGTTGTCGCCGATCAGCGCGACGACCTCACCGGGGTAGACGCGGAAGTCCGCGCCGCGCAGCGCGCGGACACGGCCGAAGCTCTTCACGATGCCCTTGGCCTCGAGCAGGGGCTCGGCCACTAGGCGCTCACCTCCTTGAGGACGTTGAGCCCGGGGGCACGGGCGGCCACTAGGCGCTCACCTCCTGGCGGACGTCGTGGAGCTCGGCGGCGCGGGCGGCCGCCAGGGCGGCGCCGCGGGCGCCGGCGTAGACCGCGGGGGAGTGCTCGAACTCGCCGAGGTGGCGGCGCTTGACCGCGCGGGCGGCCTCGCCCTCGGACCATCCGCCGGTCACGACGAGCCGCCTCGCCGGGCCGGCGATCGCCTCCATGCGCGCGAGGACCGCGGCGGCGTCGGCGCCGGCGGCCTCCAGCGCGGCGCGGTAGAGGGCGCCGGGGGAGGCGCCGGGGCCGAGCCCGGTGAGCGTCAGCACGTCGTCGTCGAGGCCGTGGAGCTCGAGCGGGCCGGCGTCGGTCTCGAGCGCCGCGGCCTCGAGCTCGCCGCGCGCCTCCGGCCGTACGCCCAGTAGGTCCAGGACCGCCTGCAGCGCGGACCCGGACCAGACGGCGCCGAGCAGCGCCTGGCGGCCGGCGATCGCGTGCCAGCCGACCGTGATGCCGTCGCCGACCGCGCGGCGCACCGCGGCGGGCTCGAGCGGCGCCGTCGCGCGCACGAGCGCCTCCGCGGTGCCGCAGGAGTCGAGGACGTCGCCCTCGCCCGCCGCGCCGCAGCCGACCGCGGCGGCGAGATGGTCGTGCCCGCCGACCGCGAGGATCGCGCCGCGCGCCCACGG
>JBIOTP010000375.1:0-12532 GCA_044865965.1 Solirubrobacteraceae bacterium
CGCCGCCGTAGCCGCCGAGCCGGCCCGTGCCGGGCAGCACGCGGTGGCAGGGGACGACGATCGGCACCGGGTTGCGGGCGCAGGCGGTGCCGGCGGCGCGGGCGGCGCGCGGGTTGCCGCTGGCCGCGGCCAGCGCGCCGTAGGTGACGGTCTCGCCGCGGTGGACCTCGCGGTGCAGCGTCTCGAGCACCGTGCGCCGGAACGCGGTCGGCATCAGCCGCAGGTCGACCGGGAGGTCGAGCGCCGTGGTCTCGCCCTCGAGGTAGCCGGCGAGCGCGGTCCGCTCGGCGGCGAGCTCGCGGTCGGAGGCGACGATGCGCGGGCCGAGGAGCGCCGCGACGTCGGCGAGCGCGCGGTCCTCGGCCTCCTCCTCGAAGGCGATGCGGACGAGCCCGTTCGGGCCCTGGACCACCAGCAGCTTGCCGAGCGGCGTGCTCAGGCGGGTGAAGATCGCGTCGGCGAGCCCCTCGCGCACCGCGGCGGCAGCGACGGACTCGAGCAGGGATGCGGACAGGGGCGTCATGCGAGGCTCTTTCGGAGGGTGCGGACGGCGGTGGACACCCGCTGGCGGGCGGCGACGACCGAGCAGCCGAGCGCCTCGGCGATGCCGTCGTAGTCGAGGTCGTCGACGAAGCGCAGCCGCAGGGCGGAGCGCGCCGGCTCGGACAGCGGCTCGATCAGCGCCTCGAAGGCGCCGTCGTCGTAGCTGTCGTGGACGGCGGGTGCGGGCGGCTCGTCGGTCGGGACCTCGCGCCGCCCGCGGCGGTGGAAGTCGATCGCGGCGGTGGTCGTCACGCGGTACAGCCACGCCCGCAGGTGCTCGGCGTGGCGCAGGCGGGGATAGGCCCGCAGCGCCCGCAGGAGCGCGTCCTGGAGCACGTCCTCGCCGTGCTGGTCACCGGCCAGGCGGCGGGCGTGCACCAGCAGCTCGTCGCCGTGGGCCTCCACGAGCGACCAGAACGGGGGCAGCGCGACGGTCGTCACATCCCTGGAACGCCCGCGGCGCGCACGATGTGAGCGGTCAGCGCTTGCCGCCGAGCATCGCTGCGCGCTGCTCGGCCGCCTTCTCCCGCGCGCGGGCCTGGCGCCGCCGCCCGATCACCACGAGCACCGCGAGCGCGGCGACGACCAGCAGGAAGCCCCAGAACCAGGCGACCATCCCGATCCCGCCGAACGGCAGCGCGACGAGGTTGACGATCCCGAAGCCGAGCGCGAGCAGGGCGACCACGACCACGATCAGCAGCAGGACGCCGCCGACCCGGCGCAGGATGCTCGAGCCCGGCGGCGGCACGACGAGCCCCATCGCGCGCATCATCAGCAGCTCGCGGTTCGACGGCGGGGTCTGGCCGAGCTTCTCCGCCGCCGCCTTCAGGTCGCCCGCCCGGCGCTCGGCGAACGCCAGCGAGGCCTCCGCCATCCGGCGCAGCTGCAGGCGCTCCTGCGGCCGCGCGGCGGCGATCGCAAGCCGGAAGTGCTCGCGCGCGCGGGCGGCGTCCATCCGCTGGGCGGCGCGCTGGCCGAGGATGGCCTGGGCGAGCGAGCGGTAGCGGGTCTCGGCCTCGAGCTCCTCGTCGGAGAGGCCCTCGAGCCGCTGCATCGCGGCCTGCGCCGACTTGGACTCGATGCGGATCTGGCGGGGCTTGGGCGGCATCTCGAGGTCAGTCTAGGCGCCGCCGGAAGCCCGTGGCGGCAGGCTCCGGATCGAGCGGGCTGGGGGGTAAGCCGGGCTCCGGGTCGAGCGCGTCGTAGCCGCCCGGAGCGATGTCGTTCGGGGCGTGCGGATGGAACAGCGAGGCCAGCAGCTGGACGTGCCCGCGGCCCACGCCGAGCTCGTACTGGCCGCCGCCGTAGGCGCCCATCCCGCGCTCTGTGCAGAAGTCGTAGGCCGCGAACAGCGAGCGCAGCGAGCCGAAGCGCGACGGCTTGAGGTTGACCGTGCGGGGCTGCACCGGGGCCGCGAGGATGTCGGCGACGTCGTGGATCGGCGCGTCCCACGTGATGCGCGCCGCGTGCGGCGCGAGCGCGGCGCGGGCGCCCGGATGGTCGAGGTCCGGGTCCTCGAGCCAGGCGTCCGGGAACGCCTCGGCGACGCGGCGGTAGAGCTCCGGGTCGGTCGGGCTGTCGACGATCGTGCCCTTGTAGGCGCCCTTGAAGTCGATCGAGTCGACCGCGCCCGTCCGCTGCAGCTCGGCGATCAGCTCGTCGGTCCAGCTCGGCGTCGCGTCGAGCTTGAAGCGCAGATCCGGATAGCGGGCGAGCCGGCGGGTGACGGGCTCGATCGTCGGCGGCTCGCCGAGCCGCGATGAGACGACGAACGTGACCGGCCGCGGCTCGCGCCCAAGCGCCTCGTGCAGCGTGCGGCCGGCCTGTCGCAGCGCGAGGTCGAGCGCCGCCGACTCGAAGCCCCACCGGCGGTAGCTGCGGTAGACCTCGTGGCCGGGCGTGAAGCCGGGGAACAGGTCGAGGCCGCCGACGTGCTCGGAGAAGGTCGCGAACGTCCACTCGCCGGCGAGGTCCAGCACCGGCCCGAGCTCCTGCTGGGCCGCGTGCGCCTCGGGCTCGTAGGTGACGTCCTCGCCCAGGCCCTCGTCGCCGCCGCCGTGGAGCGCGATCTCCGTCGAGCGCCGCTCGAAACCCGACGAGACGGCCCGCGCGAGGCCGCGCAGCGTGTAGCCCTCGACGGTGAGCGGCAGGTCGGCCACGAGGTCGAAGAGCGCCATCCCGGCAGCCTAGTGGCGCCAACTCACGGGCGGTGTCGGGGCCGGCGGGTACGCTCCCCGCCCGTGCTCGCGTGGCTCGGGCTCTTGGTCGTGCTCGAGGCGGTGGGGGTGGCCGCCGCCCCGCTGACCGCCGTCCTCTTCGGGCGCCTGCCGGGCGCGGGGCTCGGGCTGTCCAAAGTCGTCGGCCTGCTGCTGGTGACGTGGCTGATCTGGATGGCGGCGTCGCTGCACGTCGCGCCCTACGGCGTGCCGCTGATCGGCGGCGTGCTCGCGCTGCTGGCGCTCGCCGGTCTGCTGATGGGGCTGCGGCTGCGCGGGCTGCGCGGACGGCTCGAGGAGGGGGGCTCGGAGCGGCGGATCGCGCGGCTGGCGCGGCTCGCGCTGCCGCCCGGCGACGTCGAGCGCCGCCGGCTGTTCTGGGGCGCGGAGGTCGTGTTCGTGCTCGGGTTCGCGGCCGGCGCGCTGCTGGCGGCCTACGCGCCCGACGTGTGGAACACCGAGAAGCCGATGGACATGGGCTTCATCACGGCCATCAACGCCTCCACCCGGTTCCCGCCGCACGACCCGTGGATGAGCGGCGAGACGCTCAACTACTACTACCTCGGGCACCTCGCGCTGGCGTGGCCGATCAAGCTGCTGGGCATCCGGCCCGACGCCGGTTACCTGCTCGGCTGGGGGCTGCTGTTCGGCCTCACGGCCGCCGCCGTGTTCACGTTCGCCGGGACGCTGTGGGCCGCGGGCTCGGCCGCGCTGGCCGAGCGCGGGCAGGCCGTCCGCGGCGGGCCGGTCGCAGCCGGGGGGCTCGCGGTGGCGACGTGCCTCGTGCTCGGCAACCTCGCCGGCAACCGGACGTGGTTGCGCGCCGCCGACCCGCCGCTCGACTACGCGTGGTTCGACCCCTCGCGCGTGATCCCGGGCACGATCAACGAGTTCCCGTCGTTCTCGTTCCTGCTCGGCGACCTGCACGCGCATGTGCTCGCGCTGCCGTTCACGATGCTCGCGCTGGCGTTCGCGCTGCAGGTCGCGCTGGCCGGCCCGCGCGGCGACGTGGTGTGGCGCGCCGTCGCCGAGGCGCTCGCGGCGGGGCTCGCGATCGGCACCCTGTACGCGATCAACTCGTGGTCCTATCCGGTCGCGGCGGGGCTGCTCGCCGCCGGCATCGTCGTCTGGCTGCGCGAGCCGGCGAGCGCCGGGCGCGGCGGCTACGCGGTGACGTGGCTCGTGCTCGTGCTGGCGGCGAGCGTCGTCTTCGTGCTGCCGTTCATCCTGAGCTTCGACCCCGAGGCGCGCGGGGTGGGGATCGTGCACCAGCGCCGCTCGTTCACGCACTTCGCGGGCGACATGGCGCTGCTGTACGGCATCCTCGCGTGGCCGCTGGTGGCCGCGTACGCGAGCCGCCTGCTCGCCACCGCGCACCCGTGGCGGTGGGTGGGGTGGGGACTCGCGGCGGCGATCGTCGCCGGCTCGCTGCTGGCGAGCAGCGACCTCGCCGGAGCAGGGCTGCTGGCCGCCGGCGTCGCGGCCGGCATCGCGGCCGCGCTCGCGCGCGATCTGTCGCCGCCCGAGCGCTTCCTGTGGGTGCTGATCGCGGGCGGGGTGGCGCTGATCCTCATCCCGGAGCTCGTCTACCTGCGGGACGCGTTCGATCACTCCGCGCTGTTCCGCATGAACACGGTCTTCAAGGCCGGCTACCAGGCCTACGTGCTGCTGGCCGTGGCCGCCGCGTGCGCGCTGCCGTGGGCGGGGGCGTGGCTCGGGCGGACGGCGTGGCCGGTGTGGGCGGCGGTGACGGCGGCGCTGCTGCTGCTCGGCGCCGTCTACCCGTACGCCGGCAGCTACGCCCGCACCGGCGGCTTCCACGGGCCGCCCTCGCTGGACGGGCTCGCGTGGCTGCGCGCGCGCTCGCCCGGCGACCCCGCCGCGATCGCCTGGATCCGCGACCACACGCCCGGCGACGCCGTCGTGCTGGAGGCGTTCGGCGACGACTACTCGGCGTTCGGCCACGCCCGCATCTCGACGTTCACCGGCCGCCCGACGATCATGGGCTGGGCCGGGCACGAGCTGCAGTGGGACCACGAGCCCGGCTCGCGCGGCACCGACATCCAGGCCCTCTACCAGACCTCCGATCCCGCCCGCGCGCGGTCGCTGGCGTCCCGCTACGGGGTCCGCTACGTGGTCGTCGGCCCGATCGAGCACACCACGTACGGCGACGCCGGGCTCGCGAAGTGGGACCGGCTCGGCCGGCGCGTGTTCTCGCGCGCCGGCACGACGGTCTGGCAGCTGCGCTAGTGGTTCCGCGCGTGAGTACGCGCGCCGTCAGGCGGTGATCAGCGGCCGCCTGGCGGTGTGCGTACTTGCGGGCGGGGCCACTAGGCGCCCCTGCGGATGTAGAGCCACTCCGGCATGCCGCCGGTGGGGTTCCACACCTCGCGCCTCGTGAACCAGCGCCACCAGTTCGCCGGGCTCGTGGCGCCGCCGTAGTCGCGCACCCACCAGACGCGGAAGTCGAACCTGCGGCCGTCGTAGCCGTTCAGCGCCGGGCCGAGCCGCGCGCGGCTGCCGTCGGTGAGGATGATCACGTCGCTCGCCGGCGGCGCGGCGGTCGTCTGGCTGAGGTCGGGGTACCCGGCGTTGAGGTGCCGGAAGTACCACGCGTAGGGGAACGTCGCGCCCTCGGCGGAGTCGACCGTGATCGTCAGCGGGCGGCTGCGCGGGCGGCTGCGGGCGAGCCGCACGACCTCGTCGGCGACGTCCTTGACCTGCGTGGAGGACTGCGTCGACACCAGCAGCTCGCGCGGGTTGGCGCCGTGCTCGACGTTGACCCACCAGGACGCGACGGCGGAGTAGGCCAACGCGACCGCGGCGATAGCGATGCCGAGCGCGCGCAGCGCGGGCGGGCGGGCGCGGAAGATCGTCTGCAGCCCGATCCCCGCCAGGATCAGCAGCGGCAGCAGCGGGTGCATGACGAGCCAGGCGAACTTCTCGCTCGCCCACGAGTAGACCGCGAGTGAGAGCAGGAAGTCCCAGATCAGGAAGGCCCCGAACAGCGTGCGGCGGCGGATCACGGTGGCGGCGCCGACCGCGCCCAGCAGCAGCGCCGGCCACTCCACGCCGAACAGGACGACGACGTAGAAGTACTTCGGCTCGCCGCCGCGCCCCACCGGCTGCTGGGTGAGCCAGTACTTCAGGCCCGTGTAGATGCCGTCCCACAGCCCGCCGGGGTGGGCCAGGAACGTCGTGAAGAGGACGGTGAAGACGCCGGCGAACGCGGCCAGCGCCCACATCCACGCCTCCCAGCCGGCACCGGACACCGGCCCCCACACGAGCGGGCGCGAGCGCGGCACCGCCAGCGCGACGAGGAAGAACGAGCCCATCACGAACACCGTGATGAACGTCGACTCCTTGGTCGCGAACGACAGCGCGAGCAGCGCGCCGATCAGCGCCGGGTGGCCGGGCCGCGGCCGGTCGAGGAAGCGGAAGATCACCACGATCAGCGCCAGCGTCAGGCAGGCGACGTAGATGTCCTCGCGCGCGAAGCGCGAGAAGTACAGGTAGGTGGGGCCGAACGCCAGCAGCGCGGCGGTCCCGAACGCGGCGCCGCGACCTACGATGCCGCGCAGCCCGAACGGCAGCGCGACCATCGTCGTGCCCATCAGCGCCGGCGCGAGCCGCGCGGTGAAGTCCGAGTCGCCGAACAGCACGTACATCAGCGCCGTCAGGTAGAAGCGCAGCGGCCCGTGCAGCAGCGGGTCGTAGGCGTACTGGCCGGTGGTGCGGAAGATCCAGGAGAAGTACGCGTCCTGGCTCTCGTCGTGGTGGAACGGCCGGTCGCCGAGGCCGATCAGCCGCACCGCCAGCGCGGCGAGCACGAGCGCGACCCACAGGACGAGCTCGCGCCGGTCCTGGGCGGCGAGCCAGGCCCGCGGGCTGCGGCGGGCGCGCGCGGCCCCCGCCGTGGCGGCCGTGGGCGCCGCGACGCTCATCCGCGGATCGCGGCGCGCGCCCCGCGCAGGCGCGAGATGCCGCCGTAGCGGGCGATCAGCAGGACGAAGCCGACGACGGTGATCGGCACGACGATCACGAAGCGCAGCATCAGCAGGTAGGCGACGGCGGTGGCGCCGCTGCCCCCGAGCGCCTTGATCCCGATCGCCACCGCGGCGTCCTGCGTTCCGGCGTACGCGGGCCCGGACGGGATCAGCGAGAACACGCTCGCCAACGCGACGAGGTAGAGCCCCTCTATCGGGTCCATGCCGAAGCCGACGGCCGCGCCGACCGACATCCACACGCCGGCCTCGATCGCCCAGATCACGAGCGTCATGCCGAGCAGCAGCAGGCCGTGGTGCGCGCGCCGCAGGCCGAGCGTGGAGGAGGCGATCGGCGCCAGCAGGTCGTGCAGGCGCTCGTTGCGGCGCACGATGCGCCACGCCACGACCGCCCCGACCGCGGCGGCGACCGCCAGGGCGGCGATGATCTCGACCTTCTCGGCCCCGACCTCGCCGAGCAGCCCGTATCCGACGACCACGAACAGCACGACGAGCACGGCGATGTCGAGCAGCCGCTCGGCCAGCAGCGTGCCGACCGTCGTGCGCATCGAGGTCGCGGCGCGCGGCGCCATGAGCACGACGCGGATCGCGTCGCCGGCGCGCGCCGGCAGCACGTTGTTGCCCATGTAGCCGATGCAGGTGAGCGCGTACGTGTCGGGGCGGCGCGGCGTCGCCTTCTCGTCCTCCAGCAGCCGCTGCCAGCGCTCGGCGCGCACGACGGTGGCGAGCCCGTAGAGCGCGACGGCGCCGACCAGCGCCAGCAACTCGCCGGCGGTGTGCGGCAGCTGCGGCGCCTGCTGGCGCGACGCCCACCAGACGACGCCCGCGAGCGCCACGACGGACACCGCCAGCCCGAGCATCGACAGGCGCGAGCGGCGCCGCCTCAGGCCGGCGGGGGCCGCCGGCGGCGGCGGGATCGTCAACTGGGGCTCCGAGGTGGGCGTGTCCGTGCTCACGCGGGACAATCAGGATAGGCGCGGCGCGCGACGGCACGCCCCGCCTGGAGTTCAGGTGATGCCGACCTGGCGCGCGCGGGCGACGGCCGCCTCCGTCCCCTCGGTCCACGGCTCGCCGTGGCCGAACAGCATCACGTCGGCGTACAGCGGCTCGAGCGCGGCCAGCGACGCGAGCTGCTGCTGCGCGTCGGCCACGAACGCGCGCGGCATCACCTGCGGGCCGCGGGCGCCGGTGAGGACGTTGTAGGTGCACATCGCGTCGCCGGCGAAGACGACGCCGCGGTCGGGGACGTGGAGCGCGACGTGGCCCGGGGAGTGCCCGGGCGTCGGGACCGCGCGCGGGCGGCCGGGCGCGTCGATGTCGCCCTCCGTGAACGTCGCCACTTCGGCGATCTTCGGGTAGCGGAGGTCGCCGCTGCGGACGAACATGGCGAGCAACTTCCAGGCCGCGGGGTGGCGCAGGTAGGGCAGCAGGCTGCCGTCGCGCTTGTGCAGCTTGCCGGTGCGGGCGATGTCGGCGTCGGCCTCCGGCACCCATACACGCGCGCCGGCGTCGCGCCGGACGCGCTCCGCCATCCCGACATGGTCCTGGTGCGCGTGCGTGAGCACGACCGCGTCGATGTCGGCAATCGTGCGCCCGAGCCAGCGCAGGTGCGCGTCGAGCTGGCCGCGGAAGCTCGGCAGCCCGGCGTCGACGAGCGTCAGCTTGTTGCCGTCCTCGAGCAGGTAGCAGTTGACGAGCTCGTTGCCGAGCCGGTAGACGCCGGGGGCGACCTTGGTGGCTGGGTCCGCCATGGGGCCGAACCCTACGCATCTCGCCCGCGCCGGATCGCGTGGCCCGGGCGCGCGCCGGTGCGGCGGCCGCCGGCGATCACCGGCACGCCGTTGACGAGCACGTACGGGATGCCCTCGGGCGTGCGGCGGGGATTGTCGTATGTGGCGGTGTCGCGCACCGTCGCGGGGTCGAACGCGACGAGGTCGGCGAAGTTGCCCTCGGCGATCGTGCCGCGCTCGCGCAGGCCGAGCCGGCGGGCCGGGCGGCCGGTCATGTGCGCGACGGCGTCCTCGAGCGTCAGCAGGCCCAGCTCGCGCACGTAGCGGCGCAGGTAGCGCGGGAACGTCCCGTAGGCGCGCGGGTGCGGCTTCGCGCCGACCAGGATGCCGTCGCTGCCGGCGGTGTGCGCGCGGTGGACCATGATCGCCCGCACGTTGTCCTCGTGGCCGACGTGCAGCAGGCAGGCGGTCGCGAGCTCCTCGTCGAGCAGCGTGTCGAGGTAGAGCTCGCAGGGCGCCGTGCCCGCGCGGCGGGCGGACTCGAAGATCGTGCGGCCGACGAGGTCCGGGTTGCGCGCGCCCGAGATCTCCACCGTCTCCCAGTCGACCGGCACCCCGTGTGCGCCGTCGGATCCGGTCCGCTCGATCTCGGTGCGGATCCGCTCGCGCGCCGCGGGGTCGCGCAGGCGGTCGAGCGTGGCGTCGACGCCGCCGGCCGCGGCCCATGACGGCAGCAGGGCGGAGAGGTACGTCGCGCCCGCGAGGTAGGGGTAGGTGTCGAGCGTGATGTCGAGCCCGCGATCGAGCGCGGTGTCGAGCATCGCGATCAGCTGCGCGGCGCGGCCTTTGTTGACGGGGAAGTTCAGCGTCGCGTGTGCGAGGTGCAGCGGGCAGCCCGAGCGGCGCGCGACGTCGACCATCTCCGCGTAGGCCGCCAGCGCGCCCGCCCCGTAGCTGCGGTGGTGCGGGCAGTAGTAGCCGCTTGCCTGGGCGACGGTCTCGCACAGCGCCACCAGCTCGTCCGTGCTCGCGTACATCCCCGGCGTGTAGGTGAGGCCGGAGGAGAGCCCCAGCGCGCCCTCGTCGAGCGCGCGCCGCAGCGCGTCGCGCATGGCGCCGAGCTCGGCGGCGGTCGCCGGACGGTCGTCGTGGCCGACGGCGAGGATCCGCAGCGTCCCCTGCGGGACCAGGTAGGCGGCGTTGAGCGCGATTCCCTCGTCGAGGCGGTCGAGGTACTCGCCAACCGAGCGCCAGCTCCAGTCGAAGCCCGGCGGGTCGCCGTTCCAGCCGGCGAGCTGGCGGCGCAGGGCGGTCAGCGCGGCGTCGTCGACGGGCGCGTACGAGAGGCCGTCCTGGCCGCACACCTCGAGCGTGACGCCCTGGGCGACCTTGGCCGTGTGGTCCGGCTCGGCGAGCACCTGCACGTCGGAGTGGGCGTGCATGTCGATGAAGCCCGGGGCGAGGGCGAGGCCGTCGCCGTCGATGACGCGCTCGGCGGCGAGGGTGCGCCGCGCGGCGACGGCGGCGATCCGGTCGCCGGCGACGCCGACGTCGGCGCGGAACGCAGGCCGCCCGGTGCCGTCGATCACGTCGACGTCGCGGAACGCGAGGTCCATGCCGCCGACAGGATGACGCCCCGCCCGGCGGGTTCGAACCCCGTTCGCGCGCGAACGTGCGCTGGACGCACGGCGGCGGCTGCTGTACCTTGCCCGGACCGATGCACCGCCGTGCCGCCTACACCAGCCACTCCTCGATGCCCGTGATGACGGGCCGGACGTGGTTCGGCGGCGCGAAGGCGGCGGCTGCCGCCCTCATCAACCTCGAGCCGCGCGGCTACTAGCGGACCGGAGCCACCCATGCACCCGTCCGCGAGCAACGCGGGCGGGCGTCGTGTGAGGCGCTGGACCCGCGAGACCATCATCGCCAAGATCCGCGAGTGGAACGACCGGTACGGCGAGCCGCCGTGCTCGGCCGACTGGAACCCGTCGCTGGCCCGCTGGCGCGCGCAGGATTGGCGCGCCGAGCGCTACTACGACGGCGACTGGCCCTCCACCAACGCGGCGAAGCGCCCGTTCGACGGGTCGTTCGACGCTGCCGTGCGCGCCGGCGGCCTGGAGCCCCACCGCTCCGGCCCGCGCCGCCGCGCCCGCACGACTCGACCCAATGTGGAGCAGCGCGCTCCCCTGGCTCCCCGCAGCGTCGACGAGGCGCTGCTGGAGGCCGAGGATCGCGTGCGCGCCGCCGAGCGCCGCGCCGCCGCGCTGGAGCGCCGGCTGGCCGTCGCCGAGCGCCGCGCCGAGCGTGCCGAGGACCAGCTGGGCGACGCCCGCCGGCGGGCCCGCCGGGCCGGCGAGCGCGAGCGCCGCGCCCGCGGCGCGCGCGAGCGCGTGCGGGTCGCGGAACGCGAGCGCAGCGTGGCCGCGGTCGAGCAGGTCGAGGTCGTAGCCATGGACGCCGACGCGCGCGTGCGCGCCGCCGACGACCAGGCGCAGGCCGCGGTCCGCGACGCGCTGCACGCGCGCCGCGACGCCCGGGCCGCCGGTGCGCGCGCCGCGGACGCCGAGGCGCGCGCCGACGCGGCAGAGCGGCTCGCGGCCGCGGCCCGCGCGGAGCTGGCGTGCGCCCGCAGCGAGGCCGGCGCGGCCGCGGCGGAGTCGGCGGCGGTCGGCGCGGCGTGGCAGGCCGCCCGTGACGCCGAGGCCCGCGCGGCCGCGGCAGAGCGCCGCGCCCGCGAGCTGGCGGCGGTGGTCTGCGGCGAGCAGCGCCGGCTGACGGCGGCCGAGCTGGCCGACCTGCGCGACGCCGGCCCGACGGGCCCGGCGGTGATGGCGCTCGCCCTGCGCGCCCTGCACCGCGCCCGCGCGTCCGGCGACCGCCGCGCCCTCACCGAGGCGCTCGGCGACGTGGCGTCGGCGGCGGTCCGCTGGCGCGACCGCTTGTAACGTTGCCCGAGGCGTTGGCGCGTACCAATGACCGGAGGGCGAAACCCCTTCTCCCCCAGGATGGGCCCGGTCCGGCGAAATCAGCCGGGCGTGGATCCAGGCTCAGTCCAGCCGACTCATCAGCTCTGCCGTCACGTTGGAGGGCACGACCGGCACGATGTCGAACTCCGCGAGGTCGTCCCAGTGCGCGATCCACTCCTGGAACAGCGCCGCGTCGTCGGTCTCCATGAGCTGGAAGCAACCGCGCAGGTCGGCCTGCACCCAGCTCTCGACGTAGCGCAGTCCGTCGGGCAGCATCCGGCCCCGCTCGCGCGCCCGCCCGTAGACCTCGGCGGCGGCCCCGGGCTCGAAGTGCTCGACGACCATGAAGAGCATGCCCGGATGTTAGTTTCGAGCCGTGCGCGCCACCGTCGAGATCGCCCGCCCGCCGGAGGACGTCTTCGCGTACATGACCGACCCGGCGAAGCTGTCCACGTGGCAGGACGCCGAGGAGGTCACGCAGCTCACCCCGGGCCCGGTCGGCGCGGGCACGCAGTTCCGCGAGGTCCACAAGGCGCTGGGAAAGCGCCGGGTCGAGATCACCGAGATCGTCGCGTTCGAGCCCGGCCGCGTCTTCGAGATCCGCGTGGTCGACGGGCCGCCGGTCGACGGGCGCTGGGACTTCGAGGCCGCCGGCGCCGGCACGCGCCTGACCTTCACCCCGACGGCCCGCGTGCTGCGGCTCATGCGGCCGGCCGCGGAGCTCATGACGGCGCTCGCGTTCCGGCGCTACCACCGCAAGCTCAAGCGCGCGCTGGAGGGGTCAGCTCCGTAGCCGGGCGAATCGGCGGACTGCGTTATTCGAAAGGGCCCGCCGAGCAGGGCCTTTCTCGTTGGCACGACACGGGCTCAATGCTCCCTTGCACTCGCACCAGCTCCGGTCGAGAAGGTGTAGCCGGCCATGTAGGCCGACGGGGGTGCAGCGGTCGCGACCTGGCCCGCGATGACCGTCCGGAATTGCCCGCCGACGCGACCGAGGACGACCTGGTCGTTCCCGAGCTCGAACGGGGACCTCGAAGTGATTGTGTTCACGTTCCGCGCGGTGAATGCGCCCGTCA
>JBIOTP010000376.1:0-4777 GCA_044865965.1 Solirubrobacteraceae bacterium
TGGGGCGGGCGCTCGTGCTGCCGTTGCCCGACGGCGCGGTCATCTGGTCGCCCAGCCGGGCGCCGGCACGGCTGCGCGCCGGCGCCCCTCGCGTCGCGTTACTTGACGGCCTTCTTGAGGCCCGAGCCGGCCGTGAAGCGCGGCACCTTGCTGGCGGCGATGGTCATCGTCTCGCCGGTGCGTGGGTTGCGGCCCTCGCGGGCGCCCCGCTGAGCGACATGGAACTTCCCGAAGCCGGTGAAGTTGACGTCGTCGCCCTTGCTCAGCGCGCCCTCGATCGACCTCAGGACAGCGTCTACCGCGGAACCCGCGTCCTTCTTGCTCAGGCCGCTTTTAGATGCCACCTGGTCCACCAACTCGTTCTTCGTCATGCGTCCTCCTGGGTCCCTCGGGGGATGGATGGCAGGCCGAAGCTAACAGTGGGGCCGGACGTCGATAGGGAAATCAGTCGGAAAATCCCGCAATTTGCGAGAATTTGCCGCTCCATTTCGGCGTCCACACGCCCTCTCGAACGGCGCTCTGACGCGGAAAACCGGGTCAACGAAGAGCGTCCGCCGCGGCTAGAACGGCCTCCGCCGCGGCCCGCAACGTGCCGCCGGCGGGCTCCGGCGCGGGCGTGATCCGGCCCCCGCCGAGAGCCGCGAGGACGGTCCTCAGGTCGTGGCGCGCGAGCCCGGGCAGGACGTGCCGGCCGCAGGCGATGACGACCGCGTGGCGCTCGTCGCGGGCGGCGAGAACGGTGCCGTTCGAGGTCGCCGCCCGGATCTCGGGCGCGCCGGCGGCGGCCTCCAGGAGCGCGCGGGCGGGCGCCGCGAGCGCTTCCGGCCCGGCGAGCCGCTCGCCGCCGGCGCCGAGCACGATCGCCGCTCGGATGTCGGCCGACAGCTCGCGCAGGTAGTCGAGCGCGAGAGCGGGCGTGAGGGCGTCCGACATGGGGGTCCGCGAGAATAGCCCGCGCATGCCGCTCCCCCGCCTCGCGTGGCTGGTCACCGTGTGCGTGTGCCTGGTGACCGCCCTGATCCTGCTGCTGTCGGGCTACAACGGCTACGCGGGCGTCACGCTCGCGGTCGCGATCGCGGCCGCCATCAATCTGCTCTGAGCGTCTGGCCGGGGCGCACGGCCTCCTCGGGCTCGAGGTGGATCAAGACGTCGGCGCCGCCGAGGCGGCGGCGGATCTCCTCCTGCAGCTCGTGCGCGGTGTGATGGGCCTCCTCGAGGCTGGTACCGCGGCGGAACTGCACGTGCAGGTCGACATAGCGGCTTGCGCCCGCTCGGCGGGTGCGGACCTGGTGGTAGCCGACGACGCCGCGGCCGGCGAACTGCTCGATCGACTCGCGGATCGCCGCCAGCTCGGCCTCCGGTAGCGCCTCGTCGACGAGCACGCGCAGAGAGCCGAGCGTGATCCGCAGCCCGGTGACGACGATCGCGGCGGCGATCGACAGCGCGACCAGCGGGTCGAGCCATTCCGCGCCGGTGACGCTCACCAGCCCGAGGCCGACCAGCACGCCGATCGACGTGTACGAGTCCGTGCGCAGGTGCGCGGCGTCGCCCTCCAGCGCCGGTGAGGACATCTCCCGGCCGCGCTTGAACAGCCAGCTCGAGACGGCCAGGTTGACGACGGCGGCGAAGCCGACGACCGCGATGCCGATCCCGAGGCGCTCGAGCTCCGGGCCGGTGATGAGCGAGTGGACGGCGGCGACGGCGATCACGGCCGAGCCGGCGAGGATCAGGACGCCCTCCGCCGCCGCAGCGGCGTTCTCGAACTTCTCGTGGCCGTAGCGGTGGCTGGCGTCGGCGGGCGCCTCGGCGCGGCGGACCGAGAAGAACGCGATCAGCGAGGCGAGCAGGTCGATCCCCGAGTGCAGCGCCTCGGTGAGCACGGCGACCGAGCCGGTCAGGAGCCCGGCCATGACCTTGAGCACGATCAGCGCCGTGTTCGAGCCGATCGACAGCGCCGCCGCGCGGCTGCGGGCGCGGTCGTCGCGGCTGCCGTCGTGGGTCACCGCCGCAGCCATGCCAGCAGCGCCCGCGCGGCGTGGCCGCGGTGCGAGATCGCGTCCTTCTCCGCGTCGCTCAGCTCGGCCATCGTGCGGCCGGGCGCGTCGTCGGGGACGAACAGCGGGTCGTAGCCGAAGCCGCCGGTGCCGCGCGGGTGGGGCGCGAGCGTGCCGGTGCAGCGGCCCTCGAACAGGCGCTCGGCGCCTTGCGGCGTGACGTGGGCGATGACGCACACGTAGCGCAGCGGGGAGCCCGCCGGCGCCTCGTCGTGGAGCTTCGCGAGGTTCTCGGCGTCGCCGGCGTTCTCGCCGGCGTAGCGCGCCGTGCGCACGCCCGGCTGCCAGCCGAGCGCCTCGGCCTCGATACCCGAGTCGTCCGCGATCGCGGCGCGGCCGGTCGCGCGCGCGGCCGCGTGGGCCTTGATCAGCGCGTTCTCGGCGTAGGTCTCGCCGGTCTCGGCCGGGCCCTCGCCGTCCGCGGGCAGCCCGTCGAGCTCGACGCCCGGCAGCAGGCGGCCGAATTCGCGCAGCTTGTGCGCGTTGCGGGTAGCCAGCAGCAGGCGCACGGCGCTCCGCCGGTCAGCCGCCGCCCGCGCCCCGCGCGTCTTCGCGCAGCGCCCCCTCCCGCGCCGCGCCGCCGCCCGCGCCCCGCGCGTCCTCCTGCGTCGCGCCGCCGCCCGCGCCCCGCGCGTCCTCCCGCGTCGCGCCGCCGCCCGCGCCCCGCGCGTCCTCCCGCGTCGCCGCGCCGCCCGCGCCCCGCGCGTCTTCGCGCAGCGCCTCCTCCTGCGCCGCGCGCAGGCCTTCGATCCCGCTCTGGGCGAGCGCCAGCAGCTCGTCCAGGTGGGCGCGCGACAGCGGCGTGCGCTCGGCGGTGGCCTGGACCTCGACGAGCCCGCCGTCGCCGGTCATGACCACGTTGGCGTCCACCTCGGCGGAGGAGTCCTCCGGATAGTCGAGGTCGAGCATCGGGACGCCGTCTATGACCCCGCAGGAGACGGCGGCGACGCTGCCGGTGAGCGGGGAGGCGGGGATCTTCCCCGCCTGCAGGAGGCGCCGGCACGCGAGCGCGAGCGCGACGTAGCCGCCGGTGATGGCGGCGCAGCGGGTGCCGCCGTCGGCCTCGAGCACGTCGCAGTCGACGTAGATCGTGCGCTCGCCGAGCCGGACGAGGTCGGCGACGCCGCGCAGCGAGCGGCCGATCAGCCGCTGGATCTCGACCGTGCGGCCGTCCGGCCGGCCCTTGCTCACGTCGCGCTGCTTGCGCTCGCCGGTGGACGCCGGGAGCATCCCGTACTCGGCCGTCAGCCAGCCTCGGCCCTGGCCGGCGAGCCAGCGGGGCACCGACTCCTGCACCGACGCGGTGCAGATCACGCGCGTGCCGCCGCACGCGATCAGCGCCGATCCCGCGGCCGTCCGCACGAACCCGGGCTCGATCGTGACGGGGCGCAGCGCGTCGGGCGCGCGGCCGCCGCTCCGGGCGCGCGGGGCGCTCACCCCCGCGCCTCCGCGAGCGCCGGCGCGCCGAGCGCCACGTGCTCGACGGTGCGCAACGGCATTTGCAGGAAGCGGGTGCCGAGCGCGCGGAACGGCTCGGACGCGCCGGTGGTGAGGAAGCGGTAGTCGCCCTCGCCCTCGCGTGGGTTGCCGAGCCCGCGCGCCCCCAGCACGTGCTCGACCTGGCGGGCGACGGGCTCGCCGGAGCTGACGATCTCCACGCTGCGGCCGAGCATCCGCTGGAGCATCGGGCGCACGAGCGGGTAGTGCGTGCACCCGAGGATCACCGTGTCGACACCCGCGTCCACGAGCGGCCGCGTGTATCCGCGCACCGCGTCCACGATCTCCTCGTCGAACGGCGAGCCGCGCTCGATCAGGGGCACGAGGTCCGGGCACGCGACCGCGGTCACGCTCACGAACGGGTCGGCCGCCGCGATCGCGCGCTCGTACGCGCCGCTCGCGACCGTCGCCTCCGTCGCCATATAGCCGACCCGCCCGTTGCGCGTCTTGGCCACCGCCTGCACCGCGCCCGGCTGCACGACGCCGAGCACGTCGACGCCCAGGGTGGTCTCCCGCAACCGCTCGCGCATCGCCGGCAGCGCGGCGGCGGACGCCGTGTTGCACGCCACCACCAGCAGCTTGATCCGGCGCGCGACCAGCTCCTCGACCACCTCCAGCGAGAACGCCTCGATCTCCCGGCGGCTCCGCGGCCCGTACGGCACCCGTGCGGCGTCGGCGAAGTACACGAAGTCCTCGTGCGCGAGCTGCACGAGCAGCTCGTGCATGACCGTGAGCCCGCCGACGCCGGAGTCGAAGACCCCGACCGGCCGCCGGCGCAGCGAGTCGGGCGCGAGCGGTGCCAGGGACTTCGCGGCCACGGGCGCCAGTCTGGCACGCGGGCCTGCGCGGGGCCGGCCCACCGGCCGCGTGGACCCGCCGCGCCGTCGCGCGGCTCCCGCGGGCGGCGTCACTTCGGGCCCTTGACGTCCTCGATCGCGTCCTTGAGCTTCTTCACGATCGCGGTGGCGATCCCGTCGTCGCTGAACTCCTTGCTCGCCTTGAGCACCCCTGCGATCAGCACGCCCATCAGCAGCACCAACCCGACGTATTCCACGGTGCCCTGCCCGCGCTCCCGCATCATCGCGGTCCACGCGCGCGCCGTCGCGGCGTGCGCGCGCCCCATCAGCTCGTACATCCCCGCTCTCCTCGGAGCTCGACGCCCCGGTTGCCCCGGGGCCGGCGTCCCGCCCGTTGGCGGGACCGGATCGGAGTCTCGGGGCGGCGCC
>JBIOTP010000377.1:0-5009 GCA_044865965.1 Solirubrobacteraceae bacterium
GTCGAAGCGGCCGGCGGTCTCGACCACGCGGGCGGCGGGGCGGGCGTGGAGGCCGAGGCGGTTGCCGACCGGCAGGCGCGCCTCCTGGCCGTCCTCGGCGGCGACGGGCGGCGGGGCGGGGGCCGGCTCCTCCACGCCGAGCTGCGAGGCCTTGATGCCCAGCGCCCGGCGCGCCTCGGCCGCCACCTCGTCCAGCGGCGCGCCGGCGCCGGCGAGGGCGGCGGCGGTCACCGCGCCCTCCACGAGCGGCGCCTCGCACAGCTCGACGCGCGTGCCCTCGACCATCTCGGCCGCCATCTCCGCGCTCATGACCGCACTGCCAAGGTCCATCAGCACGAGCACGCCGTCGGGGGAGGCGGCGCGCTCGATCGCTGCGGAGACCGCCTCGACGTCGGTGCCGATCTCGCCGTCGGCCATCCCGCCGGCGGTCTCGATCGCGACCTCCCCGCCGCCCATCTGCCGCGCCAGTTCGAGCACGCCGTCGGCGAGCAGCTTGCTGTGGGAGACGATGACGAGGCCGACCAATTCAGTGGCCCCGGCCGCGAGCCCCCGCACCGCCAGGCGGCCGCTGATCACCGCCTGGCGGCGTCCTCGTCAGGGGCAAGGGCTCCGCCCTGGCACCCTTCCTGCGTCCTTGCCAGCCGGCGCCAGCGACCACCTGGACGGCACGCGGACCCACGGCCGGAACCACTACAGCCCTGCAGCGCGGTGCAGGATCTCGATCGGATGCACCGTGCGCACGCCGGTGGCCTGCTCGATGTGCCAGCGGCAGGTCTCCGAGTCGCACACCGCGAAGTCCGGGCGCGCGTCGCCGATCTGCGCGAACAGGCCGGCGCCGACCTGCATGGCGATCTCGTACTTCTCGCGCTTGAGCCCGTAGGTGCCGGCGACGCCGCAGCACGTGGCGTCGTTCTCGATCACCCGCAGCTCCGGCACCAGAGCCATCAGGTCGAGCGCGGGCTTGCCGATGCCGTGGCCCTGCTGCTGGCACGGAGCGTGGTAGGTCACGGTCAGCGGCAGCGGCTGGAAGTCGGTGCGCAGCTCGCCGCGGTCGTGCAGCGCGAGCAGGTACTCGCAGATGTCGTACATGCGGTCGCTGACCGCGCGCAGCTCGGCGTCCTCCTCCATCCCGAGGATCTCGCGCGCCTCGCGCTTGAGCATCAGGGTGCAGCTCGTCGAGGTGCCGACGATGTCGATCCCGTCGCGCGCCGCCGGTGCCAGCTTGCGCGCCATCCGCCGCACGTAGCCGCGTGAAAGGTCGAACATGCCGTTGGACTGGGCGGGCAGCCCGCAGCAGGTCTGGCCGCGCGGGACGGAAACCTGGCAGCCGGTCCACTCCAGCAGCGCCACTGTCATCTCGGCGGTGCGCGGCTCGTACCAGTTCGCGCCGCAGCCGTGGAAGTACGCCACCCGCCGCGCCGCCGCCGGAGACGAGTGCTTGCGGGCCCAGGCCTGGAACGTGCGCCCCGCGAACGCCGGCAGGGCGGCGCGGCGGTCGAGCCCGATCGCGCCCTCGGCGAGCCGGCGCAACGGCCCACTGCGGAGGGTCCAGTTCGCCACGGGGGCCCCAGGCGTCCCGAGCCGGCCGCCCAGGTCGGGCCGCGCCAGCAGCCGGTCGCGCAGCTTGAACCCGGTCCGCTCCTTGAGCTTCGCGCGCGCCTGGGTGTTGATCTCCGCGATGTGCACGCCCTGCGGGCACACCTGCGTGCAGACGCCGCAGCCCGAGCAGTAGTCGAGCGACGCGTCCGCCGACTCCTCGCCCAGCACACGGAAGCGCTCGGCCTGCGGCCCCACGTACTTCGGCCCCGGGAACAGCGGCGTGACGTTCGAGACCGGACAGAACGTCTCGCAGATCGTGCACTCGACGCAGTGGTCGAGCGAGCCGCGCATCAGCTCGCCGAGCACGCCGTCCATCACAAACCCCCCGCCGCCGCCTGCATGACGTCCGCGCCCGCGAGGATCAGCTCCGCCGCCCGGTGGCCCGTCGCGAGGCTGATGCCGTCGCCCGACTTCTCGCGCCAAGGCTCGGCGCCCGCCAGGGTCGCGCCGGCCACCAGCACGTTGTCCAGCACGCGCTCGCCGGCCGCGTCGACCGGCCGCAGCTCGCGGTCCACCGCCACGCCGGCGCGGCCGGCCGGGTGGTCGTCGAAGTAGTCGGGCCGGAACCGCTCCTCGCCCGGCCCGGGCATCCCCACCACGGGCAGGCCCAGCGCCACCTCGCGCGCCTGCCAGCGCGAGCTCAACTCCACGCCGCCGGAGGCGAAGCCCCCGGTCGCGAGCACGACCCAGTCGGCCCCGTACACCACCTCGCGCAGGCCGACGCGCGCCCGCACGGACACCACGCGCGAGCCCTCGCGCTCGGCCCCCACCACGACCGCGTTGAGGATCACCCCGCCCCCGGCGCGCCGCAGCGCCTCGCGCAGCGTGGCGAACACGCGCATCCCCGGCACGGAGGGCGGCAGGGTCGGCACCTCGAACACCGCGCGGCCGAGCCGGTGCGAGAGGTCCGTCCAGACCCCGTGCGGATCCTTGATGCCCAGCACCGCCGGGAACGCGACCCGCTCCTCGGCGCCGAGCCGGCCCACCACCTGCGCCGCCACCTCCGCCCGGAACGCCGCGTCGTCGAACGCCCGGGCGTAGCCGAGCGCGTTGACGTCCAGCCGCCCCTCCGGCGCGAGGTCGAGCTCCGCCGCGCGCGCCCGCACCCCCACGCCCGCGCCAACGACGTTGTCCGCCAGCAGCGCCGGATGGAAGTCCTTGAGCGCCCGGAAGCCGACGACGCACAGCTCGCCGCCCGGCCGCAGATCGCCGGCCGCCATCGTCTCCGGCACCACCGCCGACGGCCGCGGGACGCCCACCGCGCTCGGCAGCAGCAGGTTCTCCTCGACCGAGCCGACGTACGCATACGGCGCCAGCGGCCCGCCCGCGACGCGCGCCTTGAACCACTCGACGGCGGGTCCAAGGGCGCCCGCGCCGACGACCGCGTACGGATGGTCGGGCCGCGCCTCCACCAGCCGCCCGACCGCCTCCATCGGCCGCTCCACGCGCGCCGGGTCGTACCCCAGCACGTCGATCGTGCCGCCGCTCAGGTGCGTCGCGCCGACGCCCTTGGCGAGCACCACCACCCGCGCACCGGACTCCGCGAGCCGGACCGCGGCCGTGAGCCCCGCCAGCCCCGTCCCCACGACGATCGCGTCGTAGCGCCTCACGACAGGACCGGCTCCTCGACAGGGGCGGCCTCAGCCTCCAGGTGGTCGACGTCGAGCAGGCCCTGGAAGATCCAGTCGTCCAGGCGCGCCTGGCGCAGCTGGTCGCCGTAGAGGATCGGCCACATGCCCTTCCAGCGCTCCTGGAGGAAGCCGCGCAGCGAGGCCGACGCCTCCTCGCCGTCGAGCCGGCCGACGCCGTGCAGGATGCCGGTCGCGCGGTAGATGCAGAACCCGCCCTGGCACGGCCCCATCCCGAGCCGCAGCGAACGGCGGATGTCGTCGAGGTTCTGGGTGCCGCGCCGGCGCATGGTCTCCTCGAGCCGCCCCCGGCCGATCAGCTCGCACTCGCAGATCAGCGGCTCGTCGTGCAGCGTCGCCTCGCGCCGCCGCAAGCGCGAGCCCAGGCTGTAGTAGCTGCCGTCCTCGTTGTCCGGCGGGCGCTCGGTCTCGGTGCGGCACGGCCGCTCGACGCCGAGCTGCGCGCACATGCCGTCGACGATGTCCTGCGCCATCAGCCGCAGCGTGGTCAGCTTGCCGCCGGTCATGGTCAGGAAGCGCGACACGCCGTCGCGAGCGACGTGGTCGAGCATCGCGTGCGAGCGCGTGACGTCGCGCGTGTCGGCCACCTCGCCGGCCTTGGCGTCCTGGAACAGGGGGCGCACGCCGGCCCACACGCGCAGCGCCCGCGCGTCGCGGAAGCCCGGCACGAGGCGCTCGCCGTCGTCGAGCATCTGGTCGACCTCGGCCTGCGTGACCGGGAGGTCGTCCGGATCGGTCATGTGGATGTCGGTCGTGCCGATCACGCTGACCGTCCGGATCGGCACGAGGATGTCGCCGTCGGCCGGCATCGTGCAGCGGTTGATCACCGTGTTCACGAGCCGGTGGTTCATGGCGATCATGATCCCCTTGCCGGGAACGACGCCGACGCCCTCGATCTCGGCCATGTGGGCGATCTGGGCGGCCCAGGCGCCCGAGGCGTTCAACGTGAAGCCGGCCTCGATGTCGAGCTCCTCGCCGGTGTGCTCGTTGCGCACGCGCGCGCCGACCACCTCGTCGCCGCGGCGGTGGATCGCGACCACGCGGTGGTAGGTGAGGATCCGCGCGCCGTGGGCGGAGGCGCCGCGGGCGAGCGCCCAGACGGTCTTCCAGACGTCGATCGACGCGTCCGGGACCGTGAACGCGCGCCGGATCCCCGGGTTCAGCCGCGGCTCCATCCGCAGCGCCTCGGCCACGGAGATCTCCTCGGCCGGCAGCGAGGCGGCGCGGCAGCCGGCCATGAAGCGGTCGCCGTACTCGGGGTCGTCGTCGGGCGTGGTCACGAACAGCCCGCCGGTGTCCTCGATGCAGTCGGGGATCACCCGGCGCAGGATCGCGTTCTCGTGCACGCACTCCTCGGCGGCGGGCACGTCCTTGACGACGTAGCGCCCGCCGGAGTGCAGCAGGCCGTGGAAGCGCCCGCTCGTGCCCTCGGCGAGATCGGCGCGGTCGACCAGCACCACGTCGAAGCCGCGCAGGGCGGCGTCCCACGCCACCCCGGCGCCCGTGCCGCCGCCGCCGATGACCAGCACCTCGGTCTCCAGGCGCGTCATAGCGAGACCCTACCGCGCGCGGGCGGGGCAGCCGAAGCCGCCCCGTCCGAACTGCGTCACTCCTCGTCGAACCAGTCGAACGTCCGGGTGACGGCCTTCTTCCAGTACTTGTAGTACTCGTCGCGCTGCGCGGCGTCCATCTGCGGCTCCCAGCGCTTGTCCTCCTGCCAGTTCTCGCGCAGGTCCTCGACCTCCGCCCAGAACCCCGTCG
>JBIOTP010000378.1:0-6411 GCA_044865965.1 Solirubrobacteraceae bacterium
GCGCTGGTCTTGTGCGGCGGCGGCCCGTTCCGAGCCCGGGCCGTCGCCGCCGGCGCGCTGGTGCCCGGGCCGCTCGATCCGCCAGAACTGCGCAACACCTACGCGGGTAGCGACGTTGTGGTTGTACCGTCGGTCCCCACGCGCGACTTCCTGGAGCCGTGGGGCCTCGTCGTCAACGAAGCCTTCCACCGCGGATTGCCAGTGATCGCCACAGACGCCGTCGGAGCCGTCGCGGGCGGCCTCGTCCAGCACGAGCGCACCGGGTTGGTCGTCCCGGCCGGCGACGCCGGCGCGCTGGCCGGCGCGCTGCGGCGCCTGCGCGAGGATCCCGGGCTCCGCGCACGGCTGGGCGCGGCAGGGCGCGCCGCCGTGGCCGCGCACACGCATGCGGCGTGGGCGGCGGGCATGAGCCGGGCCTTGCAGGCCGCCGGCGCGGCCCGGGAGGGCTGCTAGCGTGGACTCGCCGATGCGCCGGATAGTTTTGCCATGTCTGCTCATGGCACTGCTGCTCGCCCCCGCGGCGCAGGCGGCAGGGCCGATCCAGGTCATCCGCGACTGCGAGGACGACGGGGTCCTGCAGGGCCACTACACGAACGCGGAGCTCCGCCAGGCCCGTAACCAGCTTCCCACCGACGTGGACGAGTACTCGGACTGCCGCGACATCCTCTCGCGGGCGATCGCGGCGGGCACGACCGCGCGCTCGTCCGGCAACGGCGGCAACGGCGGCACCACCACCGGCGGCGGGGCCGGCGGCGGTGGAACCGGGTCCGGCGGCTCGCCGTCCTCGAACGGCCGGGGCGACGCGGACCCGTACTCGCGCCCGATCGATTCCAGCACTTCGGAGAGCCGCGCCCGGCTCAGCCAGGCGCGGGTCCGGGGCGACGACCCCATCGAGATCAGCGGCCGCCCGGTCCGCCCCGCCACCGGGCTCGCCGACACCACCCGCAACCGCCTCCCGGGCACGCTGATCGCCGTCCTGGCCCTCCTCGCCGCCGCCGCCCTGGTCGCGGTAGCGCCCGTCGCGCGCCGACGTGTCCTCGCTCACCGGCAGCCGTAGGACGTACGTCGCCCCCGACCGCGGGCTGGGGCGCGCGACGCGGGCGCTCGCCGTGCCGGTCCCCGGCCCGGGACCGGCGCTCGCGCTCGGGATCGCGCTGGCGCTCGCGCTGTGCGCGTTCATCGCCCGCGGCGGCACGCGCCTGGAGCGCACGACGTGGGCCGAGGTCGGGATCATGCTCACCGGCGCCGGCCTGGTCGCCGCGGCGCTCGTGCTGCCACGGCCCGCGGCGACGCCGGCGCGGCTGCGCGGCGCCTGGGTGGTCGCCGCGTTCGCGCTGCTCGCCGTGTTCACGGCGCTCTCGATCTCGTGGTCGCTGGCCCCGGGAGCCTCGTGGCTGGAGGCCAACCGCACGCTCTCCTATCTCGCCGCGCTGGCCGGCGGTGTCGCCCTGGGGCGGCTCTTCGCCGGCCGCTGGGCGGCGGTCGTGCACGGCGTCGCGCTGGCCGCGGTGGTCATCTGCGGCTGGGCGCTGCTGACGAAGGTCTTCCCCGCGGCGCTGGCGCCCGACGAGCCGTTCGCGCGGCTGCGCCCGCCGTTCGACTACTGGAACAGCGTGGGGCTGGCGGCGGCGATGGGCATCGTGCCGCTGCTGTGGCTGGCGGCGCGGCGGTCCGGGCACGCCGCCGTCAACGCGCTCGCCTGGCCGGCGCTGAGCCTGCTGCTCGTGTGCCTGCTGCTCGCCTACTCGCGGGGCGCGCTCGCCGCCGCCGGCGTGGGCGTCGCGATCTGGATCGCGCTCGTGCCGCTGCGGCTCCGCGCCGCCATCGTCGTGGGCAGCGTGGTCGCCGTCACGCTGCCGGTCGTGGCGTGGGCCTTCGCGCAGGACGGGCTGACGGAGGACGGGCCGCCGATGGCCGCGCGGGTGGACGCCGGGCAGGAGCTGGGCGCGCTGCTGCTGCTGGTCGTCGTCGCGCTGCTGATCGCGGGGCTCGCGGTCGGCTTCCTGGGCGCCCAGCGCCCGCCCAGCGAGCGCGCCCGCCGGCGCGCGGGCCGCGTCCTCGTCGGCGCGCTGCTCGCCGTTCCCGCCGTCTCCATCATGCTGCTCGCCAACGCGCCGGGCGGCATCAGCGGGCAGGTGTCGAAGGCCTGGAAGCAGGCCGTCGACCCCACCGCGCACACGCCGCCGAACACGCCGGCCCGCCTGACCGCGACCGCCTCGGTGCGCGCGCGCTACTGGCGCGAGGCGGTGGACATCTACGGCGTGAGCCCATTGCTGGGGACGGGCGCCGGCTCCTACGGCACGCTGCGGCCCCGCTACCGGCTCGATGCCCGGACCGTCCAGCACGCGCACGGCTACGTCGTGCAGACGCTCTCCGACCTGGGCTGGGTCGGGCTCGGTCTTGCGGTGCTGGCGACGCTCGCCTGGCTGGTGGCGGCCGCGCGCGCGCTGGGCGTGACCACGCGCGAGCGCGCGGCTCCCTGGAGCGCCGAGCGCGTCGGCCTCGCCACGCTCGCCGTCGTCGCGATCGTGTTCGGCCTGCACTCCGCGATCGACTGGACATGGTTCGTGCCCGGCAACGCGATCCCGGCGCTGCTGTGCGCCGGGTGGGTGGCGTCACGCGGCCCGCTGCGCGAGCGGCTCGAGGCGGCGCGCGCGCCCGCCCCGCCACGGCGCCGCGTTGCGCTCTGGCCCGCCCCGCGCGCCGCCGCGACGGGCGCGCTCGTCATGGCGATCGCGCTGCTGGCGGCGTGGAGCACGTTGCAGCCGCTGCGCGCCGCCCACGCGGAGGACGCCGCGTTCGCGCGCTTCGACCAGGGCGCGCTGCCCCAGGCCGCCTCGATCGCCCGCATCGCGCACAAGCGCAACCCGCTCGCGGTCGAGCCGCTGTTCGACCTGGCCGCGATCCAGCAGGCGAGCGGCGAGCTCAGCGGCTCGCAGCGCACGCTCGAACAGGCGATCGACCTCGAGCCTGCCAACGCCGAGACATGGCGGCGCCTGGGGGGCTTCCTGTACCGCGCGCGCCACGACACGCAGGGCGCGCTGCGGGCCTACCAGGCGGCGTACTACCTGGACCCGCACTCGCCTCAGAGCATGACCGACGTGCTGGTGCTGGAGCGCGAGCTGCACGGGGGATAGCGCCGGGCTCGGCGAACTTCTTGCAAGTGAGGAGGGAGCCCGCATTGCCGCGCGAGCGCGAATCGATCATCGCCGCACGGGGGGTGTGTAAATCTAGTTCGATCTGGTCGAACTAGATTTACACACGCCGGTGATGCCTGATCGTACGTGATCGATCGCGCGCGGGCGAACCGCGTGGATGCGCGATCTCGCGCGATGACCCGCGCGGCGCGAGCCGCTCCGGGCTCCCCCTCACCTGCAAGCTGTTCGCCGGCCCCAGCGCGGCGGTTACGGCCGCCCAGCCCGGGCGACCAGCATCCGCCGGAGCGGCGGCACGCCGCCGGCGGCGCTCACCTCGACCGGCGTGAAGCCCGCATGATCGAGCGCGCCCGCCCGCGAGCGGCGCGTGAAGAACCGCACGTGCTGCCCGAGCGGGTCGAAGTGGGCGTCGAAGCGCACGAGGGCGATCGCGGCGGCTTGCAGGCGGCCGTGGAACGGCACGGTGACGAGCATCCGGCCGCCGCGACGCAGGACCCGGCGCGCCTCCAGCAGGATGTGGGCGACGTCGGGGACGTGCTCGAGCACCTCCGAGCACCACACGAGGTCGACCTCGCCGTGCCCGAACGGGAGCGACCCGTCCTCGGCGACCAGCCGGACATCGATCCCCGGGGCGTTGGCGCGGGCCCGCTCGGCCGCCGCCTCGGCCAGCTCCACGCCGATCGGCTCCGCGCCCGCCTCGCGCAGCGCGGCGAGGAAGCGCCCGGCGCCGCAGCCGAGGTCGAGCACGCGCTCGCCCGGACGCGCCTCGGCGAGCAGGAGCGTCCGCCGGCGCTCCCACGCCCACGGTTCGGGGTCCGCCGGCGCGGCCGCCCAGAACGCCTCGTAGAACTCGCGCACCAGGTCTTCCGTCCGGACGCAGCCGTTATCGCCGGCGGTCCCAGGCGGCCATGCGAATGAACGCCTCGGCGGCGCTGAGCTGCGCGTGCGCGGGATCCAGCTCGTGATAGACCGAGTCGACGTTGACGGCGATCCGCTCCGGGTCCGACCAGTCGGCGAACTCGCCGAGCTCGATGTCCAGCGCGGCCTCCTCTGCCGGCATCCCGGCCGCGTGGCGGCGGGCGGCCTCCTCGCGCACGAAGCGCAGGTAGCGCTGGACGGCGCGCACGCCGGCGGCGTCGGTGAGCGGGCCGTGGCCCGCGACGTACACGCGCGCGTCGATTGCCAGCAGCCGGTCGCAGGCGTCCAGCCAGTTCGAGGTCGGGCCGCGCCACATGATCGGCGTGCCGCCGACGAACAGCAGGTCGCCGGTGAACACCACGCCGGCGTCCGGCACGTGCACGACGCTGTCGCCGAGCGTGTGCGCCGGTCCCAGCTCCACCACCCGGACGGCGCGCTCGCCGACACGCAGCTCGAGCGCGCCGTCGAACGTCTCGTCAGGCTCCCGGAACTCGATGTCGTCGAACCGGAACGGCCCGAAGAGCCGCTGCATGTAGGGCCCGAGCTCGGGTCCCAAGTCCGCCTGCATGATCGTGGCGAGCAGGCTCGGCGGCGCCTCCTTCATGTCCTCGACGGCGCGGCTCGCGGCGTAGATGCGGGCCGTCTCGGGCGCGAGCTGGTTGCCGTAGCAGTGGTCGCCGTTCCCGTGCGTGTTGACGACGGCATCGATCGGCCGCGTGCCGGTGACCGGCCGCATCGCGTCGAGCATCTCGCGCGTGAGCTTCAGGTCGAACAGCGTGTCGACGAGCAGCGAGGTGTCGTCGGCCGTGACGAGGCCGGCGTTGCTCCAGCCCCAGCCGCCGTGGGGCTGCAGGTAGGCGAAGAGGCCGTCACCGAGCTCGTGCAGGCCGCGCGTGTACGCCGTCATCGGCGCTGCAGTATCCCGTTCGCGCGGCGCCGAGCGCGCGCCGGGCGCGAGCGCGGGCGAGGTTGAGGCCGGCGAGGCCGACCGGCCGGCGCAGCGCGCGCCGCAGCCGGGCGGTCGCGCACGGTTGGGGGAGCCGCGTGAGCTCCGGGACGGCGTCGGGCCCCAGCCGCGAGAGATATGCGACGTCGATCCGCCCGGTGCGCTCGAACCGGTCGACGTTGCGGTCGGCGATGCGCCGGTCGGGATCGGCGAGCGCGAAGGCCAGCATGCCCACCGCGGTGACGGCCACGGCGGCGCGGGGGAGCCAGGCGGCGCGCCCGCGGACGGCGCCCGCCGCGAGCACGAGGCAGACCAGCGCGCCGAGCCACAGCAGGATCGCGTGCGCGGTCAGCCGCAGCCGGGTGAAGCCGTATGCCTCCTCGTAGAGCCCGAGGCGCCGCAGCGCCGAGGCGAGCACGACGAGCGTCAGCACGCACAGCGCGCCCAGCAGCGCCTGCAACAGCCGGCCGCCGTCCCTCGCCCAGCGCGCCGCGGCGGCGACGACGGCGAGCGTGAGCGCTGCGACCACGAGCAGCTGCGCGAAGCCCGAGCGGGCGTACTCGGCGTACGTCAGGCCGGCGGTCTGCAGGACGTGCCGGTTGCCGCCGAACAGCGTGGTGAGCTGAAGCGCGACGAACGCCGCGAACAGCGCCACCAGCGCCCCCAGCGGCAGGCCCCACTCGAGCCGGGTGAGCGCGAGGCGCGGCGGGCGCGCCTCCCGCACCGGCGGGCGCAGCCCCGTGTGCACGAGCGCGCCGCCGGTGGCCGCCACGCCGAGCCATGCGGCGATCCGGCCCACCGGCCGGTCCAGGCTCCACCCGGTCGCGACGTCCTCGACGATCTGCGCGAACGCGGCGTCGGCGCTGGTCAGCAGCGGCACGAAGACCACGAGCAGCCCGCCCGCGAGGAGCGCGCCGCGCACGGCGGGCGCCGCGGCCCGCACCGGGACGGCGCGGCCGGTCGAGCCCGCGAGCGCGGCGACACCCGGCACCGCCCGCGTCACCACGGCCGCGAGCCCCGCGAGCAGCTCGCGCCAGCGCACGCCCCCGGCGAGCGCCAGCGAGGCGCACGCGCCGGCCATCCCCACCGCGGGGACGATCACCCAACCCGCCGCGCGCAGGACCGGCACGAGCGCGAGCGCCCCGGCGAGCGCCCACCACAACGCGCGCCACCGGTCGGCCTGCCGCCGGACGGCCGCAACCGCGGCCGCGCCCGCCGCGCCCCCTTCCGGCGCCGGCACCCCGAGAGGGCGCGCAGCCCGGGCTCCGCCCTCGCCCGGCGCCGGCACCCCACGCGGGCGCGCCGCCGGGGCGCCCTCGTCCAGCATGGCGACGGCGAGGCGGAGGTCCACGCTGGGGATGCGCTCCTGCGGCCCGGCAGCGGCGCGGCGGC
>JBIOTP010000379.1:0-3027 GCA_044865965.1 Solirubrobacteraceae bacterium
GCCGATGACCATGCCGCCGACGGGGACGAGGTAGCGCGGCTGGGCGGCGAAGATGCCGAGGGCGACGACGAGGCCGAGGCCGAGCGTGGCGGCGGCGGCCAAGGCGAGCGCGATGAGCAGCGGCCAGAACGCGCCGGGCACGGCGGCCGCGCGCCGGCGCGCGGTGAGCGCGCCGACGACGGTCATCGCGGCGAGCGCGAGCGCGGCGGCGACTTCGCCGAGGCTGACGTGGAGCGGGCTCACCCGGCGACCGCCAGCCCGGGATCGGGCGCGTGGAGGGCGGTCACGCGCTCGGTGAGCCGGTCGGCCTGCGCGCGGTCGTGCGTGACGACGATCAGCGACAGGTCGCCGCGTGCGCGCAGGTCGAGCAGCGTGCGCTCGACGCTCGCGCGTGCGCGCTCGTCGAGCGCCGCGGTGGGCTCGTCGAGCAGCAGCACGCGCGGGGCGGTCGCGAGCGCGCGGGCGAGCATGACGCGCTGCTGCTCGCCGACGGACAGCTGGCTCGCTTCGCGCGCGGCGAGCTCTGGGGGGAGGGCGACGGCGGCGAGCAGGGCGGTGACGTCGGCCGGGCGGCTCGCGAGCCGTGCGGCGTAGCGCAGGTTGTCTGCGACGCTGCCCGGCAGCAGCGCCGGCACCTGCGGAACGAGGCCGATCTCGCGGCGCAGGGCGAGCACGTCGAGCTCGCGTACGTCGCGGTCGCGGTAGCGCACGACGCCGCGTTGCGGGTCGGTCAGCCGGTTGAGCAGCCGCAGCAGGGTCGACTTGCCGACCCCGGAAGCCCCGACGACGGCGGTGGCACCCTCGGCGATGACGAGATCGAGGCCGCCGAGGACCACGCGTCCGGCGCGCGCGACGGTCACGTCCTCGAGAGCGAACAGCGCCATGCGCTCAGCCGAATGCGATCAGCCCGCCGAGCGCGGCGGCGGCGACGAGCGCCGGCTCGGGAACCTTCACCTTGTGCTGCAGCAGAAGGGCGAGCGCGGTGACGCCGATCAGGACCGAGGCGGGGCGGTCGATGACGTCGCGGGCGATGAGGATCGCGGCTCCGGCGATCGCACCGGCCGCGGCGGCCGTGGCGCCCTTGACGAACCCCTGCAGGCGCGGGTGCTGCTCGTGGCGGCGGATGAACGGGCCGGGCACGACGACGAGCAGCAGGGCGGGCAGGAACACGCAGACCGTGGCGACGATCGCGCCGACGAGCCCGTAGATGAGGTAGCCGGCGAAGGTGGCCATGATGACGACGGGGCCGGGGGTGATCAGTCCCATGGCGACGGCGTCGAGGAACTGCTGCTGGGTGAGCCAGGGGTGGTCGTCGACCAGGCCCTGGTGCAGGAAGGGCACGATCGCCAGGCCGGAGCCGAAGGTAAACGCGCCGGCCTTGAAGAAGAACCATGCGAGCGAGCCCAGCGCCGTGCCCGAGCCGGTCCACGCGAGCCCTTTGACGGCGGCGAGCAGGCCGATCGGTGAGACGCCCGCCACGCGGGCGGGTCGTGGCAGCCCGCCGCCGTAGTAGACGGCGCCGAAGGCGCCGGCGAGCAGGAACAGCCAGACGATCTCGGCGCCGGAGATCGCGGTCACGGCGCACAGGATGCCGGCGATCGCCCACAGCACCGGGTCGGCCTTGTTGGTCGAGCGCGCGAGTTTGTGGGCGGCGATGGCGATGATCGCGAGCACCGCTGGGCCGACGCCGAGGAAGATCGCGTGCACCCAGGCGAGCCCCTCGTACTCGGCGTAGAGGACGGCGACGGCGGTCACGATCACGAAGGGCGGCACGACGAACGGCGCGGCGACCGCGACGGCGCCGCGCGCGCCAGCGTGCAGGTAGCCGAACCACATCGCCACCTGCGCGGCCAGCGGGCCCGGCATCGTCTGTCCGACCGCCAGCGCTTGGCGGAACTCGTCCTCGCTAAACCAGCGCCGCTGCTCGACGAGGTCGCGCTGCATGTAGCCGACGAGCGCGATCGGGCCACCGAACCCGAGGCCGCCGAGCTTGAGGAAGTAGCGCGCCAGCCCGCGCAGCGTGCGCGGCTGCGCTCCCGGCCCGGCATCCGCCTCGGCGCCGGCAGCGGCGGCCGCTCGCGTCGCGGGCGTCCTCATGCCGGGTCGCGGCCGAGCAGCTCGGCGCGCTTGAGGTACTGGTAGAGGCCGTCGTAGAGCGGGGCGCTGAGTTCGAGTACCTCGTGGTCGCCGCGCACCATCGAGAGGCCCCGCATCAGGACGTCGAGGCCGGGCGCCTCCGGCGCGTCGTAGCGGTCGTCGTCGAGGTCGGCCTGGTGGACGATGCGCGCGATCGCCCACAGCACGGGATCGTCGAGCTGGTGGCGGCGCAGGAATGTCTCAAACGAGCAGTCGCCCTCGCGATGCGAGAGCTCCGCGCCGCGCATGTCGAACGCCGTGGCATCCGGCGGGACCTCGTCGGGGTCGTCGACGAAGACGAACGTCGCGCCGGGGTCGATGAAGCGCCGGATCAGCCACGCGCACGCCGTGCGATCGACGTGCGGCCCGCTGCGCGTGGCCCATCTCATGCCGCGAACTCCTCGATCCGACGCGCCAGATCGTCGACCGCCGCGCTGGCCAACTCGCGCTCGGGGGCACGGAAGTAGTCGCGGCGGCGCACCCGCCGCAGCTCGCGACGCAGGCGCCCCAACGTGCGCTTGCCGGCTCCCGGCGCCGCCGCGTACGCCGTCTCGATGATCCGGCGATAGTCCCCGGCGGCTTCGGCCTGCATCCGGGCGGCCAGCGCTCGCTCGTGTGCAGTCGATCCCGGCTGAGCGAGCCAGACGTTCGCCTCGCCGCCGGCCTGGGTGACGTCGTCGGCCAGCCACTCCAGCTGCTCGCGTGTGCGCGCGTCGGCGGGCAGCGCAACGAGCCCGTCGAGGATCTGCACGGCACCCAGACGTCGCAGCGCGCGCCACAGCGCGATGCGCGGCGTCGAGGGCTCGCGCGGGAGACGATAGGCGAGCAGCGCCCACTGGCCGGCAGCCATCGAATCAGCGTACCGCGAACCATGTAACCGCGGTTGCACCG
>JBIOTP010000380.1:0-7670 GCA_044865965.1 Solirubrobacteraceae bacterium
CCGGCGGCGCGCGTACACCACCGGCGGCCTCAGCCCGATCAGCCGCGCCTGACTCGCCTTGCCATCCCCGCTCGAAGATCGCCGCCCACCGATCACTCCGCAGCTCGCGGTGCGCGTCGCCGTGCTCGGAGTCGCCGCCTTCGTGCTGTTCGCGATCGTCTTCTTTCGCCTCTGGTTCCTGCAGGTCCTCACGGGCGAGGACTACGTCTCGCAGGCGCGCCAGAACCGCGTGCGCAAGATCCGCATCGAGGCGCCGCGCGGGGACATCGTCGACCGCAACGGCGTCAAGCTCGTGCGCACGCAGATCGCGGCCGTGGCGCAGATCGTGCCGAGCGCCGTCCCGCAGGCGGTCTGGGACCAGGCCGACGACTACCGCAAGGCGGTGGCGGCCGCCGAGGGCGCGCGGCTGCGCGCGCGTGACCAGCTCGCCGACCTCGACCGCCAGCTGAACGACGACGGCCGCCGCTCGACGCGCGCCGAGAAGCGCCAGCTGCGCCGGCTGCGGCGGCAGGCGCGGCGCGCGCGGCCGGTGCGCGTGCCGGTTGCGCCGGAGAGCGAGACGAAGTGGCTGCGGCTCTATCGCCGGCTCGGCCGCGTGCTCGACATGTCGCCGCGAACGATCCACCAGCGCGTGATCCGCGGGCTGTCCGACGCGCCCTACTCGAACGTGACGATCAAGGTCCCGGTCGAGCGCTCCGCGTTCAACTACGTGCGCGAGCGCGCCGAGCAGTTCCCGGGCGTCGTGGTCGAGAAGCGCTACCTGCGCCAGTACCCCCACGGCAAGCTCGCCGCCCAGCTGTTCGGGACCGTCTCGGAGATCACCGCCGACGAGCGCAAGAAGGACAAGTACGCCGGCATCCCGCAGGGCACGCGGATCGGCCAGAGCGGGCTGGAGGCGACCTACGACAAGTACCTGCGCGGCAAGGACGGCTACACGAAGGTCGTCATCAACGCGCTCGGCAACCGCGACGATCAGCGCCGGGCGTCGGTCACCGACCCCGTGCCGGGGCAGCGGCTCAAGCTCACGCTGGACTACAACCTGCAGAAGGCCGCCGACGACGCGCTGGCGCGCGGCATCGCAGCCGCGGCGCGCAACGGCGCGCGGGCCGGCGCGTACGTCGCGATGGACCCGCGGACCGGCGCGATCCTCGCGATCGGCTCGCAGCCGGGCTTCGACGCGAACCTGTTCGCGCGGCCGATCTCGCAGAAGACCTACGAGTTCCTGACCTCCGACGCCACGGGCGCGCCGCTGCTGGACCGCGCGACGGAGTCCGGCTATCCGACCGGCTCGGCGTTCAAGCCGGTGACCGCGCTGGCCACGATGGAGTCGAGGATCGTCACGCCCGACACGACGATCATCGACGACGGCACCTACAAGCTCGGCACGCAGACCTACCAGAACGCGCGCGGCGCCCGCAACGGCCCGCTGAAGATGGCCGGCGCCCTCAAGGTCTCCTCGGACGTGTTCTTCTTCCAGCTCGGCGCCGAGGCCAACGGGAGGCCGGGGCAGATCATCCAGCGCTGGGCGCGCCGGCTCGGCTTCGGCCGCCGCACCGGGATCGACGTGCCGGGCGAGGCCAAGGGCCTCGTGCCCGACCGCGCGTGGCGCGACCGCGGCTATGACCGCTACCTGCGCTGCGCCAAGCAGGAGGGCGTGACGCCGGGCACGACCGCGGCGCTGTTCAAGTGCGGCGGCATCGAGCGCATCTGGACGCCGGGCGACAACGCCAACCTGGCGGTCGGCCAGGGTGACCTGCAGGCCACTCCGCTGCAGCTCGCGACCGCCTACGCGGCGCTCGCCAACAACGGCACGGTCGTGCGGCCCCACCTCGGCCTGGAGATCGAGGACGGGCTCGGCCGCACGGTGCAGGAGATCCACAAGCGCGCCCGCCGCCACGTGAAGATGGATCCGCGCTACCGCCAGACGATCCTCGAGGGCCTGCGCGCGGCCGCCAACGACGACGGCGGGACGTCGGCCGACGTGTTCAGGGGCTTCCCGAAGGAGTACACGGTGTACGGCAAGACCGGCACCGCGGAGCGCGGCCTGAACCCGGACCAGGCATGGTATGCCTGCTTCGTCAACGACCCGTCGCGGCCGATCGTCGTCGTCGTCACGATCGAGCGCGGCGGCTTCGGCGCCGAGACGGCCGCCCCCGTCGCGCGGCTCATCCTGTCGCAGTGGTTCCATATTGACGACAACGAGTTCCACGCCGGCGCGAGTGCGACCCGATGAGCGCCCAGCCGATCCAGCCCGCTTCCGAGCCGCCGCCCCCGCTGGTGCCGCGGGAATGGCGTCTGCGCCTGGATCCGCTGCTGCTCTTGGCATCGCTCGGGCTCGTCGCGTGCTCGCTGATCACGCTCAAGGGCGCGACCGCCCACGACGTGCCGGGAGACCCGCTCTACTACGTCAACCGGCAGGCCGTCTATGCCGGCGTCGGCGTCGTGCTGATGTACGCGGTCTCGCGGCTGGACTACTCGCGCCTGCGCGAGCTGCGCTACGCGCTGTACGGCGTGATGATGGCGCTGCTGGTCGTCGTCCTCGGCGTCGCCCAGGCGACCCGCGGCGCCAAGAGCTGGATCCCGCTGCCGGGCTTCCACCTGCAGCCGTCCGAGCTCGGCAAGGTGCTGCTCGTGGTGACGCTCGCCGGCTTCCTGGTCGAGCGGATGCGCCAGATGGGCCGCGACACGACGGCCCGCGTGATGCTGCTGGGCCTCATCCCGACGATGGTCGTGATGGCCGAGCCCGACCTCGGGTCGGCGTCCGTCTACGTGATCGGCACGCTCGGCCTGCTGTTCGTGGCCGGCGCGCCGTGGCGCCACTTCCTCGCGCTGATCGCGCTGTTCGCGGTCAGCGTCTCGCTGGTCGTGGTCGTGGCGCCCAAGGCTGGGGTCGAGGTCCTCAAGCCCTACCAGGTGGCGCGCCTCACCGCGTTCATGCACCCGTCCTCCGATCCGGAGGACGCCGGCTATCACCAGCAGCAGTCCAAGACCGCCATCGGCTCGGGCGAGAAGACCGGCCGCGGCGTGGCCAACGCCACCCAGACGTCGCTCGGCTTCCTGCCCGAGCACCACACCGACTTCATCTTCGCCGTGATCGGCGAGACCTTCGGTTTCGCCGGTTGCGCCCTCATCCTCTCGCTGTACGCGCTACTTGTATGGCGGGGGCTTCACATCCTGACCATCGCCAAGAACCTCTACGGAGCGCTGATCGCCGGCGGCATCACCGTGATGCTGCTGTTCCAGCTGTTCGTGAACGTCGGGATGAACGTCGGGATCATGCCCATCACGGGCGTGACCGCACCGCTCCTGAGCTTCGGCGGTTCGTCGATGCTCTCCACCTTCCTGGCCCTGGGCCTCTTGCACTCCATCAACGCGCAGGCCCGCGCGACCGCGGACCGCAAGGGGAGGGCCACCGTATTCCAATGAGGTTTTCCATTGAAGAAGCAAGTGCTCGTCACGGTCGACCGCGGAGAGACCCGCGTCGCCATGCTCGAGGCCGCCGGGGACCCCTCGGCGCCTGCGAAGTCGCGCTCGCCCCGCCGCCGCAAGACCCGTGAGGTCCCGCACGGCTACCGCGTAGCCGAGATCTACTTCGAGCGGCGTGGCGGCCGGTCGATCGTCGGCAACATCTACAAGGGGCGCGTCGACAACGTCCTGCCCGGCCTCGAGGCCGCGTTCGTCGACATCGGGCTCGACAAGAACGGCTTCCTGCACGTCGACGAGATCGTGCTGCCGGGCGTCGAGACCTCCAAGCGCGGGCGCGGCGACGGGCCGCGCATCGCCGACCTGCTCAAGCCCGGGCAGGAAATCGTCGTCCAGGTCGTCAAGGACCCGCTCAAGACCAAGGGCGCGCGGCTGTCGATGGAGATCACCATCGCCGGCCGCTACATGGTCTACGCGCCCACCGGCGAGGGCGTCGGCGTGTCGCGGCGGCTCGAGGACAAGGAGCGCGACCGCCTGCGCAAGGAGGCCAAGCAGCTCGACCTCGGCGGCGGCGGCGCGATCATCCGCACCGCCGCGCACGGGGCGACGCGGCAGGACTTCGAGCGTGAGCTGCAGTACCTGTTCAAGCTCAACGAGGTGCTGCAGAAGCGGGACGCGGAGACGCCCGCGCCGGCGCTCGTGTTCCAGGAGGCGGACCTGTCCGTGCGCGTCGTGCGCGACATCTTCTCCGCCCACTTCGAGCGCGCGGTCGTCGACGACGCCAAGCAGCACCACCGGCTGGTCTCGTTCTTCTCGCGCACCGCGCCGGAGCTGGTCGACCGCGTGGAGCTCTACGACGGCGACGTCGGGCTGTTCGAGGCCTACGGCGTCGAGCCGGTGATCAACGGGATGCTCGAGCGCCGCGTGGACCTGCCCAGCGGCGGCTACCTGATGATCGACTACGCCGAGGCGCTGACGGTGATCGACATCAACACCGGCTCGTTCACCGGCAAGGGCAAGACGGCGCGGCTCGAGGACACGATCACGAAGACCAACCTGGAGGCCGCGGACGAGGTCGTTCGCCAGCTGCGGCTGCGCGACATCGGCGGCATCATCGTCATCGACTTCATCGACATGGCGCGGGCGCGCAACCGCGACGCGGTGCTCAAGACGCTGCGCAAGGCGCTCGACGAGGACCGCACGAAGACGTTCGTGGTCGAGATCTCGCCGCTCGGGCTGGTCGAGATGACGCGCCAGAACGTCACCGACGGCGTGCGCGAGATCATGAGCAAGACGTGCCCGACCTGCCACGGCGAGGGCGTCGTGAAGTCCGAGGAGACGATCGCGATCGAGATGGCGCGCCATCTCCGCGAGCTCGTCGAGCAGGCGGGGCCGGACGGGCCCGAGGCGTACCTGCTGCGGATCAACCCGCGAGTGACGGCCTGGTTCATCGACGACGGCGCGCGCGAGCTGCACGCGCTGGAGAAGGAGACCGGGCGCTACTTTCACTTCGAGGGCTCCGAGGGGCTCCCGCTCGAGCACTTCACGGTCACGATGGAGGGCACCCGCGCCGAGATCGAGGAGCACGCGGTGCCGTTCCGCGCCGGCGAGGAGGTCCACGTCGACCTCGTCGAGCCGCACATGTACAACGACGACGACGCGGTCGCGAAGGTCGACGGCTACCTGATCGACGTCGTCAACGGCGTGGCGTTCGTGGGCGAGAAGAAGCTCATGCGCATCGAGGAGGCCGGCCGCACGATCGCCCGCGCCGTGCTCGTGGGCAAGGACGCGGAGCTCGCCGAGGAGGCGGCGCGCGAGCGCGAGGCCGAGCGGGCGCGCGCGGCGACGCGCGCGCGCCGGTCCGACGCGGCACGGCGGGGCGCGGCCAAGCGCCGCGAGCGCGCGGACGAGGCGACGGCGACGCTCGCGGCGGACGAGCCCGCGGAGGCGGGCACGGCGCCGGCGGCGCTGGAGGAGGCCGACGAGGCGCCGAAGCCCGCGCGGCGGCGCAAGAAGACCGGGGAGCCGAAGACCGAGGAGGCGCCCAAGCCCACCCGGCGGCGGCGCACGAAGGCCGCGGAGCCCGCGCCGGAGGAGCCCGCCGCCGAGGCGGCGGACGGCGAGTCCGAGGCCGGCGACGCGCTATCCTCCGGCACCCGGCGCCGCGGCCGCAGGGGCGGCCGGCGCCGTTCGCGCGCGAAGTCGCCGGCCGACGCCGAGTGAGCTGAAATGTCCTACGCAGTCATCAAGACCGGCGGCAAGCAGTATCGCGTCGAGGAGGGCCAGACCCTGCTCGTCGAGCGCCTGCCCGACGACGTCGGCGCCACCGTCTCGCTCGAGCCGCTGCTGCTGGCGGGGTCGGGCGACCCGGTGTTCGAGGGCGACGGCCTGAAGGCGGCGAGCGTGCAGGCCGAGGTGGTCGCGCACGAGCGCGGGCCGAAGCTGCGCGTGTTCAAGTTCAAGCCCAAGCGCGGGTACAAGCGCCGTACGGGCCACCGCCAGGAGCTGACCCGCATCCGGATCACGAAGATCGGCTCGTCGAAGAAGAGGAGCTAGCGACCCATGGCACACAAGAAGGGGCTCGGCTCGAGCCGCAACGGCCGCGACTCCAACGCGAAGCGCCTCGGCGTGAAGGTGTTCGCCGGCCAGGCCGTCACCGGCGGCGAGATCATCGTGCGCCAGCGCGGCACCCGCTTCAAGCCCGGCGACGGCGCCGGCATCGGCCGCGACGACACCATCTACGCCGCCCGCGCCGGCACCGTGCAGTTCCGCGAGGGCCGCCGCGGCCGCGTGATCTCGGTCGACGCCGAGTAACGCGAAAGGGCCGCGAGGCTTGACGCCCCGCGGCCCTGTGGTCGCTTCGCTTGTGGAGGTCGATTACGCGGCCGCGGGCACCACCTCCGGCTCGTGCTCGAACTTCGGCAGCCAGCTCAGGCCCTTGGGCAGGTACCAGTTGCGCTTGCCGAGGAGCTTCATGGTGGCCGGCAGGAGCACGGCCCGCACGATCGTGGCGTCGATCAGGATCGCGGCGGCGAGGCCGACGCCGAGCTGCTTCATGGACTGGTCGGACCCGGTCGCGAACGCCGCGAACGTGACGACCATGACTGCGGCGGCGCTCGTGATCACGCCCGCGGTGCTCTTGATGCCGTGCGCCACGGCGTTGTCGGTGCGCATGCCGCGGTCGACGGCCTCGCGCACCCGGCTCAGGACGAACACGTGGTAGTCCATCGAGAGCCCGAACAGGACGACGAACAGGAACAGCGGCAACCAGGGCGTGATCCCGCCGACCGACGTGAACCCGAGCGCCTTCTCGCCGTGGCCGTCCTGGAAGAGCCAGGTCAGCAGGCCGTAGGCGGAGCCGACCGACAGCAGGTTCAGGACGATCGCCTTGATCGGCACCACGATCGAGCGGAACGTGACCAGCAGCAGGATGAACGCCAGGCTGAGCACGAACGCGAACACGATCGGCAGGTGCGACTTCATCGTGTCGAGGAAGTCCTTCGACCAAGCGGTGCCGCCGCCGACGGCGACCTGGGCGTTCGGCAGCTTGCCGACGGTGGCCGGCACGACATCCTCGCGCAGCACCTCCAGCGAGCGGTTCGACGCCGCGTCGGTGCCCTTGCCCTTGATCGAGAGCGACACCACGGCGACGGTCTTGGCGGGGTTGACGTCGACGCCGGACGGCTCGGAGAGCTCGCCGGTGGCGATCGCCTTGTCGTGGAGCTGCTTGATCGCGGCCTGGACCTCGGGCGCGGTGACGTCCTTGGCCTTGATCGCGACGGTGGCCGGGATGCTGCCGCCGGGGAACGCCGCGTCGATGCGGTCCAGCGTCTGCACGATCGGCAGGCTGCGGTCCATGCCCTCGTTGCCCGGCTCCTTGAACTGCATGTGCAGCGCGGGCATCGAGAGCGCGACGAGCAGGCCGCCGGCGACGGCCGCCGAGAGGGCCGGGCGCTTGAGCACGCGGTCGAGGATCGCGTTCCACAGGCGCGACTCGCCGCCGTTCTTGTGGCGGCGCTTGGCGACGTACGGCACGCGGCCCTTCTCCAGCCAGTTCTTCTGGCCGAGGTAGGAGAGCATCGCGGGCAGCACGGTGAGCGACCCGATCATGGCGACGCCGACGACGATGATCGTGCCGATGCCGAAGGACGAGAAGATCGGGTTGCCCGAGAAGAACATGCCGGCCATGGCCGCCATGACGGTGAAGCCGGAGATCAGCACCGCGCGGCCGGAGGTGGCGGCGGCGA
>JBIOTP010000381.1:0-3895 GCA_044865965.1 Solirubrobacteraceae bacterium
CGGCGGCCCGCCGCCGAGCGCTCGGCGACCGCCAGCACGTCGCCTCCGTGGACGCTGATCACGAGCGGGACGCCGACGTTCGCACGCCGCACCGCATCGCCGGCCGGCGCGGCGTAATGGGCGTGCACGAGGTCGAACGGGAAGCGCTTTCGCAGCCGCCGGAGCGCGAGCGCCAGCGGCGGCGCCGCCCACGCCCCCCAGGACCCGTAGGTGCGCGGCCGCGGCGGAGCGAGGAACGGCACGTAGGTCACCCGCAGGCCGTCGAGCTCCGCCTGCAGCGGCTGGCGCAGGGGGGCGAGGATGGCGGCCGGCCGGCGGGACCGCACGGCCGCCCGCGACGGCACCGGCCGGTGCAGCACGACGACTTCGATCTCCGCGCCCGCCGCGCGCGCCGCGAGCGCCTGACGGTGGGCCCAGACGCCGAGAACGGGGTCACGGGCGCGCGGGTAGTACTCGGCGACGACCGCGACGCGCATCACGAACCGGGGCCTCGGGCCGGCCGAGGGGCGGCGGCGACGACCGCGGCGCGCATCACAGCGCCCGGTGCTCCGCGAGGACCTCGGCGGCCTCGGAGCGGGTGACGTAGGCGCGGCCGTCCAGGAACGCCTCCGCCTCGGCGATCGCGGCGTCGCGCGGGTAGCCGGAGGCGACCGGGCGCAGGTGGCGCACCGGCGTGGCGTCGACGACGCCGATCGGCCAGCCGCGCTCCGCCGCGATCGCGCTCCAGCGCGCGTCGAGCCCCCAGCCCATGCGCAAGTCCGGAAACGGCAGCAGCTCGGCCGTCGCCGCCGCCGACAGCGCGGTGACCGGCCCGATCTCCACGAAGCGCGTCCGCCGCGCCAGCACGCCGGGGCGGCGGCGGGTCACGTCCCAGGCGGCGTGCGAGGCGAACGCGTGCGCCGGCTGCGCGAGGCGGAAGCCGAACGCCTCGGCGAGCAGCAGGAAGCGGTCCAGGAAGCCGCGCGGCAGCACGACGTCGTCGTCGACGATCAGCAGCCAGTCGGCGGCCGCGGGCGGCGCGGCGGCGAGCGCCGCGTTGACGTTCGCCCACTTGCCGGCGCCCGGGGCGGGCGGGACGAGGTGTAGCCGCACGTCGTGGCGGGAGCGCTGCAGCTCGCGCTCGAGCCGGGCCACCGTGCGCGCGTGCTCGGGCCGCGCGATGCTAACGACGTGCACGCGCCGGCGCGGCGCGCCCCGCGCGGCGCGCCACAGCCGCGCACGCGCCGGCAGCCCGGCGGCGCCCGCGCGCAGGTCGCGAACGGCGCCGACCAGGGCCGTGCGCCGGCCCAGCGTGCCCGAGCGCCCCGACAGGTACTCGGGATCGCGCGGGTTGGGGGGTACGGGCGCGGGGTCCAACGTCTCGGCGAGCCGGCCGAGCGTGAGCGCCGTGAGCACGATGCCCGTCCCGCAGCGCCGGCGCGCGGTGTGCCAGACGCAGCCGGCGAGCGTCCGCAGCTCGGCGGCGGGCGCCGGCGCGGCGCCCTTGCGGACGTCGTAGCGGCGTGAGTTGCGCCCGCGGAAGTACGCGCCCCGGCACAGGCCGCGCAGGCGCGCGTCGGCGCCGGTCCGGCGGTGGTCGACGCCGGCGCCGGCGACGTAGCGGATGCGCCCCCCGGCCGCGCGCAGGCGCCGCTGCCAGTCCTCCTCGTCGCCGTAGAGGTCGAGCGTGGGGTCGAAGCGCCCCGCGCGGTCGAGCGCCGCGCGCCGCAGCGTGAAGTTCGCGCCCCACACGAACGCGGCGTCGGTGTCCTCCCCGCCGAGGTCGAGCGTCGTCACCGGCAGCGCCTCGCGCCCGCACGACCGCAGCCGGGAGCCCTCCAGGCGCGCGCGGATCGGGCCGCCGAAGACCTCGTGGTCCGGACACGCGCCGGCTGCCGCCAGCAGCGCGTCCAGCCAGCCCGGCCAGGCCTCGATGTCGTCGTCGAGGAAGCACAGGAGGTCCGCCTCGGTCGCGTCGATCGCCGTGTTCCGCGTCGCATTGAGCCCGCGGGTGTCGCCGTGGGCGAGGTAGCGCGCGCCGTGGCGCGCGGCGAGCGCGGCGGTCTCGGCGTCGTGCGGGTCGTCCTCGACGACGATCAGCTCGGCCCCGCGCGCGGCGGCCTGCTCGGCGACCGAGGCGAGCGCGACGGCCAGGTACGCGCGCCGCCGGCGCGTCGGGAAGCAGATCGCGGCGGGGGCGGGCATCGCCCGCGCAAGGTTAGGCGCCCGCGCGGCGCCCCCCGGGCGATCGCGCCGCCCCGCGCGCCTCGCCCCCGCGATCTCGTCGCCGCGTGGGGGCCCGGCGATCCCGCCGCCCCGCGCGCCTCCCCCCCGATGTTGTCGCCGCGCGCGCGCCGCCCCGCGCGCCTCGCCCCCGCGATCTCGTCGCCGCGCGGCGCGCCCCGCGGCCTCGTCGCCGTGCGGCGGCAATAGCCCTGCGGGCCGTGATCCTGCTCTTGCACCATCGCTACCGCCACCCGGGCGGCGAGGAGCGGGCGGTCGAGGACCTCGCGTGGCTGATCCGCGAGCGGCTGGGCGAGGAGGCCGAGGTGCTGGAGCGCGACTCGGCGGCCGTCGGGCCCGCGGAGGCGGCGCTGGGGCTCGTCGCGGGCGGGCTGCGGCCCCGCGATGTCGCCGCCGCCGTGCGGCTGACCGGCGCGCGCGTCGTGCACGCGCACAACACGGGGCCGACGTTCGGCTGGCGGGCGCTGGCCGCGGCGCGCGCGGCGGGCGCGCGGGTTGTGCTGCACCTGCACAACTACCGCCTCGTGTGCGCGGTGGCGACGTGCTTCACGCGCGGGGAGGACTGCCTGCGCTGCCACGGGCGCAACACGTGGCCCGGCGTGCGGCTGAACTGCCGCGGCGGCTCGCGCGCGGAGGCGGCCGCCTACGGGCTCGGGATCGCGCTGTGGCAGCGGCGGCTGGCCGAGAGCGCCGACGCGATCCTCGTGCCGAGCGAGTTCGCCCTCGGCCGCCTGCGCGCGCTCGGGGCGCCGCTGGGCGGCAAGGCGCGCGTGCTGGCGTCGGTTCAGCGCGAGTTCGCCGACCGCTCGCGCGCGGGGGACGGCGCGTACGTGCTGGCTGCCGGGCGACTGACGCCGGAGAAGGGGTTCGCGGACGTGGTGCGGGCCGCCCGGCTGGCAGGGCTCCCGCTGGTCGTGGCGGGAGACGGGCCGGAGCTCCCCGCGCTGCGGGCGCTGGCCGCGGACGGCGAGGCCCCGCCGGCCGGCGATCGCGCGCCGGCCGGTCAGGCACCCGCGGTCCGTTTCGTGGGGCGGGTCGCCCCCGACGAGCTGGCCGCGCTGCGCGCCGGCGCGGCCGTCGCCGCGGTGCCCTCGCGCTACGCGGAGATCCTCCCCCTCACCGCGCTGGAGGCGATGGCCGCCGGCCTGCCGGTGGTCGCCGCGCGCGCCGGCGGCCTCGCCGAGGCGGTGCCGGAGGAGGGCCTCTACCCGCCGGGCGACGTCGACGCCCTCGCGCAGCGCCTGCGCGCGCTGTGGCGCGACGCCGCCGCCGGCGAGCGCGCGCTGGCCGCGGCCCGCGCCCGCAGCGCGCCCGAGGTCGTCGCGGCGGCCCTCCGCGACGTGTACAACGGGCGGCCATGATCAGCTCCTCGTTTCCCATCGCCTATGCCGACGACATGACGGCCGCGCTCGCCTTCTACCGTGACCTGCTGGGCTTCGAGGAGGTCTACCGCGGGCCACCGGAGGGGGAGCCCGGCTACGTCGAGGACCCGGACGGCAAACCGGTGCACATCCGCGGCCCGATCGGCTGACGCGCTCTCGGTCCGACGGGAGCCTGCCTCCAGCGACGACGGAGCCGGCGTCGTACCCGCCCCTCGGGCGGGTGGCCTCGTGGGCGGTGGGGGTCGGCGATGAACGGTCCGCCGACGACGGACCCGGCGGGCCAAGGGCCG
>JBIOTP010000382.1:0-2015 GCA_044865965.1 Solirubrobacteraceae bacterium
CACACTCGCCTATCGCCGCCTGCTCCGGGCCGGCCTGGGCTGCCTCGCCGCCGCGCTCGCGGTCGCGCCGCCCGCCGTCGCCGCCCCGAGCTGGATGGCCGAGCAGACGGTGACCGGCGCGTCGGTCTCCGACCTGAAGGTCGCGTCCGGCGGAGAAGGCACCGTCGTCGCGGTCTGACCCGCGCGGTCGTCCGCGACGTTCCGCTCGGCGCACGCGTCGCGATGAGCTGCGATGGGCGCGGCTGTCCGCACGACGCGAGTGTCCGCGCGACCAAGCCCACGGTGAACCTGACCAAGCAGTTCAAGGGCCACCGGCTGGCGGTGGGCGCGACGGTGGAGTTCCGGGTGCTGCTGGACGGCTGGATCGGCAAGGTCACGACGCTCACGATCCGCTCCAGGCGCTCGCCGCTGCTGTCCTCGCGCTGCCTGCCGCCCGGGGCGCGGCGCCCGCAGCGCTGCGCGAGCGGCTGAGCCGGCAAGGTCCCGGCAACGGAGGGGCAATGCGGGGGGCGCATCGTGTGCGCCCCCCCAAGAAACCTCCCCCAGGAGCTCCCAAGCATGAGACGACTCCCCTGGCTCGCGCTGGCCGCGACGCTGGCGCTGCTGGCGCTCGGCGCGCCGGCGGCCCTCGCGGACTCGATCGCCTACGTCAAGGACGGCAACGTCTTCCTCTCGACGTCCGACGGCGCGCGCCAGTATCAGGTCACCTACGGCGGCGGCTACTCAGACGTGTCGCAGGCCGACGACGGGACGATGATCGCGCTCTACGGCGTCCGCGTGCACCGCCTCGCGCGCGACGGCAGCGTGCTGGCCGACTTCGCCACGCCGGTCAGCGACACGCGGCCGCCGGGCCAGAAGTCCTTCTACGGCCCGTTCGAGCCCGTGATCTCGCCCAACGGGCAGCGGGTCGCGTACACGTACTACTACGTCAGCATCAGCCAGAACCCGACGTGCTACCCGCCCACGTGCGTGACGGTCGGCACCGAGGGCGGGACCGGCTACTCGCACGCCGACCGGCTGACGGCCTGGGACGAGCCCGGGCTCGGGCGGCACTCCGGCTGGCTGCACCCGTCGTTCATCGACGACGACAACGTGATGATCAGCGAGTCGACCCACTGGTCGCCCAAGCAGGTGCTGCTGGACATCATCGGCGACGTGAACGAGCCGATCCACGACTGGTTCACGGACACGACCAACGGCAATCTCAGCGGGCAGATGCGCGGCGGCGAGATGAACCGCCGGCGCACGAAGCTGGCGTTCGTCGCCGGTGAGAACGACAAGGGCATGCGCATCTACCAGATGCAGCAGTTCCCGCACGGCGGCCCCCACGGCGACTGGGGCAACAGCCTCGGCGAGGAGGAGTACCCGATCATCTGCGCCGAGTACGGCGGCGCGAAGGGCGGCTTCGGCACGCCGACGTGGTCGCCCGACGGCCAGCGGCTCGCCTGGGCGGACGGTGACGGCGTCCAGGTCGTCAACGTGCCCGACTTCACGGGCTTCTGCGAGAACCCCGGGCTGTCCCCGCGGACGACGCTGCTGATCCCGGGCGCCACGGAGCCCGACTGGGGCCCGGCCGACGTGCCCCCGGCGCGCCCCGCCCCGCCGGCCGGCAACGGCGGCACCACCACGTCCGGGAATCGCCCGCCCGCCCGCACCGGCGCCGGCGCCACGAGCACGGAGGCCCCGGCCCTCGCGCTGAAGATCGTGCGGGCGACCCGCCGGGCCGGCGTGACCGTTCGCCTGAAGGTCGCCGCCAAGGGCCGGCTGGCGGCCGTCGCGACGAGCAAGGGCAAGGTCGTCGGCAAGGCCTCGCGCGCGGTCAAGCCGGGCACTGCGACGCTCACCGTGCGGCTCAAGGGCCGCCCCAAGAAGGTCACGGTCCGCGTCACGTACACGCCCGCGGGCGGTGCCGCCCAGACGGGCACGGCGACGGTCAAGGTCGCGCGCTAGCAGCAGGGGTCCGGGCCCGGGTCTTCGCGCCCGGGCCGGGCCTGACGCACCCCGCCGGGGCGGCG
>JBIOTP010000383.1:0-12974 GCA_044865965.1 Solirubrobacteraceae bacterium
GGCCCGGATAACCGTCGAGGAGCCGCCGGCGCGCCGGCGCGGCGCCGACGGCGAGCCCGCCGACGTCGTCGCGCTCGCGTTCCACTCCCCGGCGCTGGGCCGGCTCGACCTGCGGCTCGAGCTGCGCGAGGGCCGCCGGCTGCTCGCCGACGTCGGCGCCGCCGCGGGCGCGCCGCACGATCTCGTTAGCGCCGACGCCGAGCGTCTACGCGCCAAATTGATCGCGGCCGGATTGGAGCCCACCGTCCGGGTCCGCCCGCGCCGTCGATCGTTCGACGCCTATGCCTGAGGGAGACGTCACGGCGGCCCTGCGCTACACCGGCACCGGCGCCCCGCAGGTGGTGGCCGCGGGCCGCGGGCACATCGCCGCAACGATTCTCGCCCGCGCACGCGAGGCGGGCGTGCCGGTGCACCGCGACCCGGAGCTGGCCGACACGCTCGCCCAGCTGGCCCTCGGACAGGAGGTTCCGCAGGAGCTGTGGACCGCCGTCGCGGAGGTCCTGGCGTGGGCGTACGGGCTCGATCGGAAGGGCCCTACCCCAAATCGGTGATGAAGGACATCGGGTCAGGACCCGATACAGGCTTCGTCCGTCAGATTTGACCCCTCGCAGGAGCCCCAGGTAAGCATGAAGCCCACCACGTCCTCCAACCGGCGCCGCGTGTCCGCGGAGGACGCGCTCGCCCTCTGGCGCGAGTACAAGCGCACCGGTGACCTCCAGGTCCGCAACCGCCTGGTGATGACCTATGCGCCGCTGGTCAAGTACATCGTGTTCAAGAAGGTCCGTGAGCTTCCGGCCCGCTGCGAGGTCGAGGACTTCATCTCCTGCGGGCTCGAGGCGCTGATCGCCTCGATCGACCGCTATGACCCGACCAAGGGCGCCACGCTCGAGCAGTTCGCGTGGACGCGCATCCACGGCGCCGTGCTCGACGAGCTGCGCCGCCAGGACTGGGCGCCGCGCTCGCTGCGCCGCTGGGAGCGCGACATCGCCAGGGCGCGCGACCAGTTCTCGACGCTGCACGGCCGCCGGCCGTCGCGCGAGGAGCTCGCCGACGCGCTGTCGATCACGGTCGAGCACCTGCGCCGCCGCGAGGACGACATCGCGGTCTCCGACGTCACGTCGCTCAACACGCTCGTGATCTCCGACGACGAGACCACCGTCGAGCGCATCGACACGCTGGCCGACGGCGACAGCCGCCTGGATCCGGAGCACGCCGCCGCCACCACCGAGGCGAAGGCGAAGTTCCGCCGCGCCTTCGACGCGCTGCCCCAGCGCGAGCGCGAGGTCGCCGTGCTGCTCTACGTCAAGAACCTCACGCTGCGCGAGATCGGCGAGGTCATGGGCGTCTCCGAGAGCCGCATCTGCCAGATCCACTCGCAGCTCAAGCGCACGCTCAAGCAGCAGCTGTCCGACGAAGCCGTGCTCTTCTCGGCCGTCGGCTAAAGGTCTTCCGCGAACGGCCGATCACCGGGGCCAAATGAGCCTCGAGATCGGCCGTTTCACTTCCCTGACCCCCGTCGCGCCCACGCCACGGCCCGCCGCGCCGGCTGCCGTCCCGGCTGCCGCCGTCGCGCCGCCGCGGGACGCGAACGAGATTCCCCTCGTCCCGCCGCCGCACGTGCGCGATGAGGTCGATCGTGCCGCCGATCGCATCGACGAGCTGCACGCCCAGGGACGCGAGCTGCACTTCTCCAAGGACGAGCACAGCGGCCGCGTGATCATCGAGGTTCGCGATCTCGAGGGCAAGGTCATCAGGACCATCCCGCCGTCCCACGCCCTCGCCGTCATGTCCGGCGCGGAGCTGTAAAGGAGCCGTATGTCAGATCTCGGCCTCTCCGGACTCGCCTCCGGCGTCGACACCAGCGGCATCATCGCCAAGCTGATGCAGATCGATCAGCAGCAGGTGTCCACCGTCCAGCTGCGCCAGAGCAAGGTCACGGCGCACCAGAGCGACCTGCAGGCGGTCTCCGCCAAGCTCAACGCGCTCAAGGCCGCGGCGGCCGCGCTCGAGGACTCCGCGACGTGGAAGCAGGCGCAGACGACCGAGTCCTCGGATCCGTCGCGCGTGGCCGTGTCGCTGCTCGGCGGCGCCGGCATCGGCGGCCATTCGATCCAGGTCGACCGGCTCGCCTCCTCGGCCCAGCACGGCTTCACGTTCCAGTCGCCGACCACCGCGGGCGCCAAGCTCACGATCACCGACGCGCTCGACGCGACCAAGACGGTGACGCTGGACGTCGCGGCGAACGCCACGGCCACGGACGTCGCCACCGCGATCAACGCGAACGAGGCGTCACCGGTCTACGCGGCCGTGATCAAGGACCAGACGGACGGCACGGAGCGCCTGGTGCTGTCCGCGCGCAAGTCCGGCCAGAGCTCGGACTTCACGATCGACACGTCCGCCCTCGGCGACGGCCAGCTCAACGAGGACCTCAACTACGAGCGCGTGGGCGCCACGCTGAACGCGTCGTACAAGGTCGACGGCGACCCCACCGCGCGCAGCTCGGAGTCCAATGTGATCGACAACGCGGTCCCCGGCCTGCGGATCACGCTGAAGGGCATCACGACGAGCGCGGCGACGGTCACCACGACGGCGGCGACGATCGACAAGTCGGCGATCTCCACGAAGGTCAAGGCGTTCGTGGACGCCTACAACGCGGTCGTCGACCTCACGCGCGACGACATCGAGGAGAAGGGCGACCCCAAGTCGCAGACTGCCGGCGGCGTCGCCAAGGGCGTCCTGTTCGGCGACCTCGGGCTGGAGTCGATGCTCACGCAGCTCAAGGACAAGATGACGGCCTCGGTCGCCGGCCTCGGGCTCACCAGCCTCGCCGACATCGGCATCACGGTGCCGAAGACGAGCGGCGGCGCCGCGACCGAGGACGCGAAGGCCGGCAAGCTCGTCTTCGACTCCACCGTGCTGGACACCGCGCTCGAGCAGGACTGGAGCAAGGTCAAGAGCCTGTTCACCGGCGTCGGGACCACCGACGGCTTCTCCGACCTGATCGGCGACTACGTCGACACGCAGACGCGCACGACGGAGGGCAGCGAGGGCCTCCTCGCGGGCCGGATCGACACCGACACGAAGATCCTCAAGGACTACACGGACCAGATCGCCCGCATGAACGAGCGCATGGACGCCACCCAGGCGCGTCTGAAGGCGCAGTTCGCCGCGATGGAGCAGGCGATGGCGCAGTCGCAGACCCAGCAGGCGTGGCTCTCCGGCCAGCTCGCCGGGCTGCCGACGTGGTCATGAGCCTCAAGCGGGCGGCCGAGAGGCCGACTACAGGGTCGATCCCCGTCCCTCACTCCCAGGAGAGATCGTTGGCCACCTACGTCGGCAACCAGACGATTGCCTACAAGCAGCAGAGCATCCTCACCGCCCCTCCGGAGCGCCTCGTGGTGATGCTCTATGACGGCTGCCTGCGCTTCCTGCACCAGTCCTCCTACGCGATGCGCGAGGGCGACCGCAACCAATCCCAGAACCGCATGCGCCGCGCCGAGGCGATCATCGACGAGCTGACCGTCACGCTCGATCACGAGCGCGGCGGCGAGATCGCCGGCCGCCTCCAGGGCATCTACGCGTTCTGCCGCCGCCACCTGTTGGAGGCGTGGATGCAGAACGACGCGGACAAGATCGAGCAGGTCGCCGACCTCATGGGCGAGCTCCGCGACGCCTGGGCCGAAGTGGCGTCACAAGCCGCGTGATGATCCCGACGGGCTCGACACCGCCGCCGGTCTGGGCGAGCGCACGCGGAGCGATGGCGTGAGCGGATCCGCCGCACCTTGGGCCGAGCTCGTCGCGCTCGCCGAGCGTGAGCGCGCGCTCGCGCTCGCCGGCCGCTGGGAGGAGGTCGTGGAGGCCTCCTCGGCGCGCGTGGCGCGCGCCAGGACGCTCGGGCCGCCCCCGGCCGCCGCGCGCGGCCACCTCGAGCGCCTGGTCGCGCTCCAGGCGCAGATCGACGCGTCGCTCGCCGCCGCCCGCGCCTTCACGCTGCGGGAGCTCGGCGGGCTGCAGCGCGGCCGCTCCGCGGTGCGCGGCTACGGCGCCGGCGCGCTGGCCGCCGCGCGGCCCGCGCTGGTCGACGGCCGCGGTTGATCTTCGGCGCCGGGGCTCAAGTCCCCGGGCGAAACGCCGATGAAAGGGATGCGTCCAGGGATGGAATCGCGCGGGTCCACGGAAGGACCACACCCTCTTCCCTCCAGGAGATCCGTCCCTCCCGATGCTGTTCGACACCACTCAGCTCGCGCTCGAGCGCGCCATCTCCGGCGCGACGCAGCGCCAGGAGGCGCTGGCCGCCAACATCGCCAACGCCAGCACGCCCGGCTACCAGCGGGTGGACGTTGACTTCCACGGCGCGCTGACCGCCGCCATGGGCAGCTCCGACGCGCGCTCCGCGCTGCAGCGGACCTCCTTCGCCACGCAGGCCGACCGCTCGGTCGGGCCGGTGCGGGCCGACGGCTCGACGGTCGACATCGACGCCGAGGCCGCCAAGCAGGCCGCCAACGCGCTCGACCAGCAGGCCGCCGTGCAGATCGCGCAGACGCGCAACCACATCCTCGAGCTCGCGATGGGCGCCAAGTAATGGGCCTCTTCGACGGACTCGAGATCTCGGCGTCGGCCCTCACGGCTCAGCGCCTGCGGATGGACGTCACGGCCGAGAACCTCGCCAACGCGCAGACCACGCGCGGCGCCGACGGCCAGCCGTACCGCCGCAAGGAGGTCGTCCTGCAGGAGGTCCAGCAGGGCGGCTTCGGCGCCCAGCTCTCGGCCGCCATGGGCGTGGGCGGGTCGCGGCGGCCCGGCGGCGTCGAGGTGGCGCAGGTCGCCCAGGACGCCACGCCCGGCAAGCGCGTCTACGACCCGGGCAACCCGGACGCCGACGCGCAGGGCTACGTCCTGATGCCGAACGTCGACACCGTCACCGAGATGGTCGACCTGATCGATTCCTCCCGCGCCTACGAGGCCAACGTCACCGCCATGCAGGCGTCCAAGCAGATGTTCTCCAAGACCCTCGACCTCCTGCGCTGATGCCGATCGACCCCACCTTCTCGATCTCCGGGCCGGAGTGGCAGATCGCGCCCGTCGAGGCGACGACTCCCGCCCCGCCCGCGGGCGGCGGCTTCGGGCAGCTGCTCGGGCAGTCGCTGCAGTCGCTGCAGGCCACGCAGGACGAGGCCGCCGGCGCCGCGCAGGCGCTGGCCACCGGCCAGGCGACCGATCCCACCGCCGTCGTGATGAGCGTCGAGCGTGCCCAGCTGGCCATGCAGCTTGCGAGCCAGATCCGTACGAAGGCCGTCGAGGCGGCCCAGGACATCTTCCACACCCAGGTGTGACCTGAGACCCGATGCCGCCCTTCATCCAGAACATCCTCGCTCTTCCCGCCAAGACCAAGGCGCTGCTCGGCGTCTCCGCGTTCGCGATCCTCGCGATCGCGCTCCTGCTGCTCAAGGTGGCCGCCGCGCCGTCCTACACGCTGCTCTCCACCGGGCTCGACCCCGCGCAGACCGGCAAGGTCACCGCCGCGCTCGACGCCCAGGGCATCCAGTACGAGCTGCGCTCCAACGGCACCGCGCTCGCGGTCCAGAAGTCGCAGATGGCCCAGGCGCGCGTCGCGCTGGCCTCGCAGGGCGTGGACACGTCCGCCGGCGGCAGCAAGCCGGGCTACGAGCTGCTCGACCAGACGAAGCTCGGCGCCTCGCAGATGCAGCAGCAGATCGCCTACCAGCGCGCGCTGGAGGGTGAGATCGCCCGCACGGTCAACGGCGTCGAGGGCGTCTCGGGCGCCTCCGTCCAGCTCGTGCTCCCGCAGGACGACCTGTTCGCCGACACGCAGACGCCGGCCACCGCGGCGGTCATGCTGCAGAACCCGGCCGACACGCTGCAGCCGGGCGCCACGCGCGGCATCGCGCAGATGGTCGCCTCGTCCGTCAAGGGCCTCAAGACCGACAACGTGACGATCACCGACGGCTCCGGCCAGCTGCTGTGGCCGCAGGGCGACGGCGCCGACGCCGCCGGCGGGGCCGGCTCCACCAAGCAGGCCGCCGAGGCGCGCTTCAGCCGCCAGCTCGAGTCGTCGCTGAACGCGATGCTCGCCCGCACGCTGGGCCCGGACAAGGCGCAGGTGCAGGTCAACGCCGACCTCAACGTCGACAAGACCAAGCAGAAGGAGCTCACGTACGGCGACAAGGGCGTGGCGCTGAAGTCCACGAGCGACGTCGAGAAGCTGCGCGGCGGCTCCGCCACGACCGGCGGCACGGCCGGCGCGGGCTCCAACATCCCGACCTACTCCGCAGGCAACGCCGGCGGCTCGGGCAACTCGAACTACAACCACACGGTCAAGAGCACCGACTTCGGCGTCAACAAGAAGGTCACCGAGACCGACGTGGCGCCGGGGGCGGTCAACAAGCTCAACGTGTCGCTGCTGGTCGACAAGTCGGTCCCGCCGGCGACGTTCGCGGCCCTGCAGAAGACGGTCGCCGCGGCGGCCGGCATCGACCCGAGCCGCGGCGATGCGCTGCAGGCCGCCCAGATGGCCTTCGCCAAGCCGGCCCAGCCCAAGACCGGGCCGGTGCCGACGAGCCTGCTCGGCCCGCTCAAGTGGGTCGGCCTCGGCCTCGCCAGCCTGCTGTTCCTGTTCTTCATGACCCGCGGCCTGCGCAGGCGCGAGGGCGAGTCGCTCGGCTCCCCGAGCTGGCTCCGCGAGATCGAGGAGCCGATGACGCTCGCGCAGCTCGAGGCGGCCTCCGAGGAGGAGCCGCCCACGATCAAGCTGCCGCCGCGCGTGCCGGACGCCAACCTGCACCAGCTCGACCAGCTCATGGAGCGCGAGCCGGAGCGCGTCGCCGCCCAGGTCAGGGCCTGGATCGCGGAGGACTGATGAGCACCGAGGTCGCCACCACCGAGAAGACGAGGCTTCGCGGCCTGCAGAAGGCGGCCGTGCTGCTGGTCGCCGTCGGCGAGCAGCGCGCGGGCGAGATCTTCAAGTACCTCGACCAGTCCGAGGTCGAGTCGCTGTCGCTGGAGATCGCGAACTCGCGCAAGGTCCCGACCGAGACCTGCCGCGACGTCATAACCGAGGCGGTCGAGTCCGTGCTCGCCCTGGACTACCTCGCCGAGGGCGGCGTCGACTACGCCCGCAGCGTTCTCATGCGCTCGCTCGGCGAGCAACGCGCGGAGGAGATCATCGGGCGCCTGGCGGCGACGATCGAGCGCCGTCCGTTCGAGTTCCTGCGCCGCACGCCGGCCGAGCAGATCCACGTCTTCCTGCGCAACGAGTCGCCGCAGACGATCGCGCTCGTGATCTCCAACCTGCACACGACGCTCGCCGCGCAGGTGCTGTCCATGATCCCGCCGGAGGAGCAGGCCGAGGTGGCCATGCGGATCGCCGGCATGGCCGAGACGCGGCCCGAGGTGGTCGCGCAGGTCGAGAACGTCATGCGCGCCCGTCTGTCGACGGTCGTCGCCCAGGAGTACGCGGCGGCGGGTGGCGTGAAGTCGCTGGCCGACATCCTCAACCACTCCGACCGCTCGACCGAGCGCAACGTGCTCGACGAGCTGGCCAAGGCCGACGGCGAGCTCGCCGACGAGGTCCGGCTCCTCCTGTTCACCTTCGAGGACGTCGTCAAGCTCGACGACCGCTCGATCCAGATGGTGCTCAAGGAGGTCGACCAGAAGGACCTCGCGATCGCGCTGCGCGGCGTCTCCGAGGACGTCCGCGGCCGGATCTTCTCCAACATGTCCGAGCGCGGCGCCGAGCTGCTGCGCGAGGAGATCGACTTCCAGCCCCCGCAGCGCAAGCGCGTGGTGGAGGAGGCGCAGGGCCGCATCGTCGGCGTCGTGCGCCGCCTCGAGGAGGCCGGCGCGATCGTCATCTCGCGCGGCTCCGGGGGCGAGGACGCGCTCGTCTGATGGACGCCGTCGAGTTCGACTTCGAGGCGCTCGAGGCGCCCGCGCCGGTCGCCGTGGCGGCCGTTCGCTCGGAGGCCGACGCGGTCATGGAGGCGATGGCGAAGGCGCGCGAGGAGGCCGACGCGCTGCGCGAGGCCGCGCGCGCCGAGGGCTTCGCGGCCGGCCGCGAGGAGGCGCTCGCCGCGCTGGAGCCGGCGCTGGCCGCGCTCGCCGCGGCGGTCGAGGCCGTCGAGGCGTCGCGCGTCGAGCTGTCCGAGCGGCTGGAGCGCCGCGCCGTCGATCTCGGGCTCGCGCTCGGCGAGAAGGTGCTGGCCGGGGCGCTGGACGTCGAGCCGGAGCGCGTTGTCGAGTCCGTCCGCGGCGCGCTGCGCGGCATCCTGGACCGCGAGCGGATCACCGTGCTGGTGAACCCCGAGGACCTGGAGCTCGTGCGCGAGGCGATGGACGGCCTGAAGGCCTCGCTCGGCGGCATCGAGCACCTGGTCGTGGAGGCCGAGCGGCGTGTCGGCCGCGGCGGCTGCGTGGTGCGCACGCGCGAGGGCGACGTCGACGCACGGCTGGAGACGAAGCTCGAGCGCGCCCGCGAGGTCATCGCCGCGGCGCTGGGCCGCTCCTGATGCTGCTCGAGACCGCGATCGCCGCGCTCGGCGAGGAGGACCTGGTCGCCGAGGCGACGTCCGCGCTGCGCGACGCCGACCTGCATCTCCGCCACGGGCGCGTCTGCGACCTGATCGGCCTGATCGTGGAGTGCACCGGCCTCGAGGCCGAGGTCGGCGAGGTCTGCACGATCGAGACCGGCCGCGGCCGCGCCGAGGTGCCGGCCGAGGTCGTCGGCTTCCGCGCCGGCCGCACGCTGCTCATGGCGCTGGGCGACGCGGCGGGCATCGGCCCGGGCGCGCGCGTGACCGCGTCGGGGCGTCCTCTGCGTGTGGATGTGTCGGACGCGCTGCTCGGCCGCGTTCTCGACGGCCTGGGCCGGCCCTTGGACGGGCTCGGCGAGATCCCGGCGGGCGCCTGGCGCCCCGCCGAGGCCGCTCCGCCCGATCCCCTGTCGCGCCCGCGCATCGAAGAGCGCGTGACTTTGGGCGTGCGGGCGCTGGACGCGCTGGTCCCCTGCGGGCGCGGGCAGCGCCTGGGCATCTTCGCCGGCTCCGGCGTGGGCAAGTCGTCGTTGCTGGGCATGATCGCCCGCTCCACGTCGGCCGAGGTGAACGTGATCTGCCTCGTCGGCGAGCGAGGCCGTGAGGTGCTCGAGTTCGTGCAGCGGGACCTCGGGCCCGAGGGCCTGGCGCGCTCGGTGGTCGTCGTGGCGACGTCCGACCAGCCCGCTCTAGTTCGCATCAAGGCCGCGTTCGCCGCGACCGCGATCGCCGAGCACTTCCGCGACCAGGGTCGCGACGTGATGCTGATGATGGACTCCGTCACCCGCTTCGCGATGGCCCAGCGCGAGGTCGGCCTCGCGATCGGCGAGCCGCCCGCCACGCGCGGCTACACGCCCAGCGTGTTCGCGCTGCTGCCGAAGCTGCTCGAGCGCTCGGGCACGGCGCCCTCGGGCTCGATCACCGCTCTGTACACGGTGCTCGTCGACGGCGACGACATGAACGAGCCGATCGCCGACGCCGTGCGAGGCATCCTCGACGGCCACGTCGTCCTGTCGCGCGCGCTCGCCCACGCCGGCCACTACCCGGCGATCGACGTGCTGTCATCCGTGTCGCGGCTGGTCGGCGAGATCGTGCCGCCCGAGCTGCGCGCGGCCGGCAACGGGGTGCGCGGCCTGATGGCCACCTACAAGGAGAAGGCGGACCTCATCTCGATCGGCGCCTACCAGCCCGGCACCGATCCCCAGACCGACGCGGCGATCGCCGCCCGCGGGCCGATCGACGCCTTCCTGCGCCAGTCCGTCGAGGAGTCCTCCAGCACCGAGGACGCCGACGCCGGGCTGTCCGGCCTCGCCACCCTCGGCGCGCCGGCGGCGGTCGTGGTCGACGAGGTCGTCACCCCGGACGCCGTTTCAGTGCCGCCGGTCGCCGGCGGCACGCCGCTGCACTCGGCGATCCCGCCGCTCCACATCCCGTCCTGAGCGCGCCGCCCGCGAACGGCGGCAAGTGCCCGCCGTTGACGTTCGCCGGCGGCGGCTAGCCGCAACACCACCCCTGCGGCCGCGCGTCGCGGCCGAAGCGGCGCTCGACGCCGCCCGACTCGGAGACGTGCGGGCGGCCGGTGGCGCGGACGAACAGCCACTGATCGGCGGCCGGCCAGCCCGCGAGGAGCCAGCGCGCGTCGGGCGACCACTGGAGGTCGTGCACGTGCCCGGGCGGCGTGAGCAGCGGCTCGGGGCGCCCCAGGAGGCGCACCTCGGTGCCGCTTGGGCCGTTGACGGCGAGCGCGAGCGCGGATCCCCGTGGGGCGAACGCGGCGGCCATCAGCTCCTCGCCGGGGGCGAGGCCGAGCCGGCGGCGCTCCCCGGTCCCGAGGCCGTAGACGGTGCCGTGGCGGCGGGCGGCGACCAGGAGGCCGCGGCCGTCGGCGGACCACGCGAGGTGGCGGACGGGTCCGCCGGTGCGGCGCCATAGGACCGCGCCGGTGTCGGCGTCCGCCACGGTGACGGTGCCGTTCGCGCTCGCCCACGCCAGCGTGTGCGGCGCGCCCGGGCGCCAGGCCGGAGCGACGGGCGCGGTTCCGTGCGCCATCGCCGTGTCGTGCACGCCGTTGCCGTAGACCACGTGCAGCGTCGTCCCGGCGCGGAACGCCACGTGCGTGCCGTCGGGCGCCCAGCGCGGCGCGGTCACCGGCGCCGGCAGCGTGAGGCGCCAGCGGACGCCCCCCTTCGGGTCGACCGCCGCGAGCGTCCGGCCGGAGACGGCGGCGATGAACAGCCCGCCCGGCGACCACGTCGCGGCCGTGAAGGCTCCGAGCCGCCGCGGGGCGGCGTGGCGCTCGACGAGCCACAGACCGCTGTCCCCGGCCACCAGCAGCCGCCCGGCGGCGGGCAGCTCGAGCCCGGTCGCCGGCTTCGGCGCGTGCACGGCGTCCCGCACGAGCCGCTCGATCGTCCGCGCCGGCGCGGTGTCGCCCAGCCACTCCCCGATTGCCTGCCCGGGGCGGGTCGCGGCGCCGATCGCGAGCGTCGCGACCGCCGCGAGCACGACCACGCGGCGCGGCCGCGTCCGGCGCGGCGCCGCCGCGTGCGCGGCCAGCACCGTCCGCCGCGCCCGCTCACGCGCCGCCCCGGCGTCCGGCAGCGGCGCGTCCAGCAGCGCCCGCCCGAGCTCGTCGCGCTCGCACTGCGGCCGCGCGCGCCTCATCGGGCCGCCTCCAAGGGGCGCGTCGCGGCGCGGTCTCGCGCGGGACTCATCGGGCTTCCTCCAAAGCCCGGCCGAGCGCGTCGAGCGCGCGCCGCAGGCGGGAGTTGACGGTGCCGCGAGGGAGGTCGAGCATCGCCGCGATCTCGCCGGGCGTGTACTCGAGCAGGTGGCGCAGGACGACCACGGCGCGGTGCTCGGGCCCGAGCTGGGCGAGCGCGGCGACGATCTCCGCGCCGAGCTCGGCGCCGGCGTCGGGCGCCGCCGGCTCGGGGACCGCATCCGCGCCGGCCTCGCGGCGCAGCGCGCGGGCGCGGGCCCAGTCGATCGCGCGGTTGACGACGATGCGGTGCAGCCACGGCCCGAGCGGCCGGCGGCGATCGAAGCGGTCGAGCGCCCGCAGGGCGGACAGGAACGCCTCCTGCGCGATGTCCTCGGCCGCGGCGGCGTCGTGCACCACGAGCCACGCCGCGCGGTAGGCGAACGGCCAGTGGCGCCGGAACAGCTCATCGACCGCCTCCACGGAGCCGCGCTGCGCCGCGCGCACGAGCGCGGCGTCAGTCCGGCGGCTCAGCGGCCGCCGCGCCACGCTCCGCCTCGCGCCGGGGGCGGCGATGCTCTCCTGCACGGCGAGCTCCTCGGTCGACACGGCAAATCTACCTCCGCGGCACGCAGCGCTCGGGATGGCGGCGGCGGCCGGCGGCCGAGCACGATCGCCCCGCGCCGGACAGGCCGAGCGAGCGCGCGCTGATCTCGGCGCGCCGGACGTCGGCGGGCGCGGCGCGCGGGCCGGCGAGGACCCTGACCGAGAAGCGCCAGCCCCGGAACGCAAGGGCGGCCCCGAGCACGCTGTAGTTCGCGCCGGACGGCCCGGCGGCCGGCGCGAGCGGCCAGGGATCGCGACCGGCCGCGGGGAAGGCGTGCGACGGCGCCCCACGCGGGTGCTCGACGACCCACACGGCGACCGCGTCCGGCGGCAGCGTCCGCGGCAGCCGCCCAGACCCGAGCCGGCCCGCCGACCCGCGGGGGAGCCCGGCGAGCGGGCGGTTGGCGGCCCAGAACAGCAGCCGCGGCCGGCGGACCTGGCGCGGCGCCGCCAGCGCGCCGGCGGCCCATCCCGGCGGGACGCGGATGCCGTCGCCGGCCTCCGTGCTGCGATCGGGCCAGCCGGCCGGCGGCGGCGGCGGCGGGATCGATCCCGGCGCTGGGAGCCGGAACCGCGCCGGCCGCGCCGGCAGCCTCGCGAGCGCCTTCGGCGAGGCCGAGGTCTCGCGCGACTCCATCAGGAACACGATCGCCCCATCCGCGGGCAGCTGCCGCCGCGCGGTCTCCGGCGAGCAGTCCCGATCGGGCCGCGTCTGGCGAAGCGCGAATGTCGCGGCTGCCAGCCGCGACGCCGGCTCCACCACGGCGGTCGCGCGCGGGGAGACCGGCTGCCAGCCCGCGGGCAGCCGCCAGGCCAGCCCGGCGGCCGGGTCGCCCACGGTTCCGGGCGGGGCGGGCGTCGGCGAGCCGCCTGGCTGCGGCCCTGTGCGGGTCGTGGTGCGGCCCGGCGAGGTGGGCGTCGTCGGTGGGACCGCCAGTGCCGTGCGGGTCGTCGGGCGGCCCGGCGAGGTCGGCGTCGTCGGTGGGACCGCCAGTGCCGTGCGGGTCGTGGGGCGGGCGGGTGAGGTCGGCGCTGGTGGGACGCCCGACCGCGAGCCCGTGCCGGTCGTTGCGAGCGCCGGCGACGTGGTCGTGCGGCCCGCCGCGGGCGGGCCGCCG
>JBIOTP010000384.1:0-4124 GCA_044865965.1 Solirubrobacteraceae bacterium
CAGTCGCCGGACCGTCGTGATCCGCCGCCGGCTAGCCGCCGATCCGCCGGCAGACCTTGGCCGCGACCTTGATCGAGGCCCCCTCCTTCATCACGGGGTTCTCGAGCTGGAGCGTCCCGTCGCCGACGTTGACGTTGACGACGATGGCGTCCAGCGAACCGGTCGAGGTGACCTCCCCGCAGTTGTTCAGCTCGGCCCCGATGCCGACGCCGAACCCGGGGATGTTGGCCTTGGCCTCGGCGATGATGGACTCGCCGTCCTGCGGCAGGGCGCCGTTGTCCAGGCCGATGGCGACGCCGAAGCCGAAGCCGACCTCGAAGCAGACCGCGGTCCCCTCGTCGGTGTGGCAGACGGTGGCGCCGCCGCCGATGCCGTCGTAGGCCGAGCCGCCGACGCACCAGAGGCCCATCGGGTCGCGCAGCGCGACCGGATCCCCGGCGACGTACGCGTAGAGGTTGGCCTGGCCGCCGTCGTAGAGCGCCGGATCGCGCGCCGTCCAGCGTCCCGAGGCCGTATCGAGGTCACGGAAGCCGAACCGCACGAGCCCGGTGACCCGGTCCTCCAGCCCGCCCGCGTACCCGATCGGGAGGTCGAAGGACGGCTGGGAGTCGCTGATCAGGTTGCCGTAGGCGTCGTACTCGCGCACGTCCAGCACGGCTCCCGTGGAGCCGGTCACGACGCGCGGCGTGCCGACCTGGTCCGTGCCGACGAAGAACCGCTGCCCGCCGCGCTCGAACGCGTACAGCACGCCGTCGTCGTCGTAGTGGTAGGTGGTCAGGACGCCGGCCGGCGAGCGCGTGGCCGTGACCCGGATCGCGTTGCCCGGATCGCCGTACAGGTACTGCGTGACCTGCCCGCCGACGACGCGGGCCACACGCCGCCCGAGCGCGTCGTAGCGGTAGGTCACGGTCGTCGCGCCGACGGTCGCGCTCAACAGCTCGCCGCGGGCGGAGTAGTCGAAGCGGTCGCCGCCGCGGCTCACGAGGAAGCCCGCGTCGTCGTAGGCATACGCCGTCGCGCCCCGGGCGGTCAGGCGGTCCTCGCCGTCGAAGGACGCCGTCTCGGGCGCGCCGCCGCCGAGCTGCCGGGTCTTCCGGTTGCCGTTGGGGTCGTAGCCGTGTGGCCGGTCAGCGGGATCTCGACCGAGCGGTCGGTCTTGCGGCCGGCCCGGCGGGAGTCGTAGCGCAGCTTCAGCGGCGTGCCGGTGACCGGCAGCTCCTCGGCCAGCGTCTGGCCCTGGCAGCCGATGATCGAGCCCTTCTTCGCGCACTCGCCCTGACGGCGGTTGGCCGGGATGTCGACCTTGGGCGCGGGCGGCGCCGGCGGGACGGCGTCCGGGGCCGGCGCATAGGGCCAGTTGTGGTCCCAGGGCGTGAAGTCGGTCATCGGGACGCGCCACAGCTCGTCGCCGACGTGGCGCGTCTCAGCCAGACGCGCGCGTTCGGCGTCGTCGATGCCGAGGCCGTCGTCGGCCTTGCCGTCGCCGTCGGTGTCGATCTGCGCCTTGCCGTCGAGGACGGCCAGAAGCTTGATCACGCGGCCGTTCGGGGCGGCCTTCCACCGGCCGTCGGCGCTGTCGTAGCAGCCGGTCGGGACCGCGCCGCCGACGGGGAAGCGCAGGAAGTTGTCGACGTAGTTGACGACCGGCCGGTCGAAGCGGACCTCGGTGGCGCCGGCGGCGACGGCCTGGTCGACGGACAGCTCGACGGCGTACGTGTAGGCCGAGCTCGGCGGCAGGGTGCCCGGCATCGCCTCCGGCCCGGGCGCGCCGGCGGTGAACTCCGTCGCCCGCACGTCGAGCGTCTCCAGCGACCGGCGCGAGCGGTCGGGCAGGACAATCTCGGCCGTCGTCCCCGCGGGGAAGAGGACGCTCGCCTGCCGCGTCCCGTCGGCATCGGTGACCGGCGACCCGGCGGCGACCTGGGCGTCGCCGAGCTCGATGTGCGTGACCTTGGCGTCATAGGCGACCATCACCAGCTCGTCGACGCTCGCGAAGTCCTGCCAGGGGGCCGTGACCTGGCGCTGGGCGGGGACGTACCCGTCGCGCGCGAAGCTCAGGGTCAGCGGGCCGCCGCCGTTGACGGCCAGGTCGTACGCGCCGTCGGCGCGGGTGAGCGTCCGGCCGAGCTCGGGGTGGTCGAGCACGCTGACCTCGACGCCGCCGAGGCCGTGCCCGTCGCGGGCGTGGACGCTGCCGCGCAGGACGGCGACGCGGGCCGTCTTGATCGTCCCCGGCTCGACGCGGGTCTGGATCTTGCTCGGCCCCTCGTAGAGGAAGGAGATCGAATCGGAAAGCTCGTCGGGAGACCGCCGGTGACGGGCTCGGGCGTCGGGCCGGGAGTCGGGGCGGGCTCGGAGTCGGGCTCGGGGTTCCGCGGCGCGCCGGGGGCCGGGTCGGCCGCGGGCGGCGAGGGCGCGGCGGGCGCCGGCGGCGTCGTGCCGGCGGGCGCCCGCGGGGCGCCGGTGACCTGCAGCGGCGCCGGGTCGCGGCAGCGCCGGGCGCAGACGATCAGGCGATAGCGCCCCGGCCTGATCCCGCCGGGGACCGTCAGCGTCCCGCGGACGGTCCGGTGCCGCGCGCGGGCAGGCGCGGTACGCGCAGCGCGCCGGTCAGCGCGACGTCGCGTGCATCGCGACGCCGGTCGGTCGAGACCAGGACCTGCAGCCTCGCCGGGCGCGAGGGCCGGCGGCCGGCGTTGCGCACCTTCACGGTGAGCGGCAGGCGCGCGCCGGCCGCGACGACGCGCGGAGCGGAGACGCCCCGGACGTCGGGCGTTGTCGCCGCCGAGGCGGCAGCGGGGGCAAGGAGGGCCGGCGCGAGGAGCAGCAGGGACAGGCGGAGGACGATCTGACGCATGGGCGCCACCCTCTCCGCGCGGGATTGACGGCGCCTTGCCCGGCCTTGCCACAGCGTTGCCGCCAACGGAAAAAGGCCCGCTCAGTGGGCTTTTCCGAGCGCCCCATCGTCGCGCTGCTCCCCGAGGCTCGGCCTGCCGCCGATGATTCCGGCGGACATCCCCGGTCTATGTTCGTGAGATGAGCCCCCAGGACCGGCGTCTCGTCGAAGCCGCGCGCGGCGGTGACCAAGAGGCCTTCCGCCGGCTGGTCGAGCCTCACCGCGGCGTGCTCTACGCCCACTGCTACAGGATGCTCGGCTCGCCGCACGACGCCGAGGACGCCCTGCAGGAGGCGCTGCTATCCGCAGTGGTGGCACGGGCGCGACGCGATCGCCGGGCTGATCGCCGCATGTGGCGAGCTCCCCCTCCGGCACGTCCCGACCCGCGCCAACGGTCAGGCCGCGATCGGGTGGTACGTGCTCGATCCGGACCGCGAGGCACACACGGCGTCATCACTGGAGGTCCTGACGCTCGAGGGGGCGCGGATCAAGCAGGTCACCGCCTTCGTGGCGCCCGAGTACTTCCTACCGCAAGGAGATCCGATGAGAAGGCTGGTCGTGAATGCGTTCGTCTCGCTCGACGGCGTGATGCAAGCGCCGGGCGGCCCGGACGAAGACCCCGTCGGCGGGTTCGCGCACGGCGGATGGGCCGTGAACTACTGGGACGACGAGATGATGGGCCGGATGGCGGCCGCCGGCCCCTACGAGCTGCTGCTGGGACGCGGGACCTACGAGATCTTCGCGGCGCACTGGCCGTACGCCGAGGGGCCGATCGCCGACCATCTCAACAGCACGCGCAAGCACGTCGCCTCGACGACGCTCGAACGCGTGGACTGGAACAACTCCACCCTGATCACCGGCGACGTCGCCGAGTACGTCGCGGCGCTGAAGCGCCAGGACGGGCCGGAGGTCCAGGTCCACGGAAGCCCGGGGCTGATCCAGACGCTGCTCAGGCACGACCTCATCGACGAGCTCCGGGTGTGGACGTTCCCCCTGCTGCTCGGCACGGGCAAGCGGCTGTTCGGAGACGGGACGATCCCGACCGCGCTGAGGCTGGTCGACAACGAGGGCACGGCGACCGGCGTGACGATCAGCACCTACGAACGAGCCGGCGACATCGAGCCCGGCTCGTTCGAGTTCGACGAGCCGACCGACGCGGAGATCGAGCGGCGCCGGCGCCTGGCGGAAGCCAACTGAAGCAGCCGGCCGGCGATGCCCCGCCTGGTCC
>JBIOTP010000385.1:0-9467 GCA_044865965.1 Solirubrobacteraceae bacterium
CCGCGGCGCTGTCAGCGGCTCCCGCCGCCGGCTTGTGTCAGTCCACGCCGTCCGGCGCCTGCGAGCGGATCCACTCGCGCAGCGCGGTGTCGCCGACGCGCGCGTAGACGCCCGGCTTGCCCGGCCGCCCGCAGCCCTCGCCGAAGCTCGTCGCGCCCACGACCTTCAGCGCGCCCGCGCCGGTGCGGCCGCACAGCGGCCCGCCGGAGTCGCCCTGGCAGGTGTGTCGACCCCGCCCTGCGGGAAGCCCGCGCACACCATCGTCTTCGGGTCGAAGTCGCTGTAGGCGCCCGCGCAATAGGCGTCCGTGGCGATCGGCACCTGCGCCTCCTGCAGCGTGTCGGGCAAGTCGCCGCCCTCGGACGTGGTGCCCCAGCCGACGATCGTCTCCATCGTGCCGGGCGCCCACAGGGCGGTCTCGCCCGCCCCCGCGACCTTCGTCGGCGCCATCGTCGAGGCGCGCGAGAGGCGCAGCAGCGTGATGTCGTCGCCCGAGGTGGCGAGGTAGTCGGGCTCGACGATCGCCTGCGCGACCGGCACCCGCTCGCCCTGCCCGGAGCGGTTCGAGCCGATGCGGACGTCGATCAGCGGGGCGGGCCAGGCCGCCGGCGAGGCGACCGCGGCGCCGGTGACCGAGCCGCAGTGGCCGGCGGTCAGCACCCACGTGGCGCGATCAGCGTGCCCGTGCACAGGAAGCTCTGTCCGAACGTGATCTCCGCGACCGCGGGATAGGCGCCCGCCGCGGCTTCATGTGGGTCGGGAACGCAGCTCAATACGCGAGCTTGCGGTTCCTGGCACACTTGCGCCCCGATGACCGCCGCCGCGCCCGTCGACGACGACGTCCAGCCCACGGCCAACGAGACGCGCGACCGGATCATCACCGGGATCGTGACCGTCGTGCCGTTCCTCAGCCTCGGCTTCGTGGCCTGGGAGCTGTGGGCGCGGCTGCTCGGCTGGAGCGACATCGCGGTGTTCGCCATCATGTACGTCGGCACCGGCCTCGGCGTCACCGTCGGCTTCCATCGGCTGTTCACCCACCGCGCGTTCAAGACGACGCCGTGGATGCGCGGGGTGTTCGCGATCCTCGGCTCGGCGGCGATCGAGGGCCCGGTCATCTCCTGGGTGGCCGACCACCGCAAGCACCACGCGTTCTCGGACAAGCCCGGCGACCCGCACTCGCCGCACGTCGACCACGGCGTCGGCCTGAGGGGCGCGCTGCGCGGGCTCCTGCACGCGCACGTGGGCTGGCTGTTCATCCACACGCACCGCGGCCGCAGGACGCGCTACGCGCCCGACCTGCTGGCGGACCCGGTCGTGCGCGCGGTCGACCGCACGTTCATCGTGTGGGCGATCGGGGGGCTCGCCGCCGCCTTCGGGCTCGGCGTCGCGATCGGCGGCACCGTCTTCGAAGGGCTGACCGGCCTGCTGTGGGGCGGGGCGGTCCGGATGCTGGTCCTGCACCACGCGACCTACAGCATCAACTCGCTGTGCCACTTCTTCGGCCGCAGGCGCTTCAATACGCCCGACGAGTCGCGCAACCTCCTGTGGCTCGCGCCGCTCACCTTCGGCGAGGCATGGCACAACAACCACCACGCATTCCCCACCTCGGCGCGCCACGGGCTGCGCCCGTGGGAGATCGATCCGTCGGCGGCCGTGATCTGGGCGCTGGAGAAGGTCGGCCTCGCGTGGGACGTCGTCCGCATCTCGCCCGACCGCCAGGCCGCCAAGCTCACCGCGTGACCCCCACCGCCGAACTGCGGGACGCCTTGGAGGGCGCGCTGCCGGACCGCCCGTTCCGGGTGGAGCTGTGGGACGGCTCGGCGCTGGAGGCCACCAACGGCGGCGGGCCGACGTTCCGGGTCACGACGCCGCTCGCGCTCGGCCACGTGCTGCGGGCGCCCGGGGAGCTCGGGCTGGGCCGCGCGTACGTCAGCGGCGGGATCGAGGTCGACGACATCGACGCCACGCTCGAGCTGCTCGCGACCTGGAAGCCGGCGCCGGTCGACCGGCGCGCGAAGGCCGCGATCGCCGTCGCGGCGCTGAAGGCGGGCGCGCTGCGGGCGGCGCCGCGCGTGCCGGCCGCCGAGCTGCGCCCGCGCGGGCGGCGCCACAGCCTGCTGCGCGACCGGCGCGCGGTGCGCCATCACTACGACCTCTCCAACGAGTTCTTCGCGCTGTTCCTGGACGAGTCGATGACCTACTCGTGCGGGATCTGGTCGCGCGGCGCGACGACGCTCGAGGAGGCGCAGCGCACGAAGCTCGAGCTGGTGTGCACGAAGCTCGGCCTGCGGGCGGGCGACCGCGTGCTCGACGTCGGCTGCGGGTGGGGCTCGCTCGCGATCCACGCCGCCCGCGAGCACGGCGTGCACGTCACCGGCATCACGCTGTCAGAGCCCCAGGCGGCGCTCGCGCGCGAGCGGGCGGCGGCCGCCGGCGTGGGCGACCGGGTCGACATCCGCGTCATGGACTACCGCGAGATCGCGGGCGAGACGTTCGACGCGGTCGCCTCGATCGGCATGGTCGAGCACGTCGGCAGCGTGAACATCGACGCCTACGCGGCGCGGCTCGCGGCGCTGCTGCGCCCCGGCGGGAAGCTGCTCAACCACGGCATCGCGCGCCTGCGCGTGGGGGACCCAGAGGCGGGCGCGTTCTCGGAGCGCTACGTGTTCCCGGACGCCGCGCCGCTGCACCTGTCGCGGATCGTGGCGGCGCTGGAGCGCGCCGGGCTGGCGGTCGACCACGCCGAGGGCTTCCCGCGCGACTACGCGCGCACCCTGCTCGAGTGGCAGCGCCGGTTCGAGAGCCGCATCGAGGAGGCGCGGCGGATCGGCGGGGACGAGCGCGTGCGCGTGTGGCGGGTCTTCCTGCGCGTCTCGCGGCGCGGCTTCGACTCCGGCTTCCTCTCGGTCTTCCAGGTGCGCGCGGCCCGGCCCTAGCGGTTCCGTCCGTGGGTCCGGCGCATAACCCGGTGGAGTCCGGGTCGTGTCTGCCGGTGCACGGCAGGCGCTCGCATGCTGGTGGCACGTGTGCGCCTGCCGGGTGCCGCCCGAGGCGAAGCCGGTGGCGAGCCGAAGGCGAGACAGGACGGGCCGGGCCCGCCGGAATGCGTCGTACCTGCGGACGGGGCCGCTAGCGCAGCGTGCGGCGCAGCAGCATGAAGCAGATCGCCGCGAGCACGAGCGCGAGGAGAGGCCAGCCCATGCCGAAGCTGGTGAAGATGGCCAGCACGATGCCGGCGATGCCGACCAGGCCCAACGCGCCGGTGGCCAGCACGAGCCGGTAGGCGCGTGCCTCGCGCTGCTTGCGGGTGGGGCGCGACGGCCGCCGGCGCTCGATGTCGCTCATGGCATCCATCATGCCATGACCTCGCGTGCGTCGGGCGGTCAGCGCGACCGGCGTCAGGTCCAGCAGCGGGACCAGGGCGCCCTCGACCAACGCCGGATCGGGCTCGAGCGCCGTCCCGACGAGCGCCGGCCGCGGCGGACGCATCGCGGACGCCCCCGGCTACCCTCGCGGGCGTGGTCGCCGACGCCTATCGCAGCGCGCTGCTGGACTGGCTCGCGTGCGCCGCCGGGGGCTGGGACGAGCCGGCGCCGCGCGCGGCCCGCGCGGCCGGCGACGGGCTGCTGGAGCGGGTCGCCGCGCTCGGGGCCGCCGGCCACGTGCTCGACTTCGACGACACGTTTCTGCCGGGCATCGCGCACCTGAGCGCGCCGGTCGCGCCCGCGGCCCTGTGCGTCGCCGCCGCCGCCGGCGCCACGGTGGGCGACGTGCTCGCCGCGCACGCCGCGGGCTTCGAGGCGACCGGCGCGCTGGCCGCCGCCTCCCATCCCGCGCTCTACGACCGCGGCTTCCACCCGACCTCGGCGTGCGGCGTGGTCGGCGCCGCGGTCGCCGCCGCGCGGCTGCTGGAGGCGCCGGAGGACTCCGCGGTCGCGCTCGCCATCCTGCGCGCCGGCGGGCTGCGCGCGGCGTTCGGGTCGGACGGCAAGTCGCTCCAGGTCGGCCTCGCGGCGGCGGCGGGCGTCGCCGCCGCCCGCCTGGCCGCCGCCGGCGCGTCGGCGCCGCGGGGCCGCGTCACCGCCGCCTGGCACGACGCCTACGGCGGCGCCTGGGGCGATCCCGACCCGTCCGCCCCGGCCGTGGGCGAGAACTGGATCAAGGCCTGGCCGTGCTGCCTGCAGACGCACGGCGCGATCGAGTGCGCGGCGTCGGTGGGCGAGGTCCCCGACGGCCCGCTCGTGGTCATCGCGCACCCCGTATCGCGCCAGGCGGCCGGGTACGACGACGTCGAGACCCCGCTGCAGGCGAAGTTCTCGATCCCCTACACGACCGCGTTCACGCTCCTGCACGGACCGCCCGGCGTAGCGAGCTTCGCGGCGGTCGACCCGGAGGCGCGGGCGCTCGCCGCCGAGCGGATCCGCGTGCGCACGGACCGGGCGCTGCGCGAGTCGGAGTTCGTCCTGCTGGCGGGCGGCGCGGAGGTCGCGCGCGTCGGCGCCGCGCGCGGCTCGCCCGAGCGCCCGCTGTCGGCGGAGGAGCTCGCCGCCAAGGTCCGGGGCCTGGCCGGCGACGGGCTGGAAGGCGCGCTGGACGATCCCGCGCGGCCGGCGGCGGAGGTGCTCGCCGCACTGGAAGGCTTGAACCGGTCCCGAACGTGGAATCCCGTCTGAGGCATGGATCGCTACGACCCCTTTGGACGCCTCATCGACGAGGAGGGACCCCGTCCCGCCGTCTTCGCACCGCCACCGACGGGATCCCCGATCCCGCTCGACGAGCCGCCCCGCCCCGAATGGATGCCCGGCTGGGGCGCGACGCCCGACCCCCGCCCGCCGGAGCCGGGGAAGCTGCCCATCATCATCCCCGCGGTCATCACGCTCGTGCTGCTGGTGGCCGGGCTGGCCGCCTTCGCCCTGGTCAGCGCCGGCGGGGGCGAGCAGGCCTCGGGCGGGCGGGCCGGGCGCGTCGCGCCGGCCGAGACCCCCGCGCCGACCGTCACGCCGGGCTCGGAGCCGGCCCGTGACGCGCCGCGGGGCCTCGAGCGCGGCTCGATGCTCCTCGCGGCCAACCTCGAGAGCGCGATCGAGCGCGGCATGCGCCGCGTCCGGCGCACGCCCCACGGCGCGCTCGACGGCCTGGTGATCAACACCGACTCGATCGACATCCAGTTCCAGCCGTACCACGGGCGCCGCCACGGCGTGCTGGTCCGCGACGACGGCTCGACGTTCGTCAGCAGCTTCAAGCAGCAGGGCCCGGCGCATACGGAGAGCTTCTCGCTCAACAGCGTGCGGACGGGCGTGCCCGAGCGCTTCGTCCGCGCGGCGGCCAAGCGCATCAACCGGCCGGTCGACACCGTCGTGAGCCTGACGTTCCTGAAGTCCGGCGGCGAGCTGATCTGGTTCGCGCACTTCGACGGCTACAAGGGCGACGTCCGCGCGGACGTCGCCGGCAACATCACCCGGGCGGTCGAGTACCCCTAGCGGCCCCGTCCGTGGACGGAACCGCTAGCCGCCTGCTGCAGCGCCTCGCGGGCCTCGCGGGCCAGCCGGCGGACGAGCTCGCCCGCCGGCTCCTCGGTGGCCAGCGGGTGGGCCTGCCCGGCCCAGAGGTTGACGCCGTCGGCGTCGCCCTCCGCACGCGCGGCGGCGCGCAGGGGCGCCGTGACGTAGTGGAGGTCCGGGTAGGCGCTGGGCGCGCCCCTGCCGTGCTCGCGCATGAACCGGTTGACGATCCCGCGCGCCGTGCGGCCGGTGAACGCGCGCGTCACGGCGGTCGTCCCGCCGGCCTGCAGCGCGGCCCGGTGGGCGGGCGCGGTGCCGGCCTCCGGGGTGAGCATGAACGCGGTCCCGAGCGCGGCGGCGGCGGCGCCGGCCGCCAGCACGGCCGCGACGGCGCGGCCGGTGACGATGCCGCCGGCGGCCACCATCGGCAGGCCGGACGCCGCGCGGACGAGCTGCAGCAGCGCGAGCAGGCCGATGTCGCCCGGCGCCGCGTCGTCGAACGAGCCGCGGTGCCCGCCCGCCTCGACGCCCTGCACCACCAGCGCGTCGGCCCCCGCCCGCTCGGCGGCGCGCGCCTCCTCCGGTGTGGTCACCGTCACCCATACGGCGGCCCCGGTGGCGTGGAGCCGCTCGACCTCCGCAGCCGCGGGGCAGCCGAACGTGAACGACGCGACCGGCAGGCGCGCCTCAGCGAACAGCGCCAGCTTGGCCGCCCAGCCGTCGTCGTCGTGGCGCGGCTCGCCGGGCGCCGCCCGGTAGCGCTCCGCCTCTCCGGCGAGCGAGGCCGCAAAGCGCTCCACCGCGGCCGCGTCGGCGGCCGGCCCGGGAGGCGCGAAGGCGTTCACGCCGAACGGCCGGCCGGTGCGCGCCCGCACCGCGCCGATGTCGTCGCGCACGGTGTCGACCGCCTTGTAGCCGGCGGCCACGAACCCCAGCCCGCCGGCCTCCGACACCGCGGCGGCCAGCGCGGGCGTCGACGGCCCGCCGGCCAGCGGCGCCTGCACGATCGGGTGCTCGAGCTCCGACAGCGAGAAGATCATCGGCGCGGACGCTCGGAGCTCATGCTTCCTGACGCAGCGACCACCGGTTGCCGTCGGGATCCTCGAACGGCGCGAAGCTCCCGAACGGCGTGCCGAACGTGTCGCCGGTGAACGTCACGCCGCGCCCCTCGAGCGTCTCGCGAACACCCGCGATGTCATCGACGTCGAGGATCAGCCCGCGCTGCGTGCCGGGCGGGAAGTCGTCGAACCAGGTGACCAGCGTGACCGTCGTCTGCGCGCCGGACGGCGCGAGCTGGATCCAGCGCTGGTTCTCGCCGAACGGGTTGTCGCTGAGCAGGTCGAAGCCGAGCCGCTCGGCGTAGAAGTCCTTCGCCCGGTCGGGGTCGCGCACCGGGATCGACACGACCGAGATGTGGTTGAGCCGGGCCACGCCCGAGAATGATCGCGCACGCGTTCAGACGCGGCGGGCCCGGCGGCCCGCGGAGTTCGCGGCGTAGTGCATTCCGTCGTCGAAGTAGAGGTGCCACTCCGTCGCGTCGCCGATCCGCAGCAGGACGAGGTAGGACACCCGCGTGGCGGAGCGCCCGCTGCGCCGCGCCGCGACGCGGACGAGCCGGCTGGGTGCAGCGGCGTCCACGCGCAGCCCGGGCTGCCGCGAGCTCACCGGCGCCTCGCTGTCGGTGACGCGGGCGTCGGAGGTGACCTGCACGAGGTGGAACCGCCCGCCCCTGGCGATCTGCGCGTCGATGCGCTCGGGCGCGACCCGCAGGCTCACCAGGCGGCCGTCGGGCAGGCGCGCGAGCGCGGTCTGGAGCGCGCCGGGACGCAGCAGCGACCGCGCGCCGAGCCCGCGCGGCTGTGGGGCCGCGCGCACGGCGGAATCGGGGCTGGGCAGAGCCGAGCGGAAGTCGTCGATCGCCCGCCTGCCGGCCTCGATGGCGCCGGCCGAAACGGCGACGCCGGCGATCGCGATGAACATGATGAGCTTTGCCACCGGGCTCCCGCCGCGCCGCCGGCGGCGGACGACGATCGGGGCCGGACGCGCCTGGCGCGAGATCAGCGGCGGCGGGGCGGCCCCGGCCGGCGGCGGCGAGGCCGGCGGCGGCGGCCCGAGGCCGGCGGCCGCGGGTTCGGCCCTCGGTGCAGACGGCGCCGGCGGAGCCGGCGTGGGCGGGCCGGCCGGCGCGGGCGCGACCGGTGGGGGCGGCGGCGCGGCCGACGTGCTCCAGCCCATCTCCGCGAGCGAGTCCTCGCCGATCTCCCGCCCGAAGGCGTCGCGTTCGCCCATGGCGCCCATCCTCCGCGCGCCGGAGCGACGGTGTCAACCCGCGTTGGTTCAGTGCGCCTCGAACATCGCCGCGAACGGGCGCGCGTCGAACATCACACGCACGGACGCGACCTTACCGTCGCGCACGCGGTACCACTCGGCGACCTGCGAGCTCGGCACCGGCACGGTCCTGAGCTCGTAGATGACGCACACGTCGTCGCCGTCGACGAACACCTTCTGCTTCTCCGCGCCGGTGACGATCTCGCTCAGCCGTCGCAGCGAGCTGAGGTAGGAGTCGGCGTCGCTGAAGGACTCGAGCGGCCCGACGAACGAGAGATCGTCGTGCACGAGCGCCCGCGCCCGTTCGAAGTCCTTGCCCGTCCAGGCCGCGAAGAAGTCGTCGGCCACCTGTGCCGCATCCGCCATGCTCGAAGCTCCTCGTTCAGTTGCCGTGGGGCGAGGCTATGACGCCGCGCGGCGCCCTCCAATGGCGCGCCGTCCGCGATCTTTGTCCGGTGCGCCGGGATGTATGGTCGGCTCGATGGAGACGCTGCGCGACTCCCGCAACCCAGACGCGGTGAGCGAGGCCCTGCGCGCCGTCAGGGTCCGCAGCAGCGTCTACTGCCGCTCGCTGCTCGGCGCGCCCTGGGGCTTCGGCGTGGAGGCGCACGGACACCCGGCGTTCCACGTCGTGACGGCCGGGGAGTGCTGGCTCGAAGTCGATGGTGAGTCGGAGCCGATCCGGCTCGCGGCCGGCGACCTCGCCGTGCTGCCGACGGGGCCGCGCCACTGGATGCGCGACCAGCCCGCCGGCCCGGCGCCGGAGCTCGACGACCTCCTCGCGGACACGCCCCCGGATCGCAACGGCCGCCTGCGCACCGGCGGCCCGGGGCCGCGGACCGAGCTCGTGTGCGGCGGCTTCGTGCTGGAAGGGGGCGGCGCCCACCCGATCCTGGGCGCGCTGCCACCGGTCGTCCGCATCCGCGGCGTCGCGGGACGCCCGGCGCCATGGGTCGCCGCCACGCTCGAGCAGGTGGGCGCGGAGGCCGCATCCGGCGCCCCGGGCGCCGAGATCGTCGTCAGCCGCCTCGCCGACGCACTGCTCACGCAGGCGCTCCGGATCGCGCTCGCCGAGCTCGACGGACCCCGCGTGGCCGCCCTGCGCGACCCGCAGGTCGCCGCCGCCGTCGCGCTCATCCACCGCCTTCGCGAGCGCGACTGGACCGTCGGCGCCCTCGCCGGCGAGGTCGGCCTCTCTCGCTCCGCGTTCGCGGCCCGCTTCCGCGAGCTCGTCGGCGAGTCCCCGATGCGCTACGTCACCCGGGCACGTCTCGCCCATGCCGCCGCGCTGCTCCACAGCACCGACGCGACCCTCGCCGAGATCGCCCGCCGCACGGGCTACGAGACCGAGTTCTCGCTCTCCAAGGCCTTCAAGCGCGCGTTCGGGATCGCCCCCGGCGCCTACCGCGGCCAACCCGACCGGCGCCCCGCAGTGAGAGGGGTCAGACCCCTCTAAGAGCGACCCTACTCACGCACCATCCGCAGCACGTCGCGCAGGTAGAGCAGGTGGTCCTCCATCGCCCGCTGGGCGCGCGCGGGATCGCCCTTCTCGATCGCCGCCACCAGCGCCTCGTGCTGCTCGACCATCGCCGAGTGCACGACCGCGCCCTTGAGCGCGAGGATCAGCGACGGCTGCAG
>JBIOTP010000386.1:0-2010 GCA_044865965.1 Solirubrobacteraceae bacterium
GGCCGCCGGCGCGGCGCTTGAGATCCTGCACGAAGGCCATCCCGCCGGTGTAGGGGAACAGGAGCTGGTCCTGCAGGAACGGCGGCAGCGCCGGCTGCTCCGCGAGCAGCGAGCCGAGGATGCCGCCGAGCGCCTCGTCGAGCGAGACGTAGCGCAGCAGGTAGTCCTGCATCACGACCGTCGCAGTGCCCTCGATCAGCGACAGCAGGGCGATCGCGCGGTCGTCGGTGCCGCCCGCCTTGGCGACGAGGCCGTAGCGCTGATCCTCCAGGGCATGGGTGAGCTCGTGCGCCAGGACGACGTCGCGGAGCGCCCGCGAGCCGGTGGCAGCGCCGCTGACGATCCGCAGGCGCTTGGAGCGCGGGTCGTAGTAGCCCGCCACGCCCTGCCCGAACACCGAGGCCGAGACGTCGCGCAGGTCGACGCCGGGCTCGATCAGCCCGAGCAGCTTGAGCACCTCCTCGTCGCCGTGGCGCCGGGCGGCGGGGTAGGAACGGTCGAGGTCCTCGAGCCCCTCGCGCTTGGCATGCGCTCCGCTCACCTGCTCCGGCACGGGGAGGGCGCGGAAGCGCAGGGCGCGCAGCGTCTCGACGCGGCGGGCGATCGCCTGCACCTCGGCGGCGCGCGCGCGGGAGAGCGGCCGCGGCGTCGGCGTCGGGGTCGCGGTCCGCGTCGGCGCCGGCGTGGCGCGCGCCTGCGGGCGCTCGGGGTCCGCTCCCCCGCGCCGGCCGATCAGCAGCCCCGCCGCGAGCCCGACGAGCAGGAGCGCAATCCCGGCCAGGACCTTCCGCATCGACCCAAGCGTAAGTGGTCGCGGCTGGAGGCCCGGCGCATAACCGGCAGGCACGGCTGCGACCACTCGGACCCGGCTGCTTGGATACCGCCTCATGCCCGACCGTGCCGCCATCGTCACCGGGGCCTCCAGCGGGATCGGCCTCGCCATCGCCCACGTCCTCGGCGAGGAGGGTCACGCGCTGACGATCGCCGCGCGCCGGCCCGAGAAGCTCGAGGCCGCCGCCGCCGAGCTCCGCGACGCCGGCTATGAGGTCCAGCCCGTCGCCGGCAACATGGCCGACGAGGAGGCCGTGCAGCGCGTCGCCGCCGCGCACCGCGAGCGCTTCGGCCGTCTCGACGTCCTCGTCAACGGCGCGGGCGTGGGCGTCGGGGCGCCGGCGGCCGAGCACCAGACCAAGCGCATCGATCTTCAGCTCGACGTCAACCTGCGCGCGCCCGTCCTCTTCTACCGCGAATGCGCCGAGCTGCTGCGCGCCGCCGGCGCCGAGCATCGCAACGCGCTGGTCGTCAACGTCGCTTCGATCTCCGGCAAGTCGGGCCAGGCGTGGCTGTCGGTCTATTCAGCCACCAAGGCCGGGCTGATCGCGTATACCCAGGCGATGAACCGGGAGCTCAACGGCGACGGCGTCAAGTCCGTCGCGCTGGCGCCCGGGTTCGTGGACACGCCGATGTCGGACTTCATCAAGGAGCACATCAGCCCGGAGGACATGATCCGCACCCGGGACATCGCCGAGGCGGTGCGCTTCCTGCTCCGGCTTTCGCCCACCTGCGTCGTGCCGGAGATCGTCTTTCAGCGCCCCGACAAACGCTCTAGTTCGCAGCAAGGTCCGGACCGTACGCGCGTTTCGCGCTCAGTAGGCTAATCCGCGCGTTGGCAGGCACCGATGGTGACGAATTGAGCTCCCTGGCCGGTGAAGACACCATCCCCGCGCTGCGGGCGCGGTTGGAGCGGACCGAGCGCGAGGCGGCCGCCCGCCAGCAGCAGCTCGAGCGCTACGCGGCCGACCTGCGCGAGGTCTTCAAGCAGGAGCGCGCCCGCGCCCAGGAGCTGCGGCGCTCCTACCGGGCGACGGTGAGGGCGCTCTCGAACGCGGTCGAGGCGCGCGACGCCTACACCGGCAAGCACGCCGAGCGGGTGACGGCCTACGGCATGGAGCTCGCCCGCGCGGTCGGGCTCTCGATCGAGGAGTCGCCGCAGATCGAGTTCGGCTTCCT
>JBIOTP010000387.1:0-13655 GCA_044865965.1 Solirubrobacteraceae bacterium
GACACGTCGAACGTGCCGCCGCCGAGGTCGAAGACGAGGATCGTCTGGTCGGACTCCTTGTCGAGCCCGTAGGCGAGCGACGCGGCGGTCGGCTCGTTGATGATGCGCTTGACGTCGAGGCCGGCGATGCGCCCCGCGTCCTTGGTGGCCTGGCGCTGGTCGTCGTTGAAGTAGGCCGGGACGGTGATGACCGCCGAGTCGACGCTCTCGCCCAGGTAGCCCTCCGCGTCGGCCTTCAGCTTCTGCAGGATCATCGCGGAGATCTCCGGCGGCGAGTACTGCTTGCCGCCCGCCTCCACGCGCGCGTCGCCGCCCGAGCCCGCGACGACCTTGTACGGGACGATCTGCTCCTCCTCGTGCACCTCGGCCTCCTTGCGGCCCATGAAGCGCTTGATGGAGAAGACGGTGTTGGTGGGGTTGGTGACCGCCTGGCGCTTGGCGACGGTGCCGACCAGGCGCTCGCCGCTCTGCGTGAAGGCGACCACCGACGGGGTGGTGCGACCACCCTCGGAGTTCTCGATCACCGTCGGCTCGCCGCCCTCGAGGACGGCCATGCACGAGTTGGTGGTGCCCAGGTCGATACCGATGGTCTTCGCCATGTGCTGTGCTCCTCCATAAGATCTCAGTCGGTTGCTAGCAGATTGTAGCCGGTCGGGCACATCCGCAACAGGGCGCATTCCGCGCACGCGGGGCGGCGCGCGTGGCACGTGCGGCGGCCGTGGCGGAGCAGGTTGATGTGGAGCTCGAGCTCCTGCCCGCGCGGCGTGAGGTCGAGCATCGTGTCGTGGAGCTCCTCGAACGGGGCGCCGGCGCGGAACAGCCCGAGGCGCGTGCCGACGCGCGAGACGTGCGTATCGACGGGCACGTCGCGCTTGCCGTAGGCGAACAGCAGCACGCAGGCGGCGGTCTTTCGGCCGACGCCGGGGAGCGCGGTCAGCTCGCGGCGGCCCTCCTCGACGGTGGCGTCCGCCAGGTGGTCGAGACTCAGCGGGTCCCCGATGTCGCGCAGGATCGCCTGGATGCGGGGGGCCTTCGTAGGGGCGAGCCCCCCGGGACGGATGGCGTCCTCCACCTCCGCGGTGGGGGCGTCGCGCACCGCCGCCCAGCTCCCGAACCGCTCGCGCAGGCGCAGGAAGGCGACGTCGCGGTTGCGGTCGCTGGTCGACTGCGAGAGGACGGTGAGCATCAGCTCGTCGAGCCCCTGGCCGTGCGGCGGGGCGATCGGGCGCCCGTACAGGACGCGGAGACGGTCGCGGATGCGGCGAACGCGTGCGCGCGTAGGACCCGTCATCGGAGGGCCGCCGCGTACCACGAATGGGGGATTCTCGCTGCTTCGATGTTCGATTTCTTACTCCGCGCCATCAACTAAGACGACATTCGGCCGATTCGAGGTACTAGGGTCGCGCGCCGCGACGGATCGCGCCAGACGCACACCGCGAAGGACTGCTTTCGCAGACCCCCGCCAAGTAAGTCTGAAACTCGAAACCGGAGCCACCGGTCACGGCTCCGAGCCCCAGGGAGAAGAGCCCCATGCGTTCCGTCGTCTCGGCGGCGCGCGCGGCCGTGCCCGCGCTGCTGCTGCTCGTCGTCTTTGCCGTACCCGCCGCCGCGTCCGCCCAGGACCGCACCGAGGCGCGCATCGTCCGCGCGATGAACAAGGCCCGCGCGCGCCACCACCTGCCCCGCCTGCACAGCAACGTCGCGCTCGCCCGCGCCGCCAATGCCCACTCCGGCGCCATGGCCCGCACCGGCCAGATCTCGCACGGCGCCTTCGAGCAGCGCCTGCGCCGCTACGTCCGCGCCCGCACGATCGGCGAGAACCTCGCCTGGGCGCGCCGCTGCAGCAGCGCCCAGATCGTCCGCATGTGGCTCGCCTCGCCGCCGCACCGCGCGATCATGCTCTCCCGCAGCTTTCGCCGCGTCGGCGTGGGCCGCAGCACCGGGCGGAATCTCTGCCTCGTGACCGCGGACTTCGCTTCGGCCAAGTAACGTCGCCGAAGGTCACCGCCGCAATCCCCCGTAGGGCTCGGTCCCGGCGGGCCCCCGGCGGTGACCTGGCAGGCGAAACCCCTATCACGAAGCTGGTAGGAGCCCGCGCTAGGGTCCATGCCGCGATGCGGCGGGCCGTGGAGCATCCCCTTGCGCCGGCGCTCGGTTGCGCCCTGGTCGGTGTCCTCTACCTCCTCGCGCAGCCGGCCACGGCCGACATGGCCGCCCACTCCTACCGGGCGTGGCTCTTCAATCACGAGGGGCTGACCGTATGGAACGCCCAGTGGTACGGCGGCCATCACGTGCTGGGCTACTCGCTGCTGTTCGCGCCCCTGGCGGCGATGTTCGGGCCCGCGGTGGTGGGCGTGGCGGCCGCCGTGGCCGCCGTCGCCGTCTTCGTGCCGATCATGCGCGCCACCGCCCCGTCGCCCGCAGCGGGCGCCGCGGCGTCGTGGCTGTTCACGGCCGGCGTGCTCTCGAACGTCGCGATCGGGCGGATGCCGTTCCTGCTCGGCGTGGCGCTCGCGGTCGGCGCCTGGGCCTGCGAGCGCCGCGGCTGGCGCGTCGCGACCGGGGTGCTCGCGCTCGCCGCGATGTGGGCGAGCCCGGTCGCGGGCGTCTTCCTGCTGCTCGGGGCGGCCGCCAGCGCCCTGGCCGGCGGGCGGCCGGCGTGGGGCCCGGCGGCGCGGCTGGCGCTGCCGACACTCGCCGGCGGCGTGGCGCTGTGGCTGCTGTTCCCGGAGGGCGGCACCGACCGCTTCGCCGCGAGCGCGTTCTGGCCGATGCTCGCGCTGTCGGCCGCCGGCGTCGCGCTGCTGGCGCCCGGCCGGCGCACGCTGTGGGCGTCCGGGCTGCTGTACCTCGCGGTGCTAGTGGGCGCGTTCCTGGTGCCGACGCCGTTCGGGCAGAACGCGCTGCGGCTCGGCGTGCTCGCCGGCCCGTCGGTGCTGGCGCTCGCGCACCGGCGGCGGGTGCCCGTGCTCGCGCTGGCCGTCGTCGGCGTCGGGCTGCTGTACCTGCAGTGGCTGCCGGCGGTGCGCGCGGTCGCGGAGGCGCACGGGGATCCGAGCACCCGCCCCGCCTTCCAGGCCGAGGCGACGCGCGTGCTCCGGCGCCTCGTGCAGCCCGGCGAGCGCGTCGAGGTGCCGCTCACCCGCAACCACTGGGAGGCCGCCGACCTCGCGAAGTACGTCATGCTCGCGCGCGGCTGGGAGCGCCAGCTCGACCGCAAGGCCAACCCGCTGTTCTATGACAAGCGCCCGCTGACCCGCGGGCGCTTCCACTCGTGGCTGCGCGAGAACGCGGTCCGGTGGGTCGCGCTGCCGAACGCCCCGCTCGACTACTCCGCGCGCGACGAGGCGGCGCTCCTGCAGCGCGGCGCCTCGTTCCTGGAGCCCGTCTACCGCTCCCCGCGCTGGCAGATCTGGGAGGTCCGCGGGACCGACCCGCCCGCCTCCGGCGGCGCGCGGGTGCTGGCCACGGGCCCGAACTGGTTCGAGGTCGACGCCCGCCGCCCGACGATCGTGCGCCAGCGCTATACGCGCTACTGGTCCACGCGCGGCGCATGCGTGCGCCGGGCGCCGGGCGGCTGGACCGAGATCGACCCCGACGGCGCCGACCGCGGCGTCGTGCTCGTGCAGGCCCGCTTCGGGATCGACCGGCACGCGCGCACCACCTGTTAAGTACGGCCAGCCCTACTGAGGGATCGGCGGGGCCGCCACTAGCATCGGCTCCGATGCTCCCCCGCCTGCTGCCACAGGGCGCCGTGGACTTCCTCCGGCAGATCCTGCTGTTCTGCGGCGCGTACTGCGTCTACCGGGTGGTGCGCGGGCAGGCCGACTTGCATGCCGCGGCGGCGTTCGACCACGCGCGCGACATCGTCTCGCTGGAGCGCGGGCTCCACATGTTCGTCGAGCAGCACGTCCAGACGTGGGCGATCGGGACCGGCTTCCTGGACGACGTCGCGAGCTGGATGTACCTGAACACGCACTTCCTCGTCACGACGTTCGCGCTGGCCTTCGTCTACCTGTTCCGCAACGAGCACTTCTACTTCGTGCGCAACATGTTCATGGTGGCCATGGGCATCGCGCTGGTCGGCTACCTGGTGTTCCCCACCGCCCCGCCGCGGATGATGCCGGAGTGGGGCTTCGTGGACTCCGTGAGCGACTTCACCGGGGTCTCCTCGGACTCGCAGGTCAACGTGCTCTTCAACCCGTTCGCCGCGGTGCCGTCGATGCACGTCGGCTTCGCGCTGATGCTGAGCGTGCCGATGATCCGGATGTCGCGCCGGGACTGGGCCAAGGCGCTGTGGGCGGCGTACCCCGGGGTGGTCACGTTCGTCGTCGTCGCGACCGGCAACCACTGGATCTTCGACGCCGCCACCGGCGCAGTGACGGCCGCGGCCGCCGCGGTCGCCGCCCAGCTGCTGTTCGCGCGCGCCCGCCCGCAGGCGTGGGCATGGGCGCCGGCCGGTGCGCTCCCCGCCCCGGCGCGCGCCGGATAGGCTCCTCCCGCAATGGGGACGCCCCCGCTCGAGCGCCCACCCCGGCCGACCACGGCCCGCGAGTATCAGGCGCACTTCCGCAACCGCCTGATCGAGTCGCGCCTGACGCCGAACGCGATCTCGCTCACCGGCTTCGCGCTGTGCATCGTCGCGGCCGTGCTGGTGTGGAAGGAGTGGTGGATCCCGGGCGGCATCGCGTTCATCGTCGGCTCGGTGTGCGACACGCTCGACGGCCGCTACTCGCGCATGTCGGGCAAGGGCACGCCGTTCGGCGCGTTCCTGGACTCCACGCTCGACCGCGTGGAGGAGGGGATCGTGCTGACCGCCGTCGCCGTGCACTTCTCCAAGAACGGCGAGGACATCGCCGTCGCCGCGGTCGTGGTGGCTGTGCTGGCGTCGCTGATGGTCTCCTACACGCGCGCTCGCGCGGAGGCGCTGGGGGTCGAGTGCAAGGTCGGCATCGCGGACCGGACCGTGCGCGTCGTGATCCTCTCCGCGGGCCTCGTCTTCGCCGATCTCGGGGCGATCGCGCCGGCCGTCTACGTGCTCGCCGCGCTGTCCGTGATCACCGTCGGGCAACGGGTCCTTCACGTCCGGCGAGAGCTCACGCGCGAGGCTGCGGCCTTGTAACGTCGTCCTGCGGCCGGGGTTCCTCGGCCCGAACACTCAACGGAGGTTCCACTTGACGACGCACCTTGGTCACGACACGTCCGCCAACGGCGGCAGCCGCTACCAGAACGAGAAGGTCCGCGTGGCCATCGTCGGCGTCGGCAACTGCGCCAATGCGTTCGTGCAGGGCGTGCACTACTACCGCGACGCCGATCCCGCCGAGCGCGTGCCCGGCCTCATGCACGTCGACCTCGGCGGCTACCACATCCGCGACATCGAGTTCTCGGCGGCGTTCGACATCGACGCCGAGAAGGTGGGCAAGGACCTCTCCGAGGCGATCTGGGCGGGCCAGAACAACACGATCAAGTTCATCGCCGGCGACGTCCCGAAGCTCGGCGTGCCGGTGCAGCGCGGGATGACCCACGACGGCCTCGGCAAGTACCTGTCGGAGAAGATCACCAAGGCGCCGGGGTCGACCGTCGACATCGTCGAGGTGCTCAAGGAGACCAAGACCGACGTCGTCGTCAACTACCTGCCGGTCGGCTCCGAGCAGGCGACCAAGTGGTACGTCGAGCAGATCCTCGAGGCGGGCTGCGCGATGGTCAACTGCATCCCGGTCTTCATCGCCCGCGAGCAGTACTGGAATAACCGCTTCCGCAAGCACGGCCTGCCGATCGTCGGCGACGACATCAAGTCCCAGGTCGGCGCGACGATCGTCCACCGCGCGCTGGCGCGGTTGTTCGGCGACCGCGGCGTCAAGCTCGCGCGCACGTCGCAGCTCAACGTCGGCGGCAACATGGACTTCTACAACATGCTCGAGCGCGAGCGGCTGGAGTCCAAGAAGATCTCCAAGACCAACGCGGTCACCTCGATCGTCGACCACGAGCTGGCGGCCGGCGACGTCCACGTCGGCCCGTCGGACTACGTGCCGTGGCTGACCGACCGCAAGTGGGCCCACATCCGGCTGGAGGGCGAGGCGTTCGGCGGCGTGCCGCTGACCGCCGAGCTCAAGCTCGAGGTCTGGGACTCGCCCAACTCGGCCGGCATCGTCATCGACGCCGTGCGCTGCTGCAAGCTCGCGCTCAACCACGGGGTCGGCGGCGAGCTCGACGGGCCGAGCTCCTACCTCATGAAGTCGCCGATGCACCAGCGCCCGGACGACGAGGCGCGCGCGGCGACCGAGGAGTTCATCGCCCAGCACGCCCGCACCGAGAAGGCCGCCCGCGCCGCCCGCGAGGCGGCCGAGCAGGTCCCGGCGTCGGAGTAGCCCTGGACGGCGGCCGGCCGGGCAGCCGGCGGGCCGCCGATATCCTGCGCCGCGGTGCCGGAGCGCTACGCCATCGCGCAGGTCGCGCCCCATGCCCTCGAGGACGAGCACGAGGTCGGGACGTTCGCGGCGGAGCTTTCGCGCGAGCTCGCGGAGGCCGGGCACCGCGTGCTGCTGCTCGCGCCGTCGCGCTCGCCGGAGCTGGTGCGCGAGTCGCGGCGGAAGATCCGGGCGGCGCGCGAGAAGCCGGACTCGCTGTTCGACCCCGGCGGCGGCGTGCAGGTGCTCGGCGTCGGCGAGCTGTTCCCGCTGACGCGCCGGGGCGCAGCGCCGTCGCCGCCGCTGGACATCGCGCGCACGGTCGAGGAGGCGCTGACCGTCGCGCGCCTGGACTTCGTGCACGTGCACGAGCCGTGGGCGCCGAGCGCCGGCTCGGTCGCGCTGCGGCACTCGCGGGCGCTCAACGTCGGCTCGTTCCACGCGCCGGCCGAGCGGGTGCTCTCGACCCAGGTCGCGCGCCGCTTCGTGGAGCTGTTCTTCGGCCGCCTCGACGCGCGCACCGCGAGCTACGGAGCGACCGCCGAGCTGCTGCAGCGCTACTTCCCCGCGCGCTACCGGCTGCTGCGCCCCGGCGCGACGGCCGTCGAGCGGGAGGCGCGCCCCGACGGCGCGCCCGTGCGGATCGTGTTCTGCGACCGCGAGGAGCGCAGCGCGCTGCGGCTCTTCCTGCGCGCGCTGCGGCGGCTGCCGGAGGAGCTCGCGTGGGAGGCGACCGTGTGCTCGGCGACCGGCGCGGTGCCGACGCTGCGCAGCCGCCTGCGCGAGCGCGTGCACGTCGTGCAGGGCCACGAGGCCGACGCGCTCGCGGCCGCCGACGTCGTCGTCGCCGCCTCGCTGGGCACCCTCACGGCGCCGGGCGTCCTCGTGCGCGGGCTCGGCGCGGGCGCCGTCCCCGTCGCGTCGCGGCTGCCGGTCTACGAGGAGGTGCTGGGCGACGGCGACCTGGGGCTGCTGTTCGAGCCGGGCGACGTGGACGTGCTCGCCGCGCAGCTCGAGCGGCTGATCGCCGACGCCGGCCTGCGCGGGCGGCTCACGCGCGCCGCCGAGGCCGCCCGGCCCGCGCTCTCGTGGCGCCGCGTGGCCGGCGACGCGCAGGCGATCTACGCCGAGCTCGCCGCGCTGCGCCACGACCCCGCCGGCAAGCCGGACGTGCGCGAGCGGCTGGCCCGCCGCAAGCTCATCGACGTCGACCTGCACATGCACACCGACCACTCGAGCGACTGCGCGACGCCGGTCGACGTGTTGCTGGCGACCGCCCGCGAGCAGGGCCTCGGCGCGATCGCGGTGACCGATCACAACGAGGTCTCGGGCGCGCTCGACGCGCACGTGAAGGCGGCCGGCTACGGCATCAAGGTGATCGTCGGCGAGGAGGTCAAGACCGCCGACCAGGGCGAGGTCATCGGCCTCTTCCTCGAGCAGCGGATCGATCGCGGGCTGACGCTCGAGGCGACGATCGCGGAGATCCGCCGCCAGGGCGGGCTGGTCTACGTCCCGCACCCGTTCGACCGCCTGCACACCGTGCCCGACTACGAGCACATGCTCGCCATCGTGAGCGACATCGACGCGATCGAGGTCTTCAACCCGCGGATCGCGATCCCCGCGTTCAACGAGGAGGCGGTGCGCTTCGCCGGCAAGTACCGCATCGTCGGCGGCGCCGGGTCGGACTCGCACGTCGCGCGGGGCCTCGGATCGGTGCGGATCCGCATGCGCGACTTCGACGGCCCGGAGGAGTTCCTCGAGTCGCTGCGCGCCGCCGACATCATCGGCAAGCCGTCCTCGCTGCGCTACGCGCAGGTGCAGGCGCTGAAGTTCCTGCAGACCCGCGCCACCCCGCCCGCGGCCCGGCGGGCGACCCGCCGGCGGAAGGTCAGACGGGCTGTGGCCGGCCGCGGCGGGAGTTGAGTTGCAGGGGCAAGGAGAACCCGGATCCGGGGTGAACCCGGTCGGCGGGATGCCCGCCACCGACGACGAGATCCGCGAGAAGTACCTCGAGCGCGCCATCCGCGAGCTCAACACCTTCACCCGCGACCTGCAGGCCTGCGACCGCTGCCCCCGCGGGAACCTCATGCCGGTGCTCGGGTCGGGTCACCCGCAGGCCGACGTGCTGCTGCTCAAGCACGCGCCGACGCCCGCCGAGGTCGAGGAGGGCGTCGCCTTCTACGGCCGCGCCGGGACGGCCCTGATGAAGTCGCTGAAGCGGCTCGACATCGACCCGCTCGTCGTCTACGGAACGCTCTGCGTGAAATGTCCGGTCGCGGACACTTCGCTCGCCGCACCGGAGTGCGTGGGCCGCCTCGTCGAGGAGATCGCGATCGTCCAGCCGAAGATCGTGATCGTGATGGGTCCGGACGCACTCGAGACGCTCAACGAGCTCTCGCTTCCGCTCGCGCGCGAGGTGCGCCCGGACCTGGGCACGATCCAGCCGCTCACGCCGTCGACCGACGCGCTCTACGTGCCGGACATCGACCAGTCACTGGACGAGGAGTCGGCGAAGCGCCGGTTCTGGCAGGCCTTTCGCGTGCTCGGCGACTGGTGGGCTGACTTCCCGCCGTACTAGCCGACGGTGGAGCCGGGGACGGGGGCGCGCGACGCCTCGTCGACGAACGGCGGCCAGGTCTCGGTCAGCAGCAGGTAGTACGCGGCCGCCCGCTGCTGGTAGCTGAGCCCCAGCCGGATCATGTCCTGGATGCCCTTGGGCTGCTTGCCGGCGATCACGATCACGAACCAGGCGGCGATCGCGCCGACCTCGGCGACCAGCGCCATCGCGTAGGCGATGACCATGACCGGGATCGCGAGGATGATGCGGAAGAGCACCTTGACCCGGCTGTAGGAGGCCTGCGGCGGGGCGATGTTCAGCCGCACGGGATAGCCGGCGTTCGGGTTGCCGGAGAACGGCGGGTAGACGTCGGTGGTCAGGTACGAGTAGCCGTACACGTACGTCGAGTAGCGCAGATAACCGGCGACGAAGTCGTACATCCCGCGCGGGTAGCGACCGGTGAACAGCAGCGCGAACCACGCGCAGAACACCACGACGAAGGCCGCGAGCCCGTAGAAGTACAGGACGAACGAGTGAGGTATGACCATGATGAGGCGGAAGAACGTGGTCAGGCGGCTCCGCCGCTCCACATAGTCCATCTCGAACGCGACTGGGTATTGCACCGGGTACTCCTTTACCGGTCGGGTATGTCCAAGACGATCTTGCCAAGCTTCGCGCCGGCTTGGAAGCGCTCATAGGCGGCGGGGGCCTCTTCGAGCGGGTACGTCGCGGTGACGAACACCGAGAGGTCGCCCGAGGCGAACCCCGGCAGGACCATCTTCTCGAGGAGCCGCGCGGCGATCGCCTTCTCCTCGATCGGGCGGGCGCGGAGCGTCGAGCCATGGATGCGGGCCCGCTTGCCCATCAGCGCCCGCAGATCGATCTCGCTGCGCGCGCCGGCCCCCACGCCGATGATGCAGAGGCGCCCGCCGATCGCGAGCGCGTGCAGGTTCCCGGGCACGTTCGGCGCGCCGACGAGCTCGAGGATCACGTCGAACGGGCCATGGTCCTCGAAGCCCGCGGGCTCGATCGCGTTCACGCCGAGGGCGGCGATCTGCTCGCGCGCGTGCTCGTCGCGCACCGTCGCGCTCACGCGCGCGCCCGCCATCACCCCGAGCTGGACCGCCGCCATCCCGACCCCGCCCGCCGCGCCGTGGACCAGCAGCCGCTCGCCGACGGTCAGCCCCGCCTGCGTGAACAGCGCGTCGTGGGCGGTCGTGAAGACCTCCGGCACGCCGCCGGCCGCCGTCCAGTCGAGCTCGTCGGGCACCGGCATCGCGGTGCGCTCGTGGACGACCGCGAGCTCGGCCTGGCCGCCGCCGGCCACGATCGTCATCACGCGGTCGCCGGGCTCGAAGCGCTGGGCCCTGCGCCCGCAGGCGACGACCTCGCCCGCCAGCTCCAGCCCGGGGATGTCGGGGGGCACGCCCGCCGGGGCCGGATAGTGGCCGGCGGCTTGGAGAATGTCGGCGCCGTTGAGCCCCGCGGCCCGCACGCGGACGAGCAGCTGCCCGTCCTGCGGCTCCGGGTCCGGGTGGTCGGCGACGACGATCCGCCCCTCGCGGATGGTCACGGCGCGCATGCGGCGGCGATCGTACTCCCCGTTCGGCGGTGGTGCCCCGCACCGCGAAGCGGGTAATTAAGCGGACATGGCAGTCCCGTTTCCCCGCATTCCGCCGCTCTGGCGCGAGGGACTGGCCGCCGCGGAGGCCGCCGCGCTGTTCCGCAGCGCGGTCTGGCGCGGCGCCGGCGTGGCGCCGGGGGACGGCCGGCCGGTGCTGCTGATCCCCGGCTTCCTCGCCGGCGACGGCTCGCTGGCCACGATGACGCACTGGCTGCGGGCGAACGGGTACGCCACGCGGCGCGCCGGGATGCGCGCCAACGTCGACTGCTCGGAGGCCTCCTGCGCGCGCCTGGAGGCGCGGCTGGAGGGCTTCGCCGAGGCGGCGGGACAGCGCGTCGCGATCGTAGGCCAGAGCCGCGGCGGCACGCTGGCGCGCGCGCTCGCCGTCCGCCGGCCCGACCTCGTGTCCGGCGTCGTCGCCCTCGGCGCCCCCACCGTCTCGCAGCTCAGCGCCCATCCGCTGGTGCTGGCGCAGGTCGCGCTCGTGGGCGCGCTGGGCGCCGCGCGCGTCCCGGGCATGTTCACCTGGCGCTGCCTGCGCGGCGAGTGCTGCGCGGAGTTCCGCGGCGCGCTGGCCGCCGACTTCCCGCCTGACGTCGGCTACGTCGCCCTCTACTCGCGCACCGACGGCGTCGTCGACTGGCGCGCGTGCCTGGACCCGGCGGCCGAGCTCGTCGAGGTGCGCGCCTCGCACGTCGGCATGGCGCTGAGCGCCGCCGTCTACGCGCACGTCGGCGCCGCGCTCGCGCGCTTCGCCGAGCCCGAGGCGGACGCGGGCGAGTGGGCACAGGCCGCGTAGACGATTGCTTCCGCCGCCGCGGGGGTCCGGGCGAACAGCTTGCAGGTGAAGGGGAGCCCGAATCGGCTGGCCCCGTCCGGATGGTCGGGCGAGGTCGGTAGGCCGATCCACGCCACCACGCCGCGCGCGATGACTAGTGTCGTGGGGAGCGGCGCGGCGATGGTCAAATCCTGCGAGCCGTGCGTAGACTGGACCCATGGCCCGCCACGAGCCCTCGCGCCGCGACACGCCGACCGGCGATCCGCTGGAGGGCAAGCTCCGGATGCGGCGGGATGCCAAGGGGCGCTGGCAGGTCGTGCCGGAGCCCAACGAGACCCGCCCGACATCGGAGACCGCGGCGCGGCCGGTCCACCCGGACGACCCGCGGCCGGGGCCCTGGCGCAACATCCCGCCGATCGGGATCGGCTAACCGGCGCGCTCCAGCAGCGCCACGCACTCGATGTGCGGCGTGTGCGGGAACATGTCGACCGGGCGCACCTTCAGCAGGCGGTAGCCGGCCTCCGCGAGCTGGGCCGCGTTGGGCGCCAGCGTGGTCGGGTTGCAGGAGACGTAGACGATCCGGCGCGGGGCGGCCTCGACGATGCGGCGCACGATCTTCTGGGAGAGGCCGGCGCGCGGCGGGTCGATGACCGTGACGTCGGGGCGGCCGGCGCGCTCGACGAGCTCGCGCATCGCCAAGCGGATGTCACCGGCGTAGAACGACGCGTTGCCGATCTCGTTGAGGCGGGCGTTGGCGATCGCGTCCGCGACCGCGGCCTCCACGATCTCCACCCCGATCACCTCGCGGGCGCGGACGGCCAGCGAGAGCGCGATCGTCCCGATGCCGCAGTAGAGGTCGAAGACGCGCTCGTGGCCGCGTAGCTGCGCGTACTCGACGGCGACCGCGTAGAGCTTCTCCGCCATCTCGGTGTTGGTCTGGAAGAACGCGTCGGGGGAGACGAGGAATTCCAGGCCGCCGAGGCGCTCGGGGAGCTGGGGCGCCCCGGCGAGCAGCGTCGTCTCGCCGCCGCGGGTGCTCTCGCCGAGGTCCTCCGTGCGCGTCCACCACAGCCCGTCGCAGTCGACGGCGGCGATCAGCCCGTCCACGTCGAGCCGGCCGGGCGAGGTGACGAGCCGCACCTGCGTCGCGCCCGTGCGGCGGCCCTCGCGCACCACGAGGTTGCGCAGGAAGCCGCGCTGCTCGCGCCGGTCCCAGGCGCCGAGGCCATGCGCACGGCAGAACGCCAGGACCTGCTCGCGCGGCGCGTTGGCGCGCTCGGAGGCGAGCAGGCAATCGTCCATCGGCACGATCTCGTTCCAGCGCCCGGGCGCGTGGAATCCGCACACGAGCTCGCCGCCCGGGCCGGTCCCGAACGAGTACTCGAGCTTGTTGCGGTAGCGCCAGGTCTCCACCGCCGGCACGATCGGCTCGAGCTCGTAGCCGGACAGGCGGCCGATCCGCCGCAGCGCGTCGTCGACCTGCTCGGCCTTGACCTCGAGCTGGCGCTCGTACGGGAGCACCTGCCACGGCGCGCCCGGGTGGCCGGCGACAGGCGGGACGCGCTCCGGCGAGGGCTCGACGAGCTCGACCGCGCGCGCCTCGGCGTACGCGCGCTTGGCCTTGCCGACGACCGCCTTGACGCGGTCGCCGGGGACGGCGCCGGCCACGAACACGACGTAGCCTTCGCGCCGCGCGACGCCGTTGCCGCCGTGCGCGAGCGACTCCACGGTGAGCTCCAGCACGTCGCCGCGGGAGGGACGGGTGGACGCGGCGGGCGTGGACATGGATGTGTGAGGATGACACGGTGTCGATCAAGCACCCCGAGCTGACCGGCCACGGGATCGGGCGGCGCATGCACGAGGAGCCGTCGGTGCCCAACGTCGCCGGCGGCGGACCGGAGCTGACGCCGGGGCTCGTGATCACGGTCGAGCCGATTTTCGCCGCGTGCTCGGGCGACGTGCGCCTCGCCTCCGACGGCTGGACGGTCCGCACCGCCGACGGCTCGCCGTCGGCGCACGCCGAGCACACGATCGTGGTGACCGACGGCGCGCCGCTCGTGGTGACCGGGTGAGGCGCCTCGCCGGGACCGAGGTCGGCCCGATCGGCCTCGGGTGCATGGGGATGTCGTGGGCCTACGGCGCCGAGGAGCGCGACGAGCGCGAGTCGATCGCGGTGATCCACCGCGCGATCGAGCTCGGCGTGACGCTGCTCAAGGATGTTTGTGTTCCGCTCATTCTCACACTGTCGGCTGTTTCGATAGCAGCACCGCCCAATTTTGTGGCCGCATC
>JBIOTP010000388.1:0-4187 GCA_044865965.1 Solirubrobacteraceae bacterium
CTCGGCATCGCCTACCGCCCCGGCGACACCGCGCCGTCGGTCGCCGGCTACGCCGAGGCGACGGTCCAGGCGCTGCACCGCCACCTCGATCCGACGGCCAGGCTGATCGTCGAGCCGGGCCGCTCGGTGGTGGGCCGCTCCGGCGTCACGCTGTACGAGGTCGTGACCGTCAAGCGCGGCGCGCGCACGCACGTCGCGGTCGACGGCGGCATGGCCGACAACCTCGAGCCGATGCTCTACGGCCAGCGCTTCGCGCCGTTCGTGCTTGACCGCGACCGCGACGCGGAGACATGTGAGCTCGTCGGCATGCACTGCGAGAGCGGCGACCTGCTCGCGCCCGCAGTCGCACTCGCGACCCCCGCGGTCGGCGACACGATCGTGATGCCGACCACCGGCTGCTACTGCTACTCGCTGCTGAACAACTACAACGGCGCCCGCCGCCCGCCCGTCATCCTCGTCAAGGACGGCGACGCCCGGCTCATCGTGCGCCGGGAGCGGATCGCGGACCTGCTCGCGCGGGACTGCGGGTAATACGAACCGGGTGCCCAAGCCCCCGCTCCCCGAGGAGCTCGACGAGTTCCTCGCACGCCCCAACCCCGCCGTGATCGGCACGCTGAGGCCGGACGGCGCGCCCCACACCGTGGCCACCTGGTACCTGTGGGAACAGGGCCGGATCCTCGTGAACATGGACGCGAGCCGCAGGCGCCTGGACTACATGCGGCGCGACCCGCGCGTCTCGCTGACCGTGCTCCACGAGGACTGGTACAAGCACGTCAGCCTGCGCGGGCGCGTCGTCTCGCTGGAGGAGGACGCCGGCCTCGCCGACATCGACCGGATCGCGCGCCACTACCGCGGCAAGCCCTACCCGACGCGCGACCGCGCCCGCTACAGCGCATGGATCGAGGTGGCGACCTGGCACGCCTGGGGCCGGTGAGCTACATTGCCGGAGCGGATGCCGCTCCGGAGCCTTTCCCTTCTCCTTCTTCTCCTCCCCCTTCGGGGGGAATAACGCGTGGCGGCCGCTGAGCCGCAAACCCACACCGGAGAAGGAGAACAGGAAAGGAGCAGACCATGGACCCTGACCGGGTCGTCATCTTCGACACCACACTGCGCGACGGCGAGCAATCGCCCGGGATCTCGCTGAACGCCGCCGAGAAGCTGGAGATCGCCCACCAGCTCGCGCGCCTGGGGGTGGACATCATCGAGGCGGGCTTCCCGATCGCCTCGCCCGGCGACTTCCAGGCGGTGCGGGCCATCGCGCGCGAGGTCCACGGCCCGGTGATCGCGGGGCTGGCGCGGGCTCATGCGGCGGACATCGAGCGCGCCGCCGAGGCGGTACGCGACGCCGAGCGCCCGCGCGTGCACACGTTCATATCCACGAGCGACATCCACATCACGCACCAGCTGCAGTCCACGCGCGAGGACGTGCTGGGCCAGGCTCGCGCGGCGGTCGCGCACGCGCGCTCGCTGGTGGAGGACGTCGAGTTCTCGCCGATGGACGCCACCCGCGCCGACGCCGAGTTCACCGCCGAGGTGCTGCAGGCGGCGATCGACGAGGGCGCCACCACCATCAACATCCCGGACACCGTCGGCTACGCCATGCCGCACGAGTACGCGGCCTTCCTGACCCGCCTGTACGAGCTCGTGCCCGACCTGCGAAACGCCGTCCTCTCCGTGCACTGCCACGACGACCTGGGGCTGGCGGTCGCCAACAGCTTCGCCGGCCTGCGGGCCGGCGCCCGCCAGGTCGAGTGCGCGATGAACGGCATCGGCGAGCGCGCCGGCAACGCCTCGCTCGAGGAGATCGTGATGCTGCTGCGCACCCGCGAGGCCGACATCGGCCTGACGACGGGGATCAACACGCGCGAGATCGCCCGGACGAGCCGGCTCGTATCGCGCCTGACCGGCTATGCGGTGCAGCCGAACAAGGCGGTCGTCGGGCGCAACGCGTTCCAGCACGAGTCCGGCATCCACCAGGACGGCGTGCTCAAGGAGCGCTCGACGTACGAGATCATGGCGGCCGCCTCGGTGGGCGTCGACGACACCACCTCGATCGTGCTCGGCAAGCACTCCGGCCGCCACGCGCTGCAGTCGGCGCTGCTGGAGCTGGGCTACGACGTCAGCGGGCACGCGCTGAACACCGCGTTCAAGCGCTTCAAGGAGCTCGCGGACAAGAAGAAGCAGGTCACCGCCATGGACCTGGAGGCGCTCGTCACCGACGAGCTCCGCGAGGACGCGCAGGCGTACACGCTCGAGTGGTTCGACGTCGAGGCGTCGACCCGCCGGCCGCCGCATGCCACCGTCTCGATCCGCACGCCGGACGGCGAGAGCGAGCGCGGCGACTTCACGGGCGACGGCCCGGTCGACGCGATCTTCCGCGCCATCAACGCCGCCACGCGGCGCGACGCGCGACTTCGGGAGTTCCGGATCGACGCCGTGACGGGCGGCCAGGACGCTCTCGGCGAGGCCAGCGTGATCCTCGAGCTCGCGGGCCAGAGCGCCTCCGGGCAGGGCGTCTCCACGGACATCATCGAGGCCGCGGCGCTCGCCTATGTCCGCGCGCTCTCCAATGCCGAGCGCAAGGTCGTCCTCGCGGCGGAGGCGCCCGAGCCGGAGCGGGAGCTCACGGGCACACCTTAAATAACTTGACGAGCATATAACCGGCTGGTAATGTACGCCGCGTGGCGGCGACCTTCGACGCGCTCGCGGAGCCGACCCGGCGCCGGATCCTCGACCTGCTGCTCGAGCAGCCGCGCTCGGTCGGCGACCTGGTCGAGCGGCTCGGGCTGAGCCAGCCCGGCACCTCCAAGCACCTGCGGGTGCTACGCGAGGCCGGGCTGGTGCAGGTGCGCAAGGACGCCCAGCGGCGCTGGTACGAGCTGCGCCTCGAGCCGCTGGTGGAGCTCGACGCGTGGCTGCATCCCTACCGCGAGCTCTGGGCCCGGCGCCTCGACGCTCTCGAGCGTCACCTGGACGAGCAAGCGAAGGGAGGCCCCCGATGACCGCCAACGGCACTCTCGAATCGCACGACGGCCTGCAGGTGATCCGCTTCCGGCGCCGCCTCGCGCACCCGATCGAGCGCGTATGGGCCGCGCTGACCGAGCCCGCGCAGATGATCGCCTGGTTGGGCGACGCCGACGTCGAGCTCGAGGAGGGCGGCCGCTTCGTCGTGCGCTGGCTGAACACCGACGACGAGGGCAACCGCGCCGTCATGGACGGCAGGATCACGCGGCTGGAGCCGCCGCGGCTGCTGGAGACCGACGGCGACGTCCACGGCGTCCTGCGCTGGGAGCTCGAGCCGGACGGCGACGGGACCCTGCTGCGCTTCAGCAGCACGGTGGACCTGCCCGACGAGTTCCGCACGAAGGTCCTGGCGGGCTGGCACATGCACCTCGACGCGCTGGAGGAGGTGCTCGCGGGCGGGACGGTCGACCTGGTCGAGCTGCCCCAGTGGGAGGCGATCCACGAGCGCTACGTGGCCGCCAGCCGCCGGCCCTGAACGTGGCCGGCGGCCGCCGCCGCCGCGCGGCGGCCCTCGTCCATGAGGCTCGGGCCGATGGCGTCCACGCTCGGCCCGTCCGGGACGATCGTGCGCACGTGCACGCCGCGGGCGCGCAGCGCGAGCGCCTCGGCGCGCGCCGACGCCGTGCTCGCCGTCCGCAGCGCGCCCTGCGCCGCCGCGGCGGTGGGGATCAGGCACAGCACGTGCGCGCCGCGCCCCGCGGGCGCGGCGTCGAGGTTGGTCGGGCTCCACACGCCGCCGTCCACGTACTCGCGGCCGTCGATCTCCACCGGCGCGAACAGCCACGGCACCGCGCACGACGCCAGCACGGCCTCGGGCACCGCCGCCGGTGGCGCCCCCGGCGCGCCGAACATCACGCGCCGCCCACTCGCCCGGTCCACGGCGGAGACGCGCAGCCGGCCGTCGAACCGCGCCCCGAGCGCCTCGAGATGGTCGCCGAGCCGCGCCAGCGTGCGCGCGGAGCGCGGCGCGGCCCGTAGCACCGCCGCGCGCGCGAGCCGCCCCGCGGGCGCCGCGGTCGCCAGCGCGGCCGGCGCCAGCGGCGCGGCGGCGGCCCCGGCGGCGCGCCGCAGTGGCTCCTCCCGATGCGCCACCTCTACGGCATCCACGAAGGCGACCTCGCCGACCCGCCCGGCGGCGGCGTCACCTCGAACCCCGAGGGCTC
>JBIOTP010000389.1:0-7704 GCA_044865965.1 Solirubrobacteraceae bacterium
GTGGGGGGCGGACTCCGGCGGAGCGGCGGGCGCCGGGGTCTCTTCACCGGGGGCCCACTCGCCGGGGCCGACGTCGTGGTAGCCGTCCTCGTCGTCCTCCTCCGCGGCCGGCTCGGCGGGCGACAGGGTCGGCGGCGCCACGACCGCCGGCTCCCCGGCGGGGGGTGCTGCCGCCCGCTTTGCCCATTCGGCGTCCGCGGCGGCGCGCACGGCCTCCGGCCCCCCCGGGTTGAGCTGGCCGGCGATGTCGATCAGCGACATGTGGATCGGCAGCGTCAGCTCGCTGCGGAGCTGGTGGCCGGTGATGGTCACGGCCCGCTCGTCGTCGCTGAGCTCGAGGTCCTTGAGGAGGGTCAGGTAGCGCTCGCCCTGGATCTCGAAGGTGTTCTCGTTGTCCCAGCCGGCCCGCCCCAGGTAGGCGAGCGCACGGCCGAAGTCGAGCGTGGAGACGCGGGCGCCGGGCGGGCACGACGCCAGCAGGCTGAGGCCGATCGCCAGTCCGTGGTAGATCGAGTCCGTCATGTGCTTCTCACGGAGCTGGCGGCGCAGCCACTCGGCCTGCAGCGGCGAGACGTCGAACACCGCGGCGTCGTCGCCGGACTTCACGTACCGCTTTCCGATCTCGGTGAGCTCGACGACGCCGCGGTCCTCCTTGGCGAGGCCGGCGGCGCGTGCGTAAGAGATGAAATGCCGCATCCGGCCGAGCGCGTTCTCGAGGTCCGGCGGGAACAGCTCCGCGACGCTGAACTCGGTCACGAGCTCGTCCGAGCGCAGGCGTCCGCGCTTGTCGATCGCGCGCAGGAGCCCGTGCGAGTCACCGATGCGGGTCGCGGGGATGGGGCGCATGGCCCGACCCTAATGGCGCAGCGCCCGCCAATCCAGCCGAACGGCGCCCCGAGGCCCTGACAGCCGCCCGATCGCGCGCGGCCAGGGGCGCTGACGGCCGGCCGATCGCGCGCGGCCCGGAGCGCTGACGGCCGCCCGATCGCGCGCGGCCCGGCGGTGCCGGGCCGCGCGCCTGAAAGCGGTCAGCCCTCCCCGCCCGCGGAGCCGGAGCCCGCGTCCGCGCCGCGGTCCCCGGCGGCCTTCGACGCGCCGTCCGGCTCGCCGGACCTGCTCGTCGCGCCCTTCTCCGCGCCCGCCGCGCCCGCCTTGCCGCCGGTCCGCGCGGAGACCTTCCCGCCCTTCTCGGTCGCACCGGTCTTGGCCGGAGTGGTCTGCCCGGTCGGCACCGACCCGGACTCGGTCGTCGCCGCGGCAGCGTTGGCCGTCTCCGCAGGCTCCTTCGCCGCGGCAGGCTTGGCGGCGGACGACGCCTCGGCGGCCGGCGACGCCTCCCCGGCAGACGAGGCCTTCGGGGCGGGCGACGCCTTCGCCGCCGGTGACGGCTTCGCGGCCGCCGACGACGCCGTCCCGGCAGACGAGGCGTTCGGCGCGGGCGACGCCTTCGCCGCCGGTGACGGCTTCGCGGCAGCCGTCGACGCCTTCCCGGCGGAGGAGGCCTTGGCGGCCGGCGCCGATGGCTTGGTCGCGGCCGTCGCCGGCGCCTTGGTCGGCGGTTCCTTGGGGGCGGCCGCCGCTCGGCTCTTGGTCGCCGCGGGTGCTCGGCGCTTGGCCGTCGACGGCGCGCTCGTGGCCGCTCGGGTGCCCTTCTTGGCCGCGGCGGGGCGGCGGGGCTTGGCCGCCGTGCTGGTGGCGGACTTGGGGCCGCCGGGCTCGCCCGGCTTCGGGGCCCCGACGGTCTCAGGCGACCGGCTCGGGGCGGCGATGTCGGTGTCGGACTCGTCGCGGCGCAGGCGGCCGACGATGTCTGCGCCGGCGGCCGCCGCCTTGCGGCCGAGATCGACCGCCGAGTCGAGGACGTCCTTGAGTTTGGATGCCATGCGAGCAGTCTTGCCCACCGTGCGGCGGACCTATGCGGCGAGGGCGTGCGGCGCTGACAGGATCGCCGCGTCGCCGCAGGCCAGCGCGAGGGTCTCGGCGGCGGGGAGCCGCTGCCAGACGCCCGCGCCGGGAACGCACAGGGCGCCGCTGACCCGGCGGGTCAGGAGATCGAGCTCGAAGCGCAGCTCCAGCTCGCCGGCGAGGAGCTCCTGAGCCCGCTCCCACGCGGCATCGACGTCGGCGAGCACCGCAGCGGGCGGCGCGGCCGGGAGGTCACAAGGGGTCAGCGGGGAGCGGGTCATCAGGGCGTCTCGTGGAGGTCAGAAATCCTGCTCCCCGATGATCGCCCATCGCCCGAAGTGAACCCATGGGGTCGCGACCCCAAGCGGGCCGCCCGCGAGCCACAGACCGGCCCGGATGGCGCGCCACGAACCCGCTTGTGAAGCGGGCCGCGAGCTAGAGACCGGCCGGATGGCGCGCCACGAAGCCGCTCGTGGGGCGCATCTCGTTGATCCAGCGCGAGCCGGTGACGCGCTGGGCGCTCGTGTCGAAGCGCACGCCGGCCACCTCCATGAAGACGTGGCCGTTGTTGGCGTAGATCGTGACCCACTTGCCCCGCCCGGGCTCGCCCCAGGACATCAGGTGCCCGGAGTCGAGCGGGCCGCCGAGCAGCCCGGCGGAGGCGAGCACGAACGAGACCGAGCCGGAGCAGTCGTAGCCCTTGTCGAGCCACTTGCCATGGCCGCCGCCCCACAGGTACGGCGTGCGGGCGATCCCGTTGCCGGCCTCGATCATCTGCTTGACTGCCTCGGGGGCCTCCAGCGGCGGCAGCGCGACGCCGTTGCCGAGCGCGATCGCGTGATCGACCGCCCCGGTCCCGCCGCTGGCGGGGTGCTCGCCGCGCACGGCCTTCGAAGCCGGGCCCGTGGGCTCGGGACCCGCGTCGTCGAGGCCGGGATCCGGCGCCGATGAGGCGTCCGGCGAGGCGGTCGCCTCACCCGCGACCGGCTGCACGAGACGCGCCCGCGAGCGCGTGGGCAGCGGCGGCAGCTCGACGTCCGCGGCGGCCGCGGCGGGGCGCGGATTCCGGTCCTTGCCGGCGGCGCCCAGCGCGAGCCAGCCGCCGAGCAGGGCGGCGAGACCCGTGACGAGAGCGGCAAGCGACAGCCGGCGCATCCAACGAGGATGACGACTCCGGCGCCCATCGGACGCAGCTCGCTGCCTGCGAAGCATTCCCACCACCGCCAGCATCGGCCGTGCGGACGCGCGACTTGAGGGCCCGGCGGGCCGCGCGGGCACGCGGCTCGAGGGGGCGCGGCTCAGGCCGTCCGCTCGGCCACCAGCGCCTCGAGCTGCGCCACCGTGCGCGCGAACTCGTCGGCCATGTCGCCCGGGTAGCGGCGGTCGAAGACGTCGCGCAACGCCCCGAAGTACCACAGCTGGCTGTCGCGATCCTTGGTCCTGAACCGGTCCCACAGCGCGTCGCCGAGCTGCCGGTAGTCCCGCACCACCGCCCGCGCGTTGTAGAGCTTGTCGGCGAGCGAGACGCGCAGGATGTCCGGCCCGTCGTGCTCGAGCTCGGCGACATACGCCTCCTTGCGCTCGCGCCACGGCGGCTTTGGCTCCTCGTAGGAGTCGGTCAGTCCGTCGACGATCCGCGCGACGTCGGGGCCGAACTCGCGCCGGATGCGCTCGAGCGTCGGCACCCCGCCCTGGTCCTCCACGGCGTCGTGCAGCAGCGCCGCGATCGCCTCGTCCTCGCCGCCGCCGTACTCGAGCACGAGCGAGGCCACGCCCAGCAGGTGGGCGACGTAGGGCACGTCGGTGCCCTTGCGGGCCTGCTCGCGGTGCAGCTCGAACGCCACGTCGAGCGCGCGCTCGAAGCGCTCCCCCAGCGGCCGCGGCGCGTTCACGTGCCGATCGCCTGCGCGAGGTCCTCCACGAGGTCCTCCGGCGCCTCGATCCCGCACGACAGCCGCACCAGGTCCGGGGGGACCGCGGCCGCCGAGCCCTCGACCGACTGATGGGTCATCGCCTGCGGGACCTCGATCAGCGACTCCACGCCGCCGAGCGACTCCGCAAGCCAGAAGAGCTTCGTCGCCGCGGCGATCCGCGCGGCCTCCGGGTGCCGGAACGAAACCATGCCGGAGAAGCCCGGCCAGCGCACGTCGTAGACCCCGGGCGCGCCCGGCAGCCACGCCGCCACGGCCCGCGCGCTCTCCGTGTGCGCCGCCATCCGCACGCCGAGCGTCCGCAGGCCGCGGTGCACGAGGAAGCAGTCCAGCGGCCCCGGCACCGCGCCGATCGAGAGCTGGACGAAGCGCACCTGCTCGTGCCATTCCGCGTCGCGCACGACCGCGGCGCCGCCGATCGCGTCCGAGTGCCCGCCGAGGTACTTCGTCGTCGAGTGCACGACGGCGTCCGCGCCGAGCTCGAGCGGGCGCTGGTAGACCGGCGTCGCGAACGTGTTGTCGACGACGACGAACGCGTCGCCGCTGAGTCCGACGATCGCCTCGATGTCGACCGACTTCAGCGTCGGGTTGGTCGGCGTCTCGATCCAGACCAGCCGCGTCTCCTCGCGCACGGCGCGCGCCACCGCGCCGAGGTCGGCCTGGTCGACCATCGTGTACTCCAGCCCCCAGCGCGCGAGCACCTTGTCGACGAGCCGGTAGGTCCCGCCGTAGAGGTCGTCGGGGATCACCGCATGCGCGCCGGTGCCGGCCGCGACCGTGATCAGCGCGTGCTCGGCGGCCATGCCGGAGGCGAAGGCGCTCGCGTAGCCGCCCTCCAGCTCCCCCAGCGCGTCCTCCAGCGCGCGCCGCGTCGGGTTCGCGGCGCGCGAGTAGTCGTAGTCCTCGCGGAACTCGCCGGGCGCCGGTTGGCGGTAGGTCGTCGCCTGATGGATCGCCGGCACGACGCCGCCGTAGCCGGGATCCGGCTCCAGCCCCGCGTGCACGATGCGGGTGGCGAGCCTCACGAGACCAGCGACTCGAGCAGGTCGGCGCGGGTGACGATGCCGACCGGCCGACCGTCCTCGACGACCGTCAGCGCCTGCCCCTCGCCGGACAGCAGCTCCACCGCCTCGCGCACGGAGTCGGTGGTCGAGACCGCGGAGAACGGCGGCTCCATGACGTCGATGATCGGCGCCCACATCAGCCCCGGGCTCTCCAGCGCGCGCTTGAGCAGCCCGCGCTCGCCGACCGAGCCGACGACGGTGTGCGGGTCGGTGGCCGACACGACGGGCAGCTGCGAGACGCGGTGCTCGTGCAGCAGCGTGATCGCGTCCTTGACCTGCTGGTGCGCCTGCACGAGCACGAAGCGCGGGATCTCGCCGGCCTCGGTCTTGGTGCGCAGGACCTCCCCGACCGTGCGGTCGGCCGTGCGCTCGAGGAACCCGTACTGGCTCATCCAGGCGTCGTTGAAGATCTTCGAGAGATACGCGCGTCCGCCGTCCGGCAGGATCACCGCGACCATCGCGCCGGGGTCGTCGATCTCGCGCGCGACCTCCAGCGCCGCGTACACCGCGAGCCCGCACGAGCCGCCCACCAGCAGGCCCTCCGTCTCCGCGAGCCGGCGCGTGGTGAGGAACGAGTCGCGGTCGGAGACCGTGATGTAGCGGTCGACCACCGACGGGTCGTAGGTGTCGGGCCAGAAGTCCTCGCCCACGCCCTCCACGAGGTACGGGTGGACCTCCTCGCTGGAGTAGATGGAGCCGACCGGATCGGCTCCGATGACCTCGATCGCCGGATTCTGCTCGCGCAGGTAGCGCGCCACGCCGGTGACCGTGCCGCCGGTGCCGACGCCGCACACGAAGTGCGTGATCGCGCCGCCCGACTGCCGCCACAGCTCAGGCCCGGTCGTGAGGTAGTGCGTCTCCGGGTTGGCCGGGTTCTTGTACTGGTTGGGCTGGAAGCCGCCCGGGATCTCCTCCGTCAGCCGGTCGGCGACGCGGTAGTACGACTGCGGCGACTCCGGCGGCACGTCGGTCGGCGCCACGACGACCTCGGCGCCGTAGGCGCGCAGGAGGTCGATCTTCTCGCGCGACATCTTGTCCGGCATCACCGCGATCACGCGATAGCCCTTCAGCCGCGCCGCGATCGCGAGGCCCGTCCCGGTGTTGCCCGAGGTCGGCTCGATGATCGTGCCGCCCGGCCGCAGCCGGCCGTCGCGCTCGGCGGCCTCGATCAGGCGCAGCGCCACGCGGTCCTTGATCGAGCCGCCGGGGTTGAACGACTCGACCTTGGCGACGACCTGCGGACGCAGCCCGGTCGCGATCCGGCTCAGCCGGATCAGCGGCGTCTCACCGACCGTGTCGAGGATCGAGTCCTTGATCTCGGACGTCGTTCCAGAGGTCGTCATGATGGCGACTATACGGCGCCCCGCGGGCCTTCAGGCCGAGGCGGTGGGCGCATCCGCGGCGGCCCGGTAGCCGCTCTGGCCGGAGGGCAGCTCGGTCTTGACGATCAGCCCCTGCTGGACCAGCTTCGCGAGCGTGTTGTAGGTGACGGCGCGCGAGATCTTCGTCACGTCCGCGATCTCGGCCGCGCTGACGCCGGGACGCTCGCTGACGGTGCTCAGGATCGCCTCCCGGTTGGCGCCGCGCGGCGCGCGCTTGCGGCCCCTGCGCGCGGGGCTCCGGCGCGCCGCGGGCCGGTGGTCGGAGAACGGCGGTTGGGCGAGCGCCGCACGGATCTGCTCCTGTTCGCGGAGGAGCGCCTGAACGCCGTCGAGCTCGCGCTCGATCTCCTTCAGCCGTTGCTGCATCTGCCGCCGCAGATCCCCGATCACGTCGCTCACCGTGGTCCCCCTTCTCGTGCCCGCGCCTTCGGGCAGCCTAACTGTTTGTCCGCTGCCACGAATCGTTCGCATTTTGCGGGCGAATCCGCTCCCTATATGGGGCGCGGCGCCGTGCGATCGGACTAAATGCGCAGAGGGCGACACGGAGATGACGCGTAGGGTGGCGGCACTGAGGAGCACGGGAGCGCCGGCGCCGGTCAGGGACGACCGCGGCGCACGGCGCGTGGAGGCGATGGTGGCGCGGCACGGGCCGGCGCTGCTGCGGGTCGCCAACCAGTTCTCGCTCTGCCACGACGACGCGCTGGACGCCTACCAGCGCGCGCTGGAGATCTACCTGCGCCGCCTGGAGACCGTCGACCCCGCCACCGAGGGCGCCTGGATGCGGGTGGTGGTCAAGCACGAGGCGATGGCGGTGCGCCGCGCGCGCCAGCAGTCGGTCGACCACGACGACGTGGACCTCGACGCAAGCGTGCCCGCCGGCCTGCGCGACGTCGACGACCAGGTGGCCGGCGGCGAGCGCGTCGAGCGCTCGGTGGAGGCGCTGCGCGCGCTCAAGCCCGACGAGGCGAAGGCGCTGATGCTCAAGGCGCAGGGGCTCTCCTACCAGGAGATCGGGCGCCGCTTCGGCTGGACGTACACGAAGGTCAACCGCTCGATCACCGAGGGCCGCGCACGCTTCATGAAGGCCTATCGCGGGATCGAGGAGGGCGAGGCGTGCGAGCGCCACGTCGACGCGCTCGCGGCGCTGGCCTACGGGACCGCCACGAGCGCGCAGGTCGTCGCGCTGCGCCCGCACCTGCGCCACTGCGCCGCCTGCCGCGCGACCGTGCGCGAGATGCGGCTCTCGCGCCGGCGCCGGATCGCGCTGCTGCTCCCGCTGCCCGGGCTGCAGTGGGCCGCGGCGCGCGTCGCGCAGATGCTCACGCGCGCCGACGTCGGCGGTGGCGTGCAGCTCGCGCGCGCGAGCGGCGGCGGCCGCCTCGGCGCGGCGGCCGCGCTGCTGGGCGTGTGTCTGGGCGGCGT
>JBIOTP010000390.1:0-18345 GCA_044865965.1 Solirubrobacteraceae bacterium
CCGACCGCCCGCGGCCCGGCGCGCCCGGCCATGGCGGCTCGGCGGGTGGCGGTCGATCGGGCGGCGCGCCAGGCCGGAGCGGCTCGGCGGGTGGCGGAATATCGGGCGGCGCGCCCGGCCGGAGCGGCTCGCCGGGGGGCGGACGATCGGGCGGCGCTCCGGGCCGGAGCGGCTCGCCGGGTGGCAGGCGATCGGGCGGCGCTCCCGGCCAGAGCGGCTCGGCCGGTGCGGACCGACGCCGCGGCGCCGGCGCGAGCCCCGGAGGGCGCGATCCGTCCGGTGGGCACCGAACGGACTCCCCACGGGCGGGCGGGGGCGAGCCCGGCTGGCGAGCCCCGGACACCGCAGGGCGCGAGGGCGGCGGGACGCCGGCCGGACCCCCCGGGCAGCGTGCGCAGGGCGCGCCATCCGCCGGCGGCCAGGCGCCGGGCCCGCCGGCCACGACCGGCGATCGCCCCGCGGCGGGCGCCGGCGCGCAGGATCACGGTCCTTCGCCGGCGCCGGCCGGCAAGGCGCCTGCCGCCCCGGCGGACGGCTCGCCCCCGGGCGCCGGCTCGCCGGCGGACGGCCACGGGCGGGGCGGCGGCCGACCGGGCAACGACTGACGCACCCGTCCATGAGCCCGACGACCGCACCCCAATCTCGGCCGGCGATCGCACCCCGGTTTCAGCCGGCGATCGCACCCCAATCTCGGCCGACGATCGCACCCCGGTTTCAGCCGACGATCGCACCCGGTCTCGGCCGGCGATCGCGCCCCGGTTGCGGCCGGCGATCGCGCCCCGGTTTCGGCCGGCGATCGCACCCCACTTTCGGCACGCCGCCGCGTTGTAGGTCGGCATCGTGTCCGCGACCGACCCACACCGCGCTCCGCCGCCGATGACCTGGGCCGCCCTCGATCCGGCCGCGCCGCCCCACCCGGCGGCGGTGCCGCCGCCGCCACGCGAGCCCGCGCGCCGTGGGGCGCGCCCGGGATGGGCGGCGATCGCCGGGACGTGCGCGTGCGTCGTGGTCGTCGCCGTGGCGTCCGCGCTGTTCGTCGGGACGCGCGGCGCGACGCAGTACGGCGGGCGCGCCGACATCCTCTACGACGCGCCGGCGAGCGCGTCGCTCGACGCGCGAGAGCGGGGGATGGCCACCCAGCGCGGGCTGGTGACGAGCCGGGCCGTCCTGGCGCCCGTCTCCGCGACCGAGCACGTCTCCCGGCGCCGGCTCGAGAACCGCGTCTCGGTCGACATCGGCGCGCGGGACGACCTGATGCACATCACGGTCGCTGACACCGACCGGAACGCCGCCGTGAGGCTCGCCGCCGCCGTGGCGGCGAGCTACCTGACCGTGGCCGACCGGCTCCGGCCGGGCACGGACGCCGGGCCGAACGGCGCCGCCGCCGCCTCGGAACCCACTCCGCGCCTGCTGTCGCCCGCCTATGCCCTGGACAGCCCGCTGTCGCCGAAGCCGGTGCGGCTCGTGGCCGCCGGGCTGCTTGTAGGCCTCGCGCTCGCGGCCGCCACGGCGCTGGCCATGGCGCGGCGCACGCGTCCTGCATGAGCGCCGCCGTCGGCGCGCGTGGCCTGGGCGCAGCCGGCCGCCGGCGAACGCAACTCGTCGCGGCCGCGGGCGTGGGCGCCGCCCTCGTGAGCGGGCCGCTGGCGCTGCTCCCGCCGGCCCTCGTCGCCGCGGTGCTCGCGGGCGGCGGCCTCGCGCTCGCCGTGGCGCTCCGGCCGGCCCTGGCCGCCTACGTCCTCATCGCCACGACGCCGCTGCTGGCGGGCGTGGACCGCGACCGCGTGCTGCCGGTGCTCCGCCCGAGCGAGGCTGTCCTGGCCGCCACGCTCGTGGGCCTGGCGGCGAGCGGGGCCGCGGCGCTGCTGCGCGGCGCGGCCGTGCGTCTGCGGCTCTCCGCGGTCGAGTGGGCGCTCGCGGTCTTCGTCGTGACGGGCTCGATCGTGCCGCTCCTGTGGATGGTCGCGCGCGGCCGCCAGGTCACGGCCGAAGATCTCCTGTACGCGTCGTACCTGTGGAAGTTCGCGGCGGTCTACGCGGTGGTGCGGGCCGCCGTGCGCACCGAGCGCCAGGTGGCGACCTGCCTGTGGTTGTCGATGGCCGCGGCGGCCGTCGTCGCCGTGATCGCCATCCTGCAGGCCCTCCGGCTGTTCGGGGTCCCGGCGCTGCTCTCCTCCTACTGGTCCCCGGGCGGCGGCCAGGAGTCCCTCAGCGCCGGCCGCGGCACGTCGACGCTGTCGTCGTCGTTCGCCGTCGCGGACCTGATGGTGCTCAACCTGGCGATCGCCGCGGCCATGCTGAGCCGGGGATCGCCCCACCGCAGGCTCCTGACCGCGTGCGCCGCGATCTTCGTCCTCGGAGCGATCGGAGCGGGCCAGTTCTCGGGCTACCTGGGCCTCGCGGTGGGCGTCGTCACCGTCGGCGTGATCCTTCGCCGGCTGCGGCGCATCGCCCTCTTCGCCGTTCCCGCGGGCCTGGCCGGGATCGTCGTGCTGTGGCCCGTCATCGCCCACCGGCTCGTCGACCTCGACGCCGCCACCGGGCTGCCTCGCAGCTGGCTGGGCCCGAACGGTCGCTGGAGCAACCTCACCACGTTCTTCTGGCCGGACCTCTTCCACGACTGGAACTGGCTCACCGGCGTGCGCGTCGCGGCCCGCGTCCCGGCACCCGAGAGCTGGCGGGAGTGGGTGTGGATCGAGAGCGGCGAGACCTGGCTGCTGTGGAGCGGCGGCGTCGTGTTCCTCGCCGCCTGCTTCGCGTTTCTCGCGGTCGGGATCCGCGCCGTGGCCCGCGTCGCGCGCCGGCGCACCGACGCCGTGGGCGTCGCTGCCGTCGCGGCGCTGGCGGCGCTGTGGCTCGACGTCGTCCTCATGACGCTCGACGTCCACCTGACGCTGCGCGGCTCGGGCGACCTCGCGTTCACGCTGCTGGCGCTGTCGTTCAGCGCAGCGACGCCCACGGGCGGTCGCGCAGCGCCCGCCGGACCTCCCTGACATAGCGGGCCGAGCCGGCGTGCCAGCGGCCCGAGAACCACAGCCCGACGCAGCCCCACAGGTCGCCCCGGGAGCCGGGCGGGAGCCAGCCGCCCTCGGCGAAGTAGCCCTCGTAGCAGGCGCGACGCCACGCCAGCGCGTAGTCGACGTTGAACGCGGTGCTGGTGCGGGCGTAAGGCCACGCGTAGCGGTGCGGCGTCCCGGGCCTCCCGGCCTTCACCTGCATCACCCCGACGCTCGCGCCCGCGTCCCCGCGGAAGCGCTGGTTCCAGCGGCTCTCCACGTAGGCCTGGGCGCGGGTCAGCTCCCTCGGGAAGCCCCACTTGCACGACGCCCACTGGATGATCTCGTCGGTCGTCCCGGTGAAGCGCCCGTCGACGCGCCGGGAAAGCCCGTGCCAGGCGTCGAAGCCGCGCCAGGCCGACGCCGGCATGCGCAGTGGAGCTCCGCGCGACCGGTTCGCGGAGCGGTTGCCGGGCCGCGGCTCGGTGGGGTGCGGGTGGACCCGCTCGGCGCAGGCCCGGCCGGAGGGCAGTGCGCCCCCGGGTGGGACGGTCGCCAGGCGAGGCCGGGCGTCGAGCGGGCCCGTCAGCGCGCACAGCGCGGCGACGAGCGCCGTCGCCCGGGCGCTCATGCCGAGCCGGCGGTCGTCGCCTCCGCGGGCCGCTCCCGGCGCCGCCGGGCCCGCGGCGCGAGCAGCCGCTCGACCGCCGCCCGGTAGCGCTCGCGCTGCCGCGCCCAGCGGTACGGCTCGGCCACCTCGGCGGCCCGCCGGACCAGCCGCTCGGCCAGCGCGGGGTCGGCGTGCAGCGCGCGGATCGCATGCGCGAGGTCGTGCTCGTCGCCGCCCTCGAAGAGCTGGAAGCAGGTGCCGTCGAAGTACTCCTCCACGGATCGGGTCCGCGACACGATCGCCGGCCGCCGCATCGCGATGTAGTCGAACATCTTGTTGCAGTGCGTGAGGTCCCGGAACGCGTCGCGGCGCATGGCGACCACGCCGACGTCGGCGCCCGCGATGGCGTCGAGGAGGCGCTCGATGGGGACGAAGCCGTCGCTGAACCGGATCCGCTGCGCGATCCCGAGCCGCCGGGCCAGCTCCAGCAGCGCGCCACGCTCGGAGCCGTCCCCGTAGATCTCGACCCGCAGCTCCGGGATCTCGTCCCGCAGGAGGGCGGCCGCCCGCAGCAGCGTGTCGACGCCGTAGCGCTCCTCCAGCGAGCCGTGGCAGAGCAGCGTGAAGCGGTCCGGGCGCGAGCCGCGCGGCGGGAAGCGCTCCGGGTCGAACACGTCCTCGTCGGCGGCGTTGAGAATCACGTCGATCCGGCGGCGGTCCGCCCCGCGGGCGACGAACGCGTCGCGCATCTGGTCCGTGCACGTGATCGCCGCGTCGGCGAAGCGGATGCTCGCCTGCTCGGCCCGCGCGACGACCCGCACGAGCGGGTGGGCGGGGGCGACACCGTACTTGGTGGCGAAGAACTCGGGCATGACCTCGTGCAGGTCGAGCAGGACGCGGGCGCCGAGCAGCCGCGGCCCGAGCGCCGCGAAGACGAGCGCATCCGGCAGGGAGTTGACCTGGACGAGCTGCCAGCGCCGCCGCGCCCCGAGCAGCGTCGCGTAGCCCGCGGCCATCAGCCCGAAGCACGCGTACCAGGCGACGTAGGCGAAGGGCCCGGCGCGCTGGACCGGCACCCGCAGCCGGTGCACCGTGATCCGGCCGAGGCGCTCGCGGCGCGGCTCGCCGGGGCGCCGCAGGCAGATGACGTCCACGTCGTGTCCCGCGTCGGCGAGGGCGGCGACCTCGCGGCGGACCCGCGGATCGAGGGTGAAGGAGCCCTGGCGGATGACCGCGATGCGCGCCATCGTCACCTCATCGCGGGGACTGAGCGACCGCGGATGACGGCCAGCTCGGGCGACCGCCACAGCGCGTGCAGACCGACGAACAGGACGCCGCCGCCGAGGCAGGCGGCGAGCACGCCGGCGCGGCCGCCGAGCGCCCCGGCGAGGAAGTGCGCCGGGACCGCGACGATCACCGACACGGCGAAGCCGCGGGCGAGCGCCCGCGAGAGCCGCTCGCCTCCCGCGGGCAGCCGCGAGCGATGGCCGCGGGCCAGCTGCCAGCCGCCGGCGAGGTGCCCCGCGGACACCGCGAGGCCGAGGGCGACGAGCACGCCGGTCCCCGGCGGCAGCGCGCAGGCGGCCCCGATCCCGCCCAGCGCGACCGCGGTCCGGACGACGACCGAGACGAGCGGCGAGCGGGCGTCGTGCATGGCCAGGCAGGCGTGGGCGGTGATGTAGAACGCGCCCTCGCCGAGGATCCCGGGCGCCAGCGCCACCAGGCAGGCCGCCACCGCCGCGACGCCGGCCGGCGTGGCCATCTCGCCGTAGGCCACGGCACGGCCGAGCGGCCCCGCCAGCGCCACGTAGCCGACCGCCGCCGGCACGGTGACGAACGCGGCGAGCCGCAGCCCGCGCACGTACTCGTCCCGGAACAGCGCGTACGCCCGCTGCTGGAACAGCCGGGCGAGCCGCGGCACGAGCGCCGTGGCCACCGGCTTCGCGGCCAGCGCCACGGGCAGGTTGGCGAAGTTGACGGCGAGCTGGAAGGCCACGACGCCTCCCGGCAGCCGGTTGGCGACCGGCAGCACGGCGAGCTGGCGCGCGGAGTCGAGCCCGGCCACCCCGAGCGACGGGACGGCCCGCTTGAGGACCCGCCGCACCTCGGGATGCCGCCAGCCCGCGTGCGGCAGCAGCGCCACGCCGGCGCGCAGCGCGCCCCACCACTGGGCGCCCGCGTGGAGGGCCACCGCGGCGGTCGCGCCGCCCCCCAGCAGCAGGAGCTCGCCGCTGGGCACGGCGTCCCGCCCGGTCCCGTACGCGGCGGCCGTGACGGCCATGACCAGGATCACCCCGCCGTTCTCGAGCGCCGGGGCGCCCGCCGCGAGCGCGAAGCGGCCGTGCGCGTTGGCGACCGCGGCGCCGGCGCCGGCGACGCCCAGCAGGACCATCTGGGGCATCATCAGCGCGACCAGGAGCGTGCCGCTCCGCCGCTGCTCGGCCGCCGCCGCGGGGTCGCCGACCGCCGCCGTGAACGCCCGCAGCAGCAGCGGCGCTCCCACGACGGCGACGGCGGCCACCGCGGCGAACGCGAGACAGGCGACGGTCATGAAGCCGCCGGCGATCCGGCGCGCTTCGCGCACGTCTCCGGCGTCCACGGCGCGCACGAGGGCGGGCACCAGCAGCGCGACGAACAGCGAGCCGATCAGCATCTGATAGAGGAGCGCCGGGAGGACGTAGACCGCCTGGAACAGGCTGCCGAGGTAGGTCGGCCCGAGCACGGCGGCGACGGCGACCGCCCGCCCCAGGCCGGTCACCCGGCTCACCGTCGTCCACGTCGCCACGCGGACGGAGTCGGCCGCGACGCTCAACCCGACGCGGCTCCCGCCGCCGCGACGGCCCGGGCGAGCTGGGCCCCCGTGTACCAGGTGCCCGACACGAAGCGCATGATCGGCCCGAAGCTGCGCGCCGCCGGCGCGCCCAGGAAGTGCAGGCCGCCGACCGACGACTCCATGCCGCGACGGAGCACCGGGAAGCCGGAGACGGTGCGCACGGCCGCGCGGAGCTCCGGCGCGAGGATGCCGTAGCGGGCGACGTCGACGCGATAGCCGGTGCCGAGCAGCAGATGGTCGACCGTCAGCCGCGCGCCGTCCTCGAGCCCGAGCTCGAGCCGGTCGCCCACCCGGCGGGCGGAGGCGATCCGCGCGCCGAGCCGGAGCGGCAGGCCGGCGAGCGCCTCGCGAACCGCGTGCGTGCACGCCGGGCGGATCGACCGGGCGGCGATCCGCGCCTGCGCCGTGCGCGGCAGCCGGCGGAACGCGGCCGGCGTCGCGTTGAGGCGGCTGTACCAGAGCGGCCCCACGTCGGTCGGGGCGTACAGCAGCGGCGCCAGGCACCCCAGCCGGCGATAGACGGTCACGCGCCGCAGCCAGACGATCTCCCGCGCCCGCACCAGCACCTCCACCTCGGCGCCGGCGGCGCGGGCGATCGCGGCGTGCTCGAGCGCGCTCTGGCCGCCTCCCACCACGGCGAGGCGCCGGCCGGCGAAGCGACCGGGATCGGTCCCGTCGCCGGTGTGGGAGACGAGGTCCGGGCCAAGGCGGGCCAGCTCGGGCGGGCGGTGGGCGAAGGGCGTGATCCCGCACGCCATCACGACGCGCCGGGCGGTGAGGACCTCCCCGTCGGCGAGCGTCACCTCGAAGCCGCGGCCGCGGCGCTCGATCCGCGTCGCCATGCGGCGGTCGAGATCGGGCGCCGCACGCTGCTGCACCCACTCGCCGTACTCCACGAAGCGCTCGAGCCGCACGTGGCTGCCGAGCGCGGCGCCCGTCGCGGCCTCGAACGCCTCGAGGCTCAGGCTTCCCCGGCGCTCCGCGATGCTCGTCGCCGAGCGGTTGGAGCGTAGGGACATGCCCGCCGGCATGCTCCGCCAGAACGCCATCGGGTCGCCGAGCACCCGCGGGCGGACGCCGGCCCGCCGCAGGTGGGCGGCGGCCGCGAGGCCGTACGGTCCCGCCCCGACGATCACGACGTCCTCAGCCGGCATGGCGATAGAGCACCTCGCCGGCGAGCCGGCTCGCGAGCGGGCTGCGGCGGACGAGCGGGGCGAGCGCGTGGTTGACCGCCGCGGGGGCGCGCCGGCGGGCGCGATCGCCGAGCCGCCGGTAGCGCAGCTCGTGCTCCTCCGGGCCCCACGCCAGCTTGAAGTCGCGCAGGCTGCGGTGGTCCCAGTCCGTGCGCCCGAAGTCGAGCGCCCGCATCTCGTTCTCGCACCCCCACCGGATGGCCTCCATGAAGAGGAGGTTGTTCGGCCGCCGGCGCAGCGCGCCGGCGTCGGAGGCGCCGTATTTGTACGTGAGCACCCCGCGGTGCGTCAGGAAGACCGCCGCGGCAACCGGCCGGCGGCCGTCGCGGACGAGCATGACGAAGCCCAGGCCCGCGGCGAACAGGTCGCGGAAGCGCAGGATGAAGCTGCGCGGCTGCGTCGCCACCCCGAGTCGCGCGCGCGTGGACATATGGAGCCGGTAGAACGCGGCGAGCGCCGCCTCGTCGGTCCGCCGCTCCGCGGTCAGGCCCTCGCGCACGGCCCGGCGGACCCCGCGGGCCACCATCGACTTGCGAAAGCCGCGCACCACGGCGCCGACGTCCGGCTCGAGCGCGAGGACATGGTGGTGAAAGCGCGGGCCGGGGGCCGCGTCGGCGAGGACGGCGCCGGTGCCGTAGACCTCGAGCGCGACGCCGCGGCGGCGGCGCAGCGCCTCGAGCGCGGCGGCGAGCGCCGGCGCGGCGGCCGGCGGCGCGCCGGCCGCCAGCAGCGGCGGGCAGAGGTCCGAGAACGGCACGGCGACCAGGCGGCGGCCACCGAGGAGGGTCCGGACGTCGGCGACCGGCAGCCCGGCGACCAGACGCCCGTCGGGTCCGCAGACGCAGCAGGCGACGAACGGGTGTCCGTACTGGGTGTGCAGGAGCCGCAGCCAGCCGGGGTGGTGGAAGACCACCGCGGCCGGGGCGCGAGCGACCAGCTCCGCCCAGCGGGGGTCGGCGAGGGGGTCCAGCTCGACGAGGGAGACGCTCACACCCGCTGCCCCGCGAGGATGCGCCCGGCGACGATCCGGGCGGCGTCGAGCGGCCCGACGAGGGCGGGCAGCGGGTCGTCGAAGGCGAACACGGCGAACTCGAGCGGCCGGCGCAGCGAGCGCAGGTACGCGCGCGCCGACATCCGGCCCGCCCGGATCTCCGCCGCGCCCGCGGCGAGGTCCGTGGCGAGGCGGACCCACCGGACGCCCGGCTCCGGCTGGACGGCGGGCACCGGCGCTCCGCAGGCCATCCGCCACAGCAGGTACGGGAAGTCGACTCCCGCGCGGCCGCACAACGACTGCCAGCCCCACGCCCGCGGGTTCACGTCGAGCAGCTTCGTCGCGCCCGAGCGGGGATCGCGCTTGAACTCCACCTCCACCATGCCGGTCCAGCCCATGGCGGCGAGCAGGCGGCGCGCGTCGCGCTCGACGGCCGAGTCGTCGATCGTCTCCACGTAGCTGCTCGCGCGCCCGAAGTCGGTCGGGTACTGGCGCGCCCGCCGCGCGGTCAGCCCGGCCAGCACCTCCCCGTCGCGGCACAGCGCCGCGAACGAGAGCTGGGTCGCGCCGTCGCCGGGCACAAGCTCCTGCACCATCAGGATCGCCGGGTCGACGAGCTCGCACGCCTCCTGGTAGCGGGCGCGCAGCGTCGCGGCGTCGTCGGCTCGCCAGGCCTTGTCGGTCGTGAGGCGGTTGGCCGTGGCCTTGAACGCGGGCTTGACGACGACGGGGAAGCGCCCGTCCGCCGCGGCCAGGTCCGCGGCCGAGCGGGGCGTGATGGTCCACGGCTGGTCCAGGCCCAGCCGGCCGGCCAGCGCGTGGGTGCGGCGCTTGTCGTAGGCGGCCGACAGGGCGCTCCACGGCGGCGTCGTCACGCGGTAGCGCGTCGCCAGCGCCTCGCGATGGCGCGCCATCAGCGCGGCCTCCTCGTCGTGGGTGGGGATCAGGACCCAGCCGTCGAGCCCGTCGCGCCCCGCGAGGTCGAGCAGCCAGGCGACGCGCCGATCCTCGTCGCCTGCGGGCCAGCCGACGCGCGCGGTGGCGTAGCGCGAGCCCTCGGCCACGGCGTGCTCGTCGCTGCGCACCAGGCGCACCGGGATGCCCCGGCGTCCGAGGCTCCGGACGACGGCGAGCGCCCGGTAGCTGGCGCCCGTCACGACGGCGCCGGGACGCGGTGCGACCGCGCGCAAGCTAGTCCGCTCCCCGCCCGGTCACGATGACCGGCAGCGTGCGCAGCAGCACCGCGAGGTCGCGCGTGAGCGACCAGGAGGCGACGTACCGGCAGTCCAGCCGGAGCATCTCCTCGAACGACAGCAGGGTGCGGCCCGAGACCTGCCACAGACCGGTGAGACCGGGCGGCACGTCGTCGCGGCAGCGCGCCCAGGCGGGGACGCGTGCGTGCTCGGAGGGGATGAGCGGACGGGGCCCGACCAGGCTCATCTGCCCGCGCAGGACGTTCACGAACTGGGGCACCTCGTCCAGGCTGGTGCGACGGAGGAGACGCCCCACGCGCGTGACCCGCGGGTCGTCGTCGAGGTCGAGCCAGCCGGCGTCGCGGCTCAGTTCCCACAGGTCCGCCTCGCGCTCCTCGGCGTCGGCGACCATGGTGCGGAGCTTCCACAGGCTGAACGGCCGCCCGCCGCGTCCCACGCGCCGCTGCCGGAACAGCACCGGACCCGGGGAGTCCAGGCGAACGGCGAGCGCGACGAGCGCGAGCAACGGCACGAGGGCGAGCAGCGCCGCCGCGGCCAGCACGATGTCCAGCGCCCGCTTGGCCAGGCGCGTCTGGCGCCGCTCGGCGAGGGCCGCCCGTGGGGCGACGGCGCTCACGACGGCGACCCTTCGAAGGCGGCCGGCTCCGAGAGCCGCATCTCGGCCCCGCCCAGGCGGAGCGACCGCTCCGCCGCCTCGGTCATGCGGACGACGTCGCGGGCCAGCTCGGTCTGCCACCCGAGCCGGTCGCCCGTCCGCACCGCGCGCGCGAAGTCGCCGAGCTCCGCCACCAGCGGCTCGTAGGCATCGAGCTTCGGCGACACGATGTCGCCGGTTCGATACGACAGGTGGTACTGGCCGAAGGTCTCGGGGTCGCGGTAGACCACGCCGTGGTCGAACAGCCGGATCGGCTCGGTCGTCCCGTCGTCGTAGACGGCCATCTTCTCGCTGCCCACCAGGACCGTCCGGCGCAGCTTGCTCGGCGCCAGCCAGCTCAGCTCGACGTTGGCGACGATGCCCGACGGGAAGGTCATGGCGACGAACGCCACGTCTGGAATGCCGGGGACCACGGAGTCCCGGCCCGTGGCCCGGATGGTCGCCGGCATCTCGCCGAGCCAGTACAGGAGGATGGAGAAGTCGTGCGGGCCGAGGTCCCAGACCACGCTCACGTCGGGCTGGTGCAAGCCGAGGTTCACGCGGCTCGACGAGACGAAGTACACGTGCCCCAGGACGCGCTCGTCGAGCATGCGCTTGACGGCGCGAACCGGCGGGCTGTAGAGGAACGTGTGCCCGCACATCAGCACCCGGTCGCGCTCGCCGGCCAGCGCCAGCAGGTCCTCCGCCTGCGCCGTCGAGGGCGCCAGCGGCTTCTCCACGAAGGTGTGCTTGCCCGCGCGCAGGCTCGCCGCGGCAAGCTCGAAGTGGGTGAACACGGGCGTGACGAGGAAGACGGCGTCGACCTCCGGATCGGCCAGCACCTCTCCCAGCCGGCGCGTGCCGCGGACGGCGGGATAGCGCCGGCCGAAGCGCGCGAGGCGCCCCTCGTCGGTATCGCAGATCCACTTGACCGCGACGCCGGCGTCGTCGGCCAGCACGCGCAGCACGTTGGGGCCCCAGTAGCCGAGGCCGACCACCGCGACGGTGAGCGTCTCAGGCATGCGCGCCTTCGGCGACGGCCTCCAGGCACGCCTCCGCCGCGCGGCGGACCTCGTCCGGCTCGAGCAGCGGGGACATCGGCAGCGACAGCTCCTCCGCGGCCCAGGCGTCGGCACCGGGCAGGTCCGTCCTGACGACGGCGACGCCGCGCAGGGCCGGCTGCCGGTGCAGGGCCGGCGTGTAGTGCACGCCGACCTCGATCCAGCCGGCGCGCAGGCGCGCCGCCACCGCGTCGCGGTCCGGCACGCGGACCGGGAACAGGTGGTAGACGCAGGGCGTCTCCGGCCGCTCGCCGAGCGTCCGCACGCCGGTGCCGAGCGTGGCGCGATAGCGCGCAGCGTGCCCCCGGCGCAGCCGGTTGGCGCGATCGAGGCCGGCGAGCTTGACGCGCAGGACGGCCGCCTGCAGCTCGTCGAGCCGCTCGTTGGCGCCCGCCAGCAGATGCTCGCCCCGGTCCAGGCGGCCGAGGTTGCGCAGCCGCCGCACCCGCTCCGCCAGGCCGGCGTCGTCCGTGCAGACGGCGCCGCCGTCGCCGAGGGCGCCGAGGTTCTTGCTCGGGTAGAACGAGAAGGCCGCCCCGGCGCCGAACCCGCCGGCGCGCCGGCCGCCGCACTCCGCGCCGTGCGCCTGGGCCGCGTCCTCGATCACCAGCAGGCCGTGGCGCCGCGCGAAGCGCGTGACCGCGGGCATGTCGCACATCTGGCCGTAGAGGTGGACCGGGATCACGGCCGCCGTCCGCGGGCCCACGACCGCGGCGGCCGAGTCGAGATCCAGCAGGCCGGTGCCGTCGTCGACGTCACACAGGACGGGCGACGCCCCGGCGGCCAGGACCGCGAGCGCCGTGGCGGCGAACGTGTGCGCCGGCACGATCACCTCGTCGCCGGCGCCCACGCCGGCGGCGCGCAGCAGCAGCGTGAGCGCGGCCGTCCCGGATCCCACGCCCACGCAGTGCGCGGTGCCGCACGCGCTCGCCCAAGCGGCCTCGAAGCGCTCGAGCTCCCGCCCGAGCACGAACGTGCCGTGCCGGAGGACGCGGTCGAAGCAGGACCGCAGCTCGCTTCGGATCTCGGCGTGCTCGCGGTCCAGAGCCATGAAGGGCACGTGGCCGCGCGCATCGACAATCCGTGTCGGCACCGTGAAGTGGTCCATCGTGAGAAGCCTCATCGCTGGACGCCGGGCGATCAATGAGCCAGTTGGCCCATTCGGCGTTCAGGTCCTGAACGGGCGTTGCGCGCCGCCCGAGGATGCGGTTGGATTGCCTCGAGGGAACGAGGAGAGGCCAGAGGAGGGCGCAAGTGGAGCAGGCAGCTCAAGCTTTCGAGGACCGCGGCGGCGCGCACGGCTCCCCGGGCCTGGTCGGCGTCTCCGCGGCCCCGAGCGGCGGTCCGCCGGCAGGCCGGGTGCTGGCGGTCGGCTGCCGCCCGCTCGTGAGCCTGGGACTCGGCGCGCTGCTGGCGCCCTTCGGCGTCACGCTGATGGACGAGGCGCCCGATGTCGATGCGGCCCTGGCGCGTGCCGGCGGGCTGCCCGACGTCTTCCTCGTGGACCTCACGCGCACCGCGAGGGCCGGCGACGCCCTCCGGCGGCTGTCGGCGTCCGCTCCCGCCGCGCGGGTCGTCGTCTCGGTCAGCCCGTTCGACGAGCGCGCGGCGCTCGAGGCGCTGGCCGCCGGCGTGCTCGGCTGCGTCGCGGAGGAGGGGCCGATCGACGAGCTCCCCGAAGCGCTCCGGGCCGCGGTGCGCGGCGAGAGCTTCGTGTCCCCCCGCATCGCCCGGCGGCTGTCGCGGCGGCTCGGGCTCCGCGGCGCCGCGGCCCCGCCGCACGCGGTCCGGCTCACCGAGCGGGAGCGAGAGGTCCTCAGACTGCTCGCGCGCGGTGACGAGAACGCCGCGATCGCCGCCGCCCTGCACCTCAGCCGCGCGACCGTCAAGCACCACATCGCCGCGATCTTCGCGAAGCTCGGCGTCGCCAACCGGGTGCAGGCCGCGGTGCGCGCCGTGCAGGACGACCTCGTCGACCTCTGAGTCTTCAGCGCTCCGCCTGGCTGAGGAGCGCCAACGCGGCCGTCCGGTCGCCCGCCTTGAGCTTCCCCATGACGTCCGAGACGTGGCGGCGCACCGTGACCGCGGAGATCTCGAGCCGGGCCGCCGCCTGCGCCGTGGACGCGCCGTCGCGCAGCAGCTCCATGACGGCCCACTCGCGTGACGTGAGCCGCACCCGCAGCCGCCGCTCCACCTGGTGGCGGTGCCGGCCGCGGTCGTGCGCGTCCCCCACGAGCGAGCGGAGCAGGCCGCGCGGGATCGTCGCCTCCCCGGCGAGCACGCCGCGCAGCGCCGCGGCGAACCCCTCGGCGGCGATCGCCCTCGGGAGATAGCACGACGCGCCCGCGCGCAACGCGGCGATCAGCTCCTCCTCGTCGTGGCGATCGCTGAGCACGACCAGCGCGGTGTCGGCCAGCCGGGCGTGGATCTCCCGGGCCGCCTGGAGCGCGTCGGCGAGGGCAAGGTCCACGACGCAGGCGTCGGGCCGCAGGGCGTCAGCGGCAGCCACCGCGTCGCGAGCGGTCGCGACATCGGCGACCACCTCGAACCGCTCGCGCTCGAGCGCCACGCGCATGCCGAGCCGAGCCGTCGCCTGGGAGCCGGCGAGGACGACGCGTCGGCGATCGTCTGCGAGGCGGAGCATCGGACCGTCAACGCCGGGCGGCGCGGAAAGTGGGGCGCGATACCGGCCGGCCGTTGTCGCGGACCTCGCGGCGCAGCGCCGGGGCGCCATGCGGGCGACCGCCACGCACCGTCGGTTCTCCGCCGGCAGGTTGGCGGACGCCCCTCCTGGCCGCGCCACCCGCTTCCCGGCACGGTTGACCGACGCTCGCGTCACACCCATCCAGGCTCGCGCCCCGAGCGGGCGGCCGCCCCGCTCCGTCCGCTCCGCCGGCGCCATCTGAGTCGCATCCCACGCTTCCCATCCACGCGCTCCCCCGAGAGGTCGCCCACATGCATCGATCGTCCATCACCTGCCGCCCCCGGCTCGCCGCCGCCGGCGCAAGAGCCCGGCGGAACTGGGAAACGCAAGCGCGCCGGGTGACCGGAACGGCGCTCGCGCTGATCGCGTTGAGCATGCTGGCGGCGGTCGACGGCGCCTCCGCCGCGGCTCCGTGCACGGCCGGGGCGGTGGGGGCGACGACGAGGTTCACCGTCGGCGGAGAGTCGTGCTACTCGGTGCCGGCCGGAGTGCACATGGTCCACGTGGTGGCGACCGGCGGGGCGGGAGGCGACACGTTCGCCGGACGGGGCGCGCGGGCCGCCGAGGTGGCCGCCGACCTCGCGGTCACCCCCGGCGCGACGCTGTTCGCCGAGGTCAACGTCGGCGGCGGCGCCGCCGGCGCCAACGGCGCGGCCGGGGGAGGCGAGTCCGACGTCCGTTCGTGCTCGGTCACCGACGGCGCCTGCCCGGCCGTCGGCACGTCTCAGGATCCGCGACGGCTGGTCGCGGGCGGTGGAGGCGGCGGTGCGGCTGCGGGCGGCGGCGGCGACGGTGGCCTTCCCGGTGTCGGTCTCGACGTGCCGTGCAATCCGGGCGGCGCGGGCGGGCGCGGGTCTCCCGGTGGCTCCGGCGGCAGCGGGGGCGGATGCAATGGGGGCGGCGCCGGCGGCGCCGGCGCACCCGACGGCGGACTCGCCGGCGCGGCCGGCACCGCCGCGTCGGGCGGCAAGGGTGGGGACATGGCCCACGGTGGCGGTGGCGGCGGCGGCGGCTACTTCGGCGGTGGCGGCGGCGGCAGCAAGGGCGCCGCGGCGGGCAACGGAGGCGGCGGTGGCGGCGGGTCGAGCTACGGCCCCGTCGACGCGATGGTCGCCCTCGCCGCGCCCGGAGCCCCGGCCGCGGTGGCGATCACGCCGCTGGCGGCCACGTCGACGCTCAGCACCGGTGCTCTGTCGTTCCCGATCACGGATCAGCAGTCCAACAGCGCGCCCAAGAAGGTGACCGTGACCAACACGGGAAACCTGGCGCTCGTTGTCGCGGGCGTGGGCTTCGCCGGTACCGACGCGACCGACTTCTTCGTCAGCTCGGACACGTGTCGGGGACCCGTCGCGCCCGCCCAGAGCTGCGACATCGTGGTGCGCTTCAGTCCGCAAGCGAGCGATGGGGCCCGGAGCGCGACGCTGCGGCTCTACAGCAACTCGCTCGCCGGCCCCGACGAGGTCCAGCTGAGCGGCACCGCGGCATCGCTGCCACAGGGCGCCACCGGCGCGACCGGAGCGGCGGGTGCGACCGGAGCGGCGGGTGCGACCGGACCGGCGGGTGCGACCGGACCGGCGGGTGCGACCGGAGCCTCCGGGCCGGCCGGCGCACTGGTCGAGCCGGGGCAGCCGAGGCCGGACGCGCGCGCGACGTGCAGGCTGTCCGGCCGTCGAAGCGTCACCTGCGCGATCACGCTCGTCGGCGCCGGCGAGGCGCGCATGACCGCCGTTCGGCTCAGCCGCGCCGGTCGCACCTACGCCGCGGCCGACGTGCCGGGCAACCCGGCCCGACTGCGGCTGCGGACGGTGCGGCCCGTGCGCCCGGGCCGCTACGCGCTCGGAATCCGAATCGTCGACGGGCTCGGCCGGCCGAACACGATCCGAACCGCCGTGACCCTGGCCTGACGCGAACCTGCGGCCACGCCCATGCTCGGCGCACACGCGTTGTCGGCACGGGCGTGGCCCTGTTCCAAATCCGGTCGCGCTCCGGTACTGCTGGCTCAGCGAGTTGGACCTGATGGCGGAGAAGGCCGGCCTTCGCCTGCGGGATCGGTACGCCGACTGGGACCGGCGGCCATTCGCGTCTGACAGCGCGAGCCACGTCTCCGTGTACCGGCTCGGCTGACCGGCCCGCAACGCAGACGCCGCCGGCCGCCGGCGACGGGGTGCGAACATGATCGGATGAGCGCGCATCGAGCGGGCACACGCGAGGAGTGGCCGGCGGCGCGAGTCGCGCTGCTCGACGAGGAGAAGGAGCTGACGCGTCGCGGGACATCGACCACTCGCATAGAGTCGCCCCTACGGCCGCCCGGACTCGGAGCGGTCCGCGTCTGGAGAGGAAGCCGGAGTGAAGCGACTCGTGCTGCTGGTCTGTCTGATCGTCTTCGGCGCCGGCGCACGAGCGAACGCGATCGCGAGCGGCGGCGATCGGAACCTTGCCGCCGCAGCGAGCGGCGACGGGTGCGTCTCGCCGGTCTCCTACCCGGGCGACGGCGCGTCCAGGGAGGCGATCGCCCAGTGGATGGCGCACGGCGCGCGAGCCCGCGGAATCCCGGGTGAGCTGCCCGTCATGGCGGCGCTGGTCGAATCCGGCCTGAAGAACCTGAACGCCGGTGACGTGGACAGCAAGGGCTACTTCGCGATGCGCGTCGCCATCTGGAACACCGGTCCGTACGCCGGGTTCCCCGACAACCCCGAGCTGCAGTTGAGGTGGTTCATCGACCAGGCCCTCAGCGTCCGCACGGCGCGCGTCGCCGCGGGCGACGCCGGTTTTGGGCTCGACCCCGACAAGTGGGGCGAGTGGATCGCCGACGTGCAGCGTGCGCCCCAGCAATACCGGGACCGCTATCAGCTCCGCCTCGCGGAGGCGCGGGGGCTGATCGGTCCCGACTGCCTCGGGTTCGCGCTCCCGCATGCCACGGACGATGCCTACGCGGTGCTGCAGGGGTCATCGCTGAGCGTGGCCGCGCCGGGGGTGCTGGCCAACGACTCGAGCCCCGGGGCGCTGTCCGCGCTGCTCGTCTCGACTCCGGCGCACGGCACGCTCAGCTTCGCTACAACCGGAGGCTTCGACTACCAGGGCTCCGAGGGCTTCACGGGGACGGACTCCTTCACGTATCGCGCCAGGGACGGCGCCTTCCAATCCGACGTCGCCACGGTGACGCTCACGGTCGCTCCGCTTCCGGCTCCGGCCCCGGCTCCTGCGGCCGGTCCGACCGCGTCCCCGCCGTCGAATGGAGCCCCGGCGATCTCCACGGCCAAGGCCTTCTCGCTGCCCTCCGCGCGGAGGTGCGTCAGCCGACGCAACTTCACGATCCGGATCCGCAGGCTGCCCGGGGTCGTGTGGGTGCGCGCCACGGTGACGGTCAACGGCAAGCGCGTGAAGACCGTCAAGCGGTCGAGGATCACGGCGCCCGTGAACCTCACCGGGCTCCCCAAGGGCCGCTTCACGGTCGACATCACCGCCACGACGAGCGACGGTCGCACCGTCACCGGCAAGCGCGCCTACCACACCTGCGCCCGCAAGCGCCGCTCACCGGGCCCGTCGCTCTAGCGAGCCACGCGCGTCAGCCGCCGCCCGCGACGACCACGAGGTCCCGTGACCACGCCCGCGAGGAAGCCGGCCGCGAGCAGCGCGAACCCGAGCTCGCGGTGGCCGTGGCGGCGCATCGCGTTCCAGACTTCGCCGATGACGTAGAGGACCGCGCCGCCGGAGACGGCGTAGAACGCGAGCTCCAGCGGCTCCGACGTGACGCTGTAGCCGACGGCGGAGCCGAGGAACGTGGGGCCGCCGCGAGGTCCTCGTCGCCGGAGGGCGACTGGACCCACGCCCACAGCGCGTCGTGGTCCTCGGCGGTCATCACGGCCTGGTGCAGCCAGGCCTCGAGCGCGTCGCGCTCGCGCACGACACCGGGGGCCTCGGAGTGGGGCAGCAGCGGGCCCTCGTAGCGCTCGGCCGCCTCGCGCACCGCACCGCGATCGAGCAGTCCCTGGACGCGCGCGACATCGCATTCGACGTCAATGCACAGCCGGTACGGCTCGGTCTCGATGCACCGGCCGAGCAGCTTGCGGAGCCGGAAGACCTGGACGCGGACGGTGCTCGGCTGGCCG
>JBIOTP010000391.1:0-8968 GCA_044865965.1 Solirubrobacteraceae bacterium
CGACGTCCCGTTCACCACCTGGGCGAGCTTCCATCCCAGGTTCACCGCATCCTGCACACCGGTGTTGAGGCCCTGTCCACCAATCGGTGAATGCACGTGGGCGGCGTCGCCGGCCAGCAGCACGCGCTGTTCCCGGTAGGACGCCGCCTGGCGGGTCATATCGGTGAATCGGGAGATCCAGGTCGCACTGTGCAATCCGTAATCCGTTCCCCGGACGGCGATGAGCGCCTCGCTGAGATCGCGGAGGGTCGGCTCGCCGGTGTGGTCGAGCTGCGCTTCTCGCACCACGACCCGCATCCGCTCCCCGTCGTCGAGCCGGCCGATGGCGTGGATGCCCTTGTCGTCGCGGCGGATGCCCAGCTCCGGCTCCTCGGCCATCTCGACCTCGGCGACCAAGGAGCTGGTCGACGGATCCCACCCTGGGAACTCGATGCCGGCCGCCTTGCGGACCACACTGCGTCCTCCGTCGCACCCGACGAGATACTCCGCCCGCAGCGACTGGCCGCCGGACACCTCGACGTCGACGCCGGTGTCGTCCTGCGCGAACCCCGTCACCTCGCGTCCGCGATAGATCGGCACCCCCAGCTCGCCGACCCAGCCGGCCAGTATGCGCTCGATGCGGTCCTGCCACAGCCCGAGCCCGTAGTTGTGCCGGGTGGGAAAGTCGCTGATGTCCAACGGGACGCCGGCGAAGCTGCCGACCTGAGCGACCTGGCCCTCTGAAGCGCTCGGCTTCGGAGCGCGTGCTGCGGTTGGAGCGGCGGGGCTTCTCGGCTCCTTTCGGGATCGGGGGCCCGCTTCGGTGGCGGGCCGATCCCGCGCCACCCGCACGCCCGCGAGGGCGTGCCACGATTCGAGTGGCGAGTCGGCCCGCCAGCGGGCGGCGCCGGCTACGCCGTCTCATCGACGTCGCCGTCTGGCTCGCCGCCGATCGCTTCGTCGGCTGTGGGCTCGACGGGCTGCGGCCGGGCGCGCTGCTGCTCGCGCGCCTGTCTCGGCGTTCTCGTAGGCGGCGTGGGCGAGCTTGACGGCCTGCTCGAGCCGGGTCAGCGACGTGGGGAGATGCTCACGGATCGCGCGAGTACGCACTCGCGCCAGGGTCGGTGATCCTCGCGAGCGGCCCGAAGACACGCCGGTCGCGGAGGCGCAGGAGTTCGATGTCGTAGTGGTCGCTGTGCTCGTGGAGGGCACGCCCTTGGCGCAGGAAGAGGATGTAGCGCCCGTCGGCGGACCAGCGCGGGAGCTCGTCGCTGGAGGTGGCCTGTCGCGGGGGCGTGGTCAGGCGGCGTGGCGCGCCGGTGGTGGGGCTCAGCAGCCAGAGCGAGCGATGCTGGAGGTCGAGGCGGCGAGGAGCGGGCTGCGAGCGGCCCGCCGCGACCGCCAGGAGTCTCCCGTTCGGCGCGCACGCTGGGGAGACCCAGCTGAGCCGTTTGGCGGTGGTGAGCGCTTGAGTCCGCCACGTCGGCGCACGCGCGACGACAAGTCGCTTGTCGGAGAGGGTGGACCGGCCGGCCCCGGCGACGATCACCGCGCGCCGTCCGCAGAACGCGATCCAGTCGTTGACGAGCAGCATCGAGCCCACGACTGTGCGGGCCCGTCCGCCGCGCGCTGAGACCACGCGCAGCGGCATGCCATCGGCGGCCAGCGAGGCGGAGTTTTGGGCGTCGGGCCAGAAGAACGCCCAGCGCGCGTCGGGTGACCAGCCGGCCGCCACGGGCGGGGCGATCTGACCGCGCGGCGTTCGGTAGAGCAGGCGCGGCGAGGCGCCCGTGAGGGACACCGCGAGCAGCCGTTGGACGTCGCGCGGTGACGCCGAGCCACCGGACCCTCGATAGAGGTGGCGCTCGACCTCGAGCAGCCGACCCGAGGGCGCCCACGCGAAGCTCTCGACGCCGAACCCCGCCGACAGCACGACCCGTTCGCTGCCGCCGGCGGCGCGTATTCGCAGGCCTCGGTCGCGCCCGGTCGCGGTGAGCGTCGCACCGCGCGGCGACCACGCCCAGTGCGCCGTCGGCGTGGCGAACCCCGGCGCCGGTGCCGTGCTCCCGTCGACTCTGAGGATCCTCGGCCGGGAGCCAAACGCCAGCCAGCGCCGGTCGGCGCTGAAGTCGACCGGCGCTCGCGCCCCGCGCGCCACGAGCGAGCGCTGGCGGCAGCGGTCGAGATCGAGCAGGTGCAGCGCACCGCCGCGCACGTAGGCGACCATGCCCGACCGCGCATGGGCCGGGCAGTGCGCGAGCGCGCGCCAGGCCCCCGGCGGGACGATCGCCCGCGGGGCCGCACCGCCGGCAAGCGACCCACCACCGCAGCCGGTGAAGAGAACCACGAGCAGTACCAGCGAACGGCGCATGCGGTCAGTGTCTCACCGCGATCCACGGATGGTTGGCGTGTGATCAGCGGGCGGCGGCGCGCCTGCTTTCACACCGAAGGTGTCGCACAACGGGTGTGACGTCCTGCGGCCTTGAGCGTAACCCCGCCGGACAACCCGCCTGTTTCCGAACGAGCCATCGCGAGACGCGAGACGAGCGTGATGCACACCAGCGTGGCGTAAGCGTCCATGCCACCGCGCCGCCTACCGGCCGCCGGATCCGCGAAAGCCGTGCCCTGCGTGGTTGCGCGGCGACGGCGGCACAGATCGACAAGGGTTCACAGCACTCCGGCCCTCGGGCACCGGCCAGACGGAGTCGGCGGGCGGTATCAGCCCGCTGTGCCGGCGGCGAAGGCGGCGCGAACGGCGGTCAGCGCGTCCTCGAGTGTGGCGCCGGCGCGCGAGGCGCGGTCGGCGTAGCTGCGTGCGGCGTCGAGCAGCTCGGGCGGTGGCGTGGGGCGTCGGGGCGGGCCGGCGATGACGGTGCCGTGGCGGCCGTGGGTGCTCACGACGCCGTCGACATGAACCTCTGCCAGAGCCATGGCGAGTGCGTCTTTCCGGCGCCGGACCTCTTCGAGCTCGGCGATGACGACGTCCTGGTGTGGCAGGAGGACGTCCCCGAGGATCGCCGCGCCGACGCGACGGCCGCGATGAACGCGTGCCCGATGATTGCGATCCGGATCGAGGACCGATGAACCGCCTCGTGGTGGCCGGCGCCTCGCTCGCCGGCCTGCGCGCGGCCCAGGCCGCGCGCGCCGCGGGGTTCGACGGCGACCTTGTGATGATCGGCGATGAACCGCATATGCCGTACACGCGGCCGCCGCTCTCGAAAGAGCTGCTCGGCGGCGGGCAGACGGTCGAGGACTGCGCCTTCCCCACGCAGGCGATCGAGGCCGAATGGCGCCTCGGCGTCGCGGCGACCGGCCTCGAGGACAAGCGCGTCCTGCTGGCCGACGGCGATGCGGTCGAGTACGACCGGCTGATCGTCGCCACCGGCTGCCGCGCCCGCACGTGGCCGGCGGAGGGCGTGCACACCCTCCGCGATCTCGACGACGCGCTGAAGCTGCGCGCGGCGCTGGACGGTGCGTCGAGCATCGCGATCGTCGGCGCGGGCTTCGTCGGCTGCGAGGTCGCCGCGACCGCGCGCAAGCAGGGTCTCGACGTGACCGTGATCGATGTCGCGCCGCACCCGATGCTCCCGCTCGGCCCTGAGCTCGGCGGCCGCTGCGCGGACATGCACCGCGAGTATGGCGTCGACCTGCGGCTCGGTACGGGCGTCGCGGAGATCAGCGCGACGCGCGTCGTCTTGAACGACGGCTCGCGCGTCGACGCCGACGTCGTGGTCGCCGCGCTCGGCGCCGTTCCGAACACGGAGTGGCTCACCGGGCTCGCGCTCGACCGCGGGCTCGCCTGCGACGCGACGCTGACCGCGCTGAGCGACCCCGACGTGCTGGGCGCCGGCGATGCCATCTCATGGCCGCATCCGCTGGCCGGTGACCGCGTGCGCGTGGAGCACTGGACGGTGGCTGCCGAGCACGGCCAGCTCGCGGGCCGCAACGCGCTGCTGGAGCCGCACGAGCGGGCGGCGCACGAGATCCCGCCCTACTTCTGGTCGGATCAATACGACGTGAAGATCCAGGCGGTCGGCTTCCCGGCGCGGGCCGAACGGCTCGAGATCCTCGAGTCCGCGGGCGACCGCTTCGTGGCCGCGGGGGCGCGCGACGGCCGGCTGATCGGCGTGGTCGCGTTCAACGCCGCCAAGCGGCTGGGGTGGTACCGGCGCCAGCTGGCGGGCCACCCGCCGTTCGAGGACATTCGGAGCGCGGTGCGTGCCGACGAGAAGGCGCTCGGCGCCGCAGTCGGAGTCGCGTCATGACCCAGGCCCTGGCAACCCAGCCCGCACCGCCCGAGGCCGAGCAGGACGCGGCCGCGATCACGTCGGTGCGCGTGCTCTATCCGGACCTCCACGGCGTTGCGCGCGGCAAGGACATCCCGGCCGCGCAGTTCGACCGCGTGAGCGACCACGGACTGTGCTTCTGCTCGGCGGTGATGGGGACGGATCTGCGCCACACGCCCGTGGTGGGCGGCGAGGCGGGCTATCCCGATCTCGTCGTCCGGCCCGACCTCTCCACGATGGTCAGCCTGCCGTGGGAGGCCGGCGTCGCGTCGTGCCTGTCCGACGTCACGCCGGCGGCCGGCGGCGAGCCCGTGGCCGACCCGCGCGGCGCAGTCCGCCAGGCGGTGCAGGCGCTGCGCGGGCTCGGCTTGGACGCGATCGTCGCCCCTGAGCTCGAGTTCTTCCTGCTCGAGCGCGATGCCGCCGCGCCGAACGGCATCAAGCGGCGCGTGGACCAGCTGAGCATGGTCTACACGGTCGGCCCGACCGTCGATCCCGGCGGACTCGTGCGTCAGATGACGGAGTGGCTGTCGCAGCTCGGGTTGGGGGCGATCGCCTTCAACCACGAGTTCATGAACAGCCAGTACGAGATCAACCTGCTGCACGCGGATGCGCTCACGGCCGCCGACCGCGCGTTCCGGCTGAAGACCGCGGTGAAGGACATCGCCGCGCTCAACGGGCTGGTGGCCACGTTCATGGGCAAGCCGTTCAACGACCAGGGCGGCTCCGGCTTCCACATCCACGTGTCGCTCAACCGCGACGAGCGCAACGCGTTCGACGCGCCCGACGAGCCCGACGGGATCAGTCCCGTGATGCGCGCGTTCACCGCCGGCGTGCTCGCCCACGCCCCGGCGTTGATGGCGTTCCTGAACCCGACGATCAACGCCTACCGGCGGATCCGGCCCGACTCGCTGGCGCCGACTCACGCCAACTGGGGCATCGACAACCGCGGCACGCTGATCCGCATCCCGCCCGAGCGCGGCCGGGCGACGCGGATCGAGATCCGCGTCGGCGACGGCAGCGCCAACCCGTACCTTGCGATCGCCGCCGTGCTGGCCGCGGGCACGCACGGCATCCGCGAACGGCTCATGCCGCCGCCTCCGGTGAGCGGCGACGCCTACCGCGCCGCGAACGCCGGCGCGGCGCTGCCGGCGCGCCTGGAGGAGGCGCTGGAAGCGCTCGCCCACGACGCAGTGCTGCGCGCGGCGCTGGGCCCGCAGATCGTCGACACGTTCCTCGCGGTCAAGCGGTTCGAGGTCGACCGGCATCGCGCCTGGGTCTCGGACTGGGAGATCGACGAATACCTCAACCACCTCTAGGCCCATGACTCAGACGACCGAATTCATCGACCTCTCGGATCACGACGCCTTCGTCGCCGCGGTCCCGCACGACGCCTTCGCGCAGCTGCGCCGTGAGGACCCCGTGCACTGGAACCCCGAGGCGGACGGGAGCGGGTTCTGGGCGGTCACCCGCTACGAGGACATCCGCCACGTCCACCGCAACGTCGAGGTCTTCTCGTCGGAGATCGGCGGCACGTCGCTGGAGGATCTCGACCCCGAGCACGTCGAAGCGCGCAAGTCGCTGATCGACATGGATCCGCCGCGCCACGACCAGCTGCGCGGGTTGATCAACCGCCGCTTCACGCCGCGCGCGGTGTACGTGTGGGAGGAGCAGGTCCGCAAGGTCACGCGCGAGGTGCTCGACGCCGCGCTGTCCAGGGGCGAGTTCGACTTCGTGCGCGAGATCTCGTCGGAGATCCCAATGCAGATCTTCGCCGAGATCCTCGGCGTGCCGCAGGACGAGCGGCGCGAGATCATCGACATCGGCGACCGGCTGCTCGGCAACCAGGACCCCGAGTTCAAAGTCGCCGACGACGACGCGCACCGGCACCTGCCGTTCTCCAACCCGGCGGCGCTGGAGATGTTCGAGTTCGGGCGCCGGCTGGCCAAGGCCCGCAGGGCGCAGCCGAAGGACGACATCATCACGCAGCTCGCGTTCGAGCCGCTGACGCAGCAGGAGTTCGACGTCTACTTCGTGCTCCTGGCCACGGCCGGCAACGAGACGACGCGCCACACGATCACGCACGGCCTGCTGGCGCTGCTCGAGTTCCCGGAGCAGCTCGAGCGGCTGCGCTCCGACCCATCGCTCGGCAAGACGGCGGCCGAGGAGATGCTGCGCTGGGCGACCCCGGTGCATCACTTCCGCCGCACCGCCGCGGTGGACACCGAGCTTGCCGGCACTCCGATGTCCACCGGCGACAAGGTCACGACCTGGTTCGTGTCCGGCAACCGCGACGAGGCGGTGTTCGAGTCACCGGACACCTTCGACGTCGGCCGCTCACCGAATCCGCACATGGCGTTCGGACCGGGCGGCATCCATCACTGCATGGGCGCGCACCTGGCGAAGATGGAGATCCGGATCGCGTTCGAGGAGCTTCTCGCGCGCGTGGACACGATCGAGCTGGCCGGCGCGCCCGAGCGGCTGCGGTCGAACTTCTTCAACGGGATCACGCGCCTGCCGGTGCGGGTGATGCTGTGATCTCCCTCGGACGGCTGGACCACGTCGCGCTGCGCGTGACCGACGTGTCCGAGGCGAGCGAGCGCTGGCGGCTGCAGTTCGGGCTCACCGAGCGCGCACCGGGGGTGCTGTCGTGCGACGACGAGCCGCGCGCGCTCGAGCTGATCGCCGGTGAGGAGCCGGGCTTCGACCACGTCGCCTACGAGCTCGCCCACGAATGCGCGCTGAGCGATGCCGCGGCGCATCTCGCCGCCCTCGGCGTGGCGCACGATGTGCGCGACGACCGCGTCGAGCTCGCCGACCTGGAGGGCAACGCGATCCACCTGCTGCCCTACCGGGCTCCGGCCTCGCGCCTGGTCGCCCACGCGCGCCCCGCGGGCGTCCTGCCCGTCGGCCACCCGCGCAAGCTCGGCCACGTCAACTTCCTCACCGCGCGCGTGCAGGAGCAGAAGGACTTCTACGTCGACGTGCTCGGCATGAAGCTGACGGACTGGCTCGGCGACGCCGGCGTGTGGTTGCACATCGGCTCCGACCACCACGTGATGGCGCTGGTGAAAGCGGTCCCACCCGCCCACTCGCACTTCCACCACCTCGCCTTCGACGTGGTCGACATCGGGCAGATGCGCATCGCGCTCGACCACCTTGGCCGGCACGGGCGCTGGCTCGGCTGGGGCCCGACGCGGCACGGCGTGGGCGGCAACATCGCGTCCTACGTCCGGATCGTCGAGGAGGCATGCTTCGTCGAGCTCTACTGCGACATGGAGCAGCTCGGCGCCGACCACGAGCCGCGCGAGTGGCCGGACGACCGGTACTCGTCCAACACCTGGGGCCCGCTGCCGCCCCGCTCGTACTTCCGCTTCGACGAGGCGGCGATCGCCTCCGAGCGCGACAGCCTGGAGACGTTGGGGGTGGTGCTGGCATGAGCCTGCAGGGCTACACGATCCCGCGCACGCCGCGCGGCCGGGCCGGCCTGGTCCCGCCCCCGCCGTGGCACTACGTCGGGGACTTCCTCGTCGTCGACTTCCACGCCGACCCGGATGCCGCGATCTCCGTGCTGCCGGACGGCCTGGACCCGCACCCGGACGCCAGTCGCTGCGCGGCGGTGTTCGCCGACTGGCAGTCGTGCTCCGAGGGCGGCGACGAGCTGCTGGACCCGGTCCGCTCGCACTACCGAGAGTGCTACATCGTGGTCAACGCGTTGCTCGACGGGGAGGAGGTCACGACCTGCCCGTTCATCTGGGTCGATCAGGACTTCGCACTCGCGCGCGGGTGGATCCAGGGCTTCCCCAAGAAGCTCGGCGAGGTCTGGATGACCCGCAGCTACCAGCTCGCCTGCCGCGCGGCGCCGGGGATCGCCGAAGGCTCGGCGTTCGGCGCGACGTGCTCGGCGCGCGGGCATCGGCTCGCCCAGGCGCGGGTGACGCTCGAGCGCCCGAGCGTTGACGGCTCGCTGCACACCGCGCCGCCGATCGTCAACGTGCGCCACTTCCCGCGGCTCGCCGCCGGGCGCCACGACGAGCCGCAGGTGCACGAGCTGGTGCGCTCGCGCTCGCGTGACCGCTCCATCTCGGAGATCTGGGAAGGCGAGGCGTCGCTCGAGCTGTTCGACGCGCCGGGCGAGGAGCACACGCTGCTCGCGCCGGTCTCGGTGGAGCGCGGCTACCGGTTCACGTTCGCCTACACGGTCGACGACCTCGAGACCGTCAAGGAGCTCGCATGACGACGCTCACGCGTACCGACCACTACATCGGCGGCGAGCGCGTCGGCAGCGAGCGCACCTTCGAGACGCGCTCGCCGATCGACGGCTCGCTGCTCGCCGAGGTGGCCCGCGCGGGTGCCGAGGAGGTCGACCGCGCGGTGCGCGCGGCGCACGCTGCCTTCCCGGCGTGGGCCGCGCTCGGCCCGGCTGGGCGCGCCGCCCACCTGCACCGGCTCGCCGACCTGATCGACGCGAACATCGACCGGATCGCCGAGGTCGAGTGCGCCGACATCGCGATGCTGCTGCGCTCGCTGAAGGCGCGCGTGATCGCCCGCGGCGCGCTCAACTACCGCAACTACGCCGACCTGGCGGTGGCCTACGAGGAGCGCGACTGGCACTCTAAGGGCACCTGGAACCGCGTCCAGCGCATGCCGGCCGGGCCGGCGGCGGTGATCACGCCGTGGAACGCGCCGTTCATGCTCTCGAC